>JBKJZI010000245.1:0-8201 GCA_046715155.1 Chthonomonadales bacterium | reverse complement strand
ATGCCGGGGGATGAGATTCCGAAGGCCGTCGCAGTGGTGAATCCGCATAGGACCGATTCGACCTATCCCTTCCCTTACCTGGCCGGGGTGGGAGTGGCATTTCGGATGGGTGAAGCGCTGGTTCGGCACCTTGGCCAGAACGTGGATAAGTACCGCCGGGCGTTCGTCGACCTAGCCGCCGTGGGCACGGTGACCGACATGATGCCGCTGCGAGAAGACAACCGGGTTATCGTCAAGCACGGGCTGGATGCGCTGCGGACAACCAAGAAGGCTGGAATCCAGGCGCTGATGCGTTCAGCCGAGATCGAGCCTCGCCTCATTACCGAGCGCGATATCGGCTTTGGCATAGGTCCGCGTCTCAACTCGGTAGGTCGCATCGATGATGCAGAGCTCTCCCTGCGCCTGCTGCTGACGAAGGATAAGCAGGAAGCGCAGCAGCTTGCCGCCACGCTGGAACGCGTCAATGTCGAACGCCGGCAGGAGCAGGAGCGCGTGATGGCGGAGGTGATGGCCCAGCTAGCGGAGCAGGACCTGGAAGGCGCCGGCTGCCTGGTGATTACCGGCAAAAACTGGCCGGCGGGGGTCGTCGGGTTAGTAGCGGGCCGCCTGGTCGAGCGGTACAACCGGCCCACCGTAGTCATAGCAGTGGACGAGGAGACGGGGCGCGGAAAAGGGTCGGCTCGCAGCATCTCGCCGTACAACCTTCTCGCAGGTATCATCGCCTCAGGAGAGCACCTGCTGGATTTCGGCGGCCACTCCCACGCAGCCGGGCTGTCATTGGACCTGGCTAACCTGGATGGATTCCGCGATTCCCTGAATCAACACGCCCTCGAAAACCTCACAGAAGAGGATTTCCGCCCTGCCCTGGAACCGGAGATGAAGATCGACCCCGCCGAAGTGACCCTTAAACTCATGCGCGAATTGGAGCAGTTCGAACCCTGGGGAATGGATAATCCGGAGCCGCTCTTCGTAAGCCGCGCCCTGGAGGTCGAGAAGGTGTCGCGAATGGGCAAAGAATCCCAGCACCTCAAGCTCGTCGTCCACGCCGACGGCATGCCGCCGACCGACGCCTGCTGGTGGCACAACGGCGACCTAGCCGAACACGTCGACCAGGGCGATTCCGTAACCCTATGCTACCGCCCCGACCTCAACCACTTCAACGGCCAGGTCAAAGTTCAATTCATCGTCCAGGACCTGCGGCCGGCGGATTTTGAGGAGTGATGGAGTAATGGAGTAGTGGAGTAGTGGAGCATTGGGACCCTTCACTCCACTCGTGGTCTCACCTCTTCACTGCTCTCCCCACACCGCCGGGGACTTGAAGCCGGGGGGTTTAGCGGCCGCTTTTGGCGGAACGGCTTGAGCGGCTAACGCGCCGTAGCGAGCGAGCATCGATTTCACTTTCTCCGGATTCCCCAGCGCGAGGTTCTCCGCCTCACCAGGATCCGTCGCAAGGTTGAACAACTCCACCGAAGCCTGCGCGGCCTGGCGTTGTCGCCGTCGCCCGCGTTGGCCGGATTGGGTGACTACTAACTTCCAGTCTCCAACTCGAATCGCCCCGCCATCCGGTGCGGCGTTGATCAGGATCGCCTCGTGAGGCGACCGATTCCCCTCCGCTAGGACGGGCCAGATATTGAGCCCATCCACCGGCAGTTTCTGTTCGAGCCTTGCTCCCGTGAGCTTCAGCAGAGTGGGGTACCAATCCACCATGTGCAGCGGCTCATTCACAGCCCGCGGCTTCAGCGACCCTTCCCAATGTGCGAACGCCGCCACCCGCACGCCGCCCTCATACACGGTCCCTTTCCCGGCGCGCAGCTTACCGTTGCTGGTGATCCTTGCCGGATTCGGACCGCCATTATCGCTGGAGAAGACGATTAGAGTGTTCTTGCGGAGTCCCTCATCGTCCAGGGCCGAGATGATCTCGCCTACTGCCTTGTCCATGGCCGACAGCATCCCGGCGTAGATTCGGCGGTTGCCATTCAGGTGCGCGTACGGCTTGGTGAACTCCTCGGGTACTTGATGCGGCGCGTGGACGGCGTTGAAGGGAACGTAGAGGAACAGCGACTTCGCTTTGTCTCGCTCGCGGATTCGGCGGACGGCTTCGCGAGCTAGCAATGTCGTGCTGTAGCCTTCGTCGCGAGAGGCTTTGTCGTTTCGATGCCAGTCGTGTCCGCCGTCACGGTCATGCGTGTAGTAATCGATCGCACCGTTGTAGTGCCCGTACTGGTGGTCGAATCCGCGGCGGGTGGGGAGATACTCCGGGCGGAAGTGGCCCAGGTGCCATTTTCCGCAGATGGCGGTCTCGTAGCCCGCCTCCTTTAGCGCCTGCGGCAGCGTGCGCTCCTCCAGCGGCAGACCGTACTGCGCCCATGGCCGCACGACTCCCGTTTGCAGGCCGTGGCGCATGGGGTAGCGGCCCGTCATCAGAGCGGCGCGAGTGGGAGTACAGACCGGCTGCACGTAAAACTGTTCCAGCCTAGCGCCCGCCATGGCGAGCGTGTCCAAATTCGGCGTCTTGATCTCCCCGCCCCGCCACCCCACGTCGCCCGAACCGAGGTCGTCGGCCAGGATAAAGACGATATTGGGCCTGGCCGGCGCGGAATCCGCCCGCGCCCAACCGCCAAACCAGAGACACGTCAGGAGGATTCCGAAAACACGACCCCGCGTCTTTATCATGAGCGAGTACCTCCGGCGTTTGGACCCAGGTGCTCGGCAAGCAGCTTCCAGTCATCGCCTTGACGGATCAACACCGAAGTTCCCCGGCCGGCGCCACCCGCATTACACCCGTCGATTAGACCGCTCCATTCAAATTCAAACAGGTAAACCGCGAACTCCTGACTCCGCATGATCCAGTGAACGTCAGAGATTCGGTACTCCTCGTCCTGGATGGCGGAGAAGTTCTTTTCGAAAGCGGACCGGACGGCTGTCACTCCCTTATGCACCGCGCCATTGGAAAAGGTGACACAAACCTCCGGATGCACCAGCGGCCCAATCTCGCTCCATCGCTGGGTTGCAAGGGCGCGTTCATAGAGAGTTACGAAGTTCTCAGGCGTCATCGAACCCCCTACGCGGCGGCGAAGTACCGGCGTTTGATGTCAGCTTCGCTTCCCGGCTTAAAGTGCTTCGGCACCCACTTCGTCCAGTCTTCAAATAGGTCTTGAGGCTTCCATGAATCGAATGCGGCCGTGCCGTGTTCTTCAATATGCCGCTTGACCGACTCGCGGAATCGATGGTGGGCGAATATCCGCATGAACTCACCGAAAAAGATGTCGGCTACCCGCTTGTTGTCTCGATAAACCACCATGTTCTCGTCGTTCGTGTCAACGCTGGCTTCGCTCCAGTTCGCCGAACCGGAAAGTACGACGGGCTTGGCTCCGAGAGGATCGATCAACATGAACTTTGTGTGCACCCAGTTTACGTTGACGCCGATCGGCGCAGACTCCTTGAGCCATCCATCGATCCAGTCTACGAAGATACGCTCGCCGAGCGCCATCCCGGTATTGGCTCTTCGGCGGATTCGCTCAATGTCCGCGATGGCGGCTGCGCGGGATGCTGCGTTGCCGCCATTAATGTATTTGTCTAGCAATGCGAATCGGAGAATCGCATCGTTTTGGTCGAACACCGGACGGAAGTCCTTGACGATTCCAAACGGAAACGTCATGAAAAGGGGTTTCCCTGCCGTGCGGGCCATGCTTATCCACCAATCGAAGACGCTGCGGCCACGGTGTGGCGAGAACACCGGACTGAGCTTGGCGCTATTGTCGGACGGCGGCAGCGGGTTGTTGGATTCTACCCAGTCCTTGAGCTCGTCGGCTTCAGGATCGCCCTTGAGCTTCTCCCAGTATCCGAGGTATGCGGCAGCCATATCGGGATTATGTATGGTGTGCCCGACGTTGAGCTGGCCATGAAGAGCGTTTCGGCTCAAGTTTGTGGAACCCGTCCAAACTGACAGCGGCTGACCGTCTTTGCTGAGCACCATAAACTTGTTGTGCATCAGCTTCGCCCTCTTGCGTTTGATGCACAGGTCCCCAATGGCCGCGTCAGCAACATGTACGTCATTGCCGTGACCCGTTTCATCATCCTTCGCGTGATAGACGATCTTCACGTCGGCTCCCGCTGCGGAGGCGGCCTTGAAGGCGTCCAGGACAGCCTTCCACTTCATCTCATAGATTGCCGCCCGCAGGCTAAAACGATTGTCAGTCGCTGCGCCAATGAATTTGAGCATTGCAGGGAGGAGATCGCGCGCCAGCCACGCGTATGCAGGGGCGCCGGCCGCGTCGAGCGTTAACCCTGGAAACCGCCGTGCAAACGCCTGCGACGCAATCGCGCCCCGATTGAAGTGGATGTCTACTTCTCCATGGTAAAGCGGTTCCGAATCGATCCGGATCGTAGTAGCCGCACCCTCGGTCAGCGCGCCGGGCGCGCCGTACATAGGTATTACACGGTAACGATAGCGGTATCCGGGTTTGACCGAATAGTCGGCCCACTGAAAGGCCTGGAATGGGTGATTGTGACTGCTCGCGTCTTCGATACCGGTGGATTCGCGGATTGCTGCGAACGTCTTGTTTCCGCGTAGCCAGACCGTCTCATCCTCGGTGAGATCATCACGCTGGATGGCGAATCCCATCAGGCCCTGAGCGTCGGATTCCTTCATATCTAACGCCAGAAAGATTACATGCGTACCGCCGATGGCACGTACGGTCACAAATCCGCTCTTCTTCTTGCGGCTCATGGGAATGCTCCTTCACGGAACGTTGGGCGAGGTTGAGCGAAGATTTGAATATCATTGATCACTATTCGCGGCGCGGATAGCGTTCTCCCACTCCCCACTTGCTCATAAACCGGAGCTGCGCGCGTCGAACTCTATTTCAGCAGATGGAAACACCGCACATGAAGTTGGACCGTCTTCGAGGATGAGCCGAACTGGAGGCAGTCCTCGGCAAGGAGCGCAAACGACCATCGCGGAATCAGCCGGAGCGCTAGGTAGGCTACGTTTCGATAGTCTCGCTGACAGTGTTTCCCTCGCGGTTGTAGTGACGGGGGGGGTGACAAACCGGCAGGATGTTCCCTCCCGCCAGGAGAAACGACGCCCGCCACACTCTACAAAGAGCTCACTATGAAGTACGTTTCGATTCCGTCCAATCAGTAGGCGTCCAAATCCTCAGGCGTCATAGTCATGCCAAATCGACAAACGACGCTACCCAGCCGCGCCGAGAATCCGAAGCGTAGCGGTCAGTTCTCCACGCTACTAATACTGCTGGCCCACAGCCTTGCACTTCAAGCATTTCGAACATGTAAACACGTAAAAGCTCGCAGTATCATGCCACCAGAGTTTTGCGCCCTTTGGCCGCTCGGTGCAAAGTCGTTCATCATCGATTTGGCCGACGAATTGCATCGGACGGCCGCAGCATTCCGGCACGTCCTCGTCCTGAATCCAGACCGGGACGCGAAACAGCTTGAGCTCCTCGACCGTAGCCTTGCGAATCACCTTCACCGTACCGGCATCGGGCTGCTCCTGGCAGTACATAAACTCGAAGTCCTCAAACCAATCCACCCCCTCCGGTAGCGCATGGAACTCAACAATAAGCGCCTTATCGCGCTTACCTAGGATCTCAAGACTTTTTTTGCCAGCTTCAACGAACGGCCCGCCTAGCTTCTTTGGTGAAAGTGGAATCAAAACTCGCATTGTGCCAACGTCCTTGGACGAGGAGCATAACAGCAGAGTTCAGCCGCGGCGGTAGCCCATCAAACGTTATGATAACCCCGAGTTCGAAAACGGTCGGTGCCGGTACAGGCGGCAGCTAGTCTTCACTGGGGACCTTTGTCGCAACAAACCCGCCAGACCGCTCAGCAAAAGCCATTAGTCCGTATTCTGCGAGGGCTTCGCGCACTTCCGGAGTGAGCGATGCTCCGTATATCTCTATCGCACTGTAGGCCGGATCGTGCGAATAGTAGCCGTGGTGCAGGTCGACATCTGCCAGAATCCCAACCAGCCAGGCTTCAGCCGTGCCCGCCAAATCGACCGTAAAGGTCGTCACTCCGTCCAGATGCGTCGACATTGGATGGCCCGCCCAGTGCTGTTCAGCGGCGCTGCGATTCACCGGCGTATCAACGATCCATACCGGCATACGCGCCGCAAGTTCACAGAGGCGGTCCCCAAACTCGGTCTCTAGCACTACGGCGACAATGTACTGTGACATACCTGGCTTTTCGTGGCTGCGATCTCACGTCCAGAAATCTAGCGGCAGCGGTACATGATCACTCGCCGCAGTCGGCTGCAAACCCTGGTTCGGCAATCGGCCACGCCTGAGGGAGTGTGGTCAACGCTTGCGACAATCGCTCTGGAAGCGGATGCGCCGCGTGAGGATTCACCATCACTTTCCACGCCCTGTGGACATCCGGCGGATTTCCGATAACATAAGCGTTGTAAAGAACCACAGCGCTGATTCTGGTGTTCTGAGTGGGCTGGAGGCAACGAGAAATGGACGGGCTCCAATCCTGTACGCCACCTACCACATTGCCAGCATCGATCACGAGGACGTTAGGACCCGTCTTCGGGAAGTGATGCAGTTCGGCTCCAAGGAGCCTTTTCGCCCGACCATCGAAAACATGCGCCCTGATGGCTGTAAGTGCGCCCTCGGTCCCGTCAACGACCGATCGTGCTACTCCCCGAACAACTCCGGTCGTGACGGTCGGGATGGATGGCGACACAATTGGTGGAAACGAAAAGGGACGTTTCAAGAGACGCCCGATCGACGGAACAATTTGCACTTCATCGGAGAACGGCGAATCTTCTACCGCTTTTATCAGCATTGTCAGGTCGACTTCATGTGGACTATCGAGGAACAGTTCAATATTGGCTCCCGAACCCACTGCCACAATCGACGCCGCTATTTCGCCGATTCTGTCGGTGAACTCTTTGATGACTTCAGCTCCTTCTGGGGAGATCACCTCGATGAAGGTGGTGGCGGTTTCAAATCCGAGAGCCAGATCCGGGATCTTATTTCCGGCTGGGACGCCGAACGATGGAGGAAGGCCCAATCGAAACAGTGTGGCGCCAACAGTTAGCTCAGATAAGGAGCTGCGCTCGCCCGCGCGGAGGCGTGAGACTACCGGCTTGACGCCAGCAAGATCGGCCGTATCCGCAAGGATGAGGCCGGTGTCGATTGCGTTCGCGACGACGCTCAATCCCGCGTTGGTCCCGCGATGAGCGCGTGAACGCGCTCTGGCCAGTACTCCGAGAGCGCGCTCAGAGCACGTTCGCACTCGTTCCGACTGGTCACTGGCAGTACGCCAAGGCACCACTCTTCAACAAACTGGGACCACGACGACGCAAGGAGGGTGGGAATTCCCGTGGACTCCGACAACATTGCTCTTTCCGTCTGCCTAACTAGGCGCTATAGGTCCTTAGGCTTCGGGTAGCGATGTGGAAGTTCCTCGGCGAATAGCGGTTAACGCGCGTTATGTGAGCGTAATGCGCCAACTAGCGCTTCATGCGGCACCATTCCGTCTTCCAGGGTTCATACGGCATTGTAACTCAAGACCGGAATCGCACCCCCGGAATCCACGTCCGGCGCGGTTGAACCCTCGGAATCGTGCCAAGAACGTGCGATAGTCCGATCGGAATCATCCGTCATCGGCCGATCATCGGAAGGAGAATCGCCGTCGCCGGGAGAAACGACGCCCGCTAAACTATTCAAGGAGCTAACCATGAAATATCGTCTCGGAGTCCGTCCAATCATCACTACTTTCGGACTCGCCGCGCTCGGATTCGCCGCCTGGGCGCAGAACCTCGGGTATACCGACACTCCATTCCTGCCGGGCGGAAAGTGGCGCGTCCACGACAGTTCGCGCCCTCAGCCCCGAGTTATCGATCCGGGAACCGCCGGAACGCCGGAATCGCCGGGCCGCCCGCCCTCCGACGCCATCGTCCTCTTCGACGGCAAGGGCCTCTCGAAGTGGCAAAACGGCGGCCGTCCCGCGAAGTGGAAGGTCGAGAACGGTTACTTCGAAGTAACCCGCGCCACGGGAACGTTGGAAACGAAAGAGTCCTTCTCCGGGGACTGCCAGCTCCACGTCGAGTGGATGTCGCCGAATCCGCCGCGCGGCAGCAGCCAGGGACGCGGAAACAGTGGCGTCTTCCTGATGGGCCGCTACGAGATACAGGTTCTGGACAACTTTGAGAGCAAGACCTATTCGGACGG
>JBKJZI010000244.1:0-9740 GCA_046715155.1 Chthonomonadales bacterium | reverse complement strand
TTCCGGGTGCCGACCTGGAGGATGTCCGCATATTTGGTCACGAGCTCCACGTCCCGCGTGTCCATCACTTCCGTGATGATGGGGAGGCCGGTCTGTTCCCGCGCCTCAGCCAGCAGCCTCAGCCCCTCTTCGCCCATTCCGTGGAAGCTGTAGGGCGATGTAGAGGGTTTGATAGCGCCGCCGCGCAGAATGTGCGCGCCTTGCTCCTTGACGTGCCTTGCGGTGTCGAAAAGCATTTGCGGGGATTCGACAGTGCACGGTCCGGCCATTACGCACAACCGGTTTCCGCCGATCTTTGTTCCCCGGACGTCGATCACCGTCCCTTCCGGCCGGAAATCGCGAGCTACGACCTTGTAAGGCTTGGAGATCGGTACTACGCGATCGACGTATTCAAGCGCCGTAAACTGTTCCGCGAGCGCCGCCTTGTCTTCATCCAGAGCGCCGATAGCGCCGATGATGGTCGTCTCTACGCCTCGAGAAAGGTGAATACCCAGGCCCCTCGCCTGGAGAATATCCGTGATCTCCTCGATATGGGCGTCCGTGGCTTTGGAATTGAGAATGATGATCATGGTTATCGGGCTCTATATTCGGGAACCTACATTATAGCACCCGTAGAATCCGCCGGACCTGAGACAGCAAAACGGAGGGCAACGATTGCCCTCCGTTTTGTATCCAGCATATATAGACTATGCGTCGCTAGTCGAGGTCTTGAGCGCGGACCCTCAGCGAGCTGTCGAGCATGACGCCGAAGTCGGTCCCGGCCTTCAGCTCCACGTCGCCTACTTTCTGGTTGGACAACTCGTTATAGAGATATCCCAGGCCGGCGCCAAGCAGCACGTTGGTGATGGCGTTGCCTTTGGTGAGCACCGCGATGATGGCGCCCGCTCCGGCGCCGACGCCCACCCACTTCAATCGATCAGCGCCGCGCCGATTCTTGGCGATGAGCTTTCCGGATGCATCCCGCTCCACTGTGCCGGAATCGAGCGAAGTCAAGCTGCCCTTCATTGCCCTGGTAGCGCTGCCGGGGAAGGTGATGCGGTTGAAGTCTACGTCGATTATCCCAGGTTTTCCACCGCTAGCGGGTGTCGCCTCGGTTACCACTCCATGGATCCTGGTACCCGCGGGTAGTCCGCCATCATCAGATCCGGTCTTAACGGTGGCGGTGAATCGGTCGCCCTCACGATTTGCGCGGCTGCTGAGCGGCTGATCGAGCTCAACCGGGATGACAGTGCCGGCATTGAATGTCATGGCCGCTGCGGCGCGTCGGAACGGTCTATTCTGCGCGACAGCGATCGGACGTCCGTCGGTTGAGATCGCGACTGTGCGGCTGTTTGGGACCCAGGTAACGTAAGCGCCGAGGGATTCGCCGACAAATCGCAGCGGAACCATCGTTCGGCCCCTAATGGACATGGCCGGCACGTCTAGCGTAACCGCCCGGTCGTTCACGGTTGCGGTTCGGCTTCCAAGCGGCAGTTGGATATTCGTGTCTCCACGCGTTGCGATTACGGTGCGGGTGGAAGCGTCCCAATCCACATTCGCCCCCATCTTCTCGAGCACGCCGCGCAGCGGGACCATCACTCGCCCTCGCACTTTCTGGGGCTGCGTACCGCGGAAACTAACGGGATTTCCGTCCACCTGAACGTTAATCCGCTGCGCCTGAGCGGCGCCTGCTCCTATGCACATCACGGCGACAACCGCCGATAGACGTAAAACTTTATTCACTTTCTTCCTCCTGTATCATTCAGTTCCATGCCGTAATCCGGCCTGGGTCGATGCGGGCGCTCAAAAGCGGCTGCGGATGCTTGTAGAGGCCAGGTTCGGGGCGGAACGTCCCTCGCAAGCGCTGTTATTGCACAGTCAAAGACGAGTTGATTCGGCATCCTGTTCCTCTACCGATGAGCTGGAACCAAAACCCCGTTCGGCGCGTTCTTTATTCGTGCTCAGGGCGGGGCTTGTTTTTCGGCCCGCTTGCCTGACTTGATGCAGGCATCTCCATGAAGAGAGGGAAAAATAATGGCTGACGAAATCTATCGAGACGATGACGTCAACGACGACGGAATCCAGCATGGAATCGACGATAGCCCCACCGGCGACGCTGAAAAGGGCGCCGTCCTGGGCGGGCTAGGCGGAGCTGCCGCGGGCGCCGCGGCCGGAATGATGGCAGGACCGATGGGCGCCCTCGCGGGGGCGGCGATCGGCGGAGTTGCTGGGGCGGTAGCGAGTGGCCTCGCCGTCGGCGCGGTTGACCGCATCGACAACGACGACACCATTAGCGGAATCGGCGACAGCCCCACAACCGACGTCGAGGACCAACTCGATGTCGACCGGCCTGACTATTCGTCTACCGGCACCTATGGAACCCCAGTTACGAGCGAGAACGATGACTTCGGGACTCGGCGCGTAGCCCAGGACATCAACACCGGTTCCTTCGGAACGGGCGACGCCAGCCGCGACAACTGGGATGCGCCGTTCGACAACGGAACGCCAGGCGTTCAGACCGGCGGCGTGAATGCCGACGGTTCGCCGGACACCCGCGGAGTCATGGAAAAGACCGCCGATTCCGTTACCGGAGACGACTACGACGACAAGACCGGAAGGCCGGTCTAGCGCGACTTGTCGTAAAACTGTGTGGGTGTGTGGGTGTGTGGGTGATGATACTCACGCCCACACACCCACACAAACAATCAGCCCTCCTCCGCAGGATTCCGCAGACACTCTCGTCAACAGTCCTGATGCAGCACCCAGGACACGTTCACCTTGGTCGAATCCCAAAAACTTCCGATCTCGGTTTGGCTCGGCCCGGCGCGGTCCGGCAAGACTGAGGCTTGCATCGACCTTTACGCGGAATCCGGCCCCCGCGCCTGGCTCCTCGTACCGACTGCGGATCAAGCGGCTTCCTTGCGGGGCCGGCGGTCCGGCCTCGATTCGAAACGGATCGGCACTTTCGCCGATCTCATCCGGCATTTGTCTGGAGTCGAATCCGAGGCGGTCATCCGCGCGGCTGCAAGACGAGGCCTCGTCGCGGGAATATACGAACGGCGTATCAGCCCAGGTGGATATTTCGCTCGCATGCAGGGAATGTCCGGATTCGTCGGCGCGTTGTGCGAGCTGATCAGCGAGCTCACGCTATCGGAGGTCAAGTCCCAATCCCTTAAGGACGGCGGACAGGCGGCCGCTACAGCGCTCGGAAGCGATTCACTGGCCCGAAAGGCGGACGAACTGGCCGACATGTTCGCGGATTACGAATCCTTCCTCAGCGCCAATGGCAACCAGGATGACGACGGCATGGCGCTTGACGCCGCCAGGCGAATCTCGAGCCTTCCGAGTGGGCGAATTCCGGAGGTCGTCATTGTGGACGGCTTTTATCGCCTATCACGCGCCTGGCGGACTCTGCTTGGCTCCCTAGCTCAATCTGGCTGCCGCGTTGTCATAACCCTGCCCCATGAAGCCAACCGCCCGACGCTCTTCCGCACCCCGGGCCGAACCCTCGCTGAGCTAAAGCTGCAATTCGATGTTTCGGAACGGATCTTCCAGCCGAGACACAATCCGGAGCCAGATTCGCTTGATCTGCTCGAACGCAACCTCTTCGGAGAATCGGCTGAAAGTGATAGTGCCCAGTCATCCACACCTCAACATCCGGTGCTTCTCATCGACGCCCCCAACCCTTATGCCGAGGCGGAAGCCGTATTGAGGCAAATCCGCCGCTCCCATGATGATGATGGTGTCGGGTGGGGCGAGGTATTGATCGTTCTGCGGACTCCCGCCGAGTACGGCTCGATCCTGACTTCCATTTCCGAACGCTTCGACATTCGACTCTCTATGCAGACACCGACGACTCTGGCGGGGCAGCCCGCAGTCAAGGCAGCGGCAGGATTGCTGAGGATTATCGGTGGCGGGTGGAAGCGCAATGACATTCTTACGTTTCTGCGCGCGGGTCTCGGAGCGTGCGGACGTATCGAGTCTGATCATATTCGGCGACTGGCTCAGAAAAGCGCGGTGCCGGACGGTTACGAGAGTTGGGGCGCCTTCGCGATGAGCCTGGAGGACAGACCGGCGCGTCAGTGCCTCGATCGCCTGCTGGCGTGGCAGGAAGAGTTTTCCGCTCCGGACCTGCCGCCGACAGTGCTTGCGGGGAAACTGCGCGCCGCAGCCCACGACCTCAGCCTTATACCGACCGGAGATTCCGCCTCTGAAATCCTCGACCTACAGGCATTGACGGTCGCCTTGCAGGCGGCTGACAGCCTGTCGGCGATCCACGAGAAGGTCGACAACCAGGCGATTCCGTTCGAGCAATGGGCAGAGAGGGTATCGTCTGCGTGGTCTGCGGCGACGATTACCCCGCCGTCGGAGTTGGACGCAGTTATGGTCGTCGACGCTTATGACACCCGCCAGAGATACGCCAGGATGACGGCGGTTATGGGCCTAACGGAGCGCAGCTTCCCGCGCAAGGTGAATGAGGATCCGTTCTTCCGTGACGATGAGAGGGAGGCTCTTCGCGAAGCCGGGCTGGCAGGATTGGAGCCGGAGCTGGATAGGGCGGATGATGAGCGATTGCTCTTCTACTCGGCCGTCACGTCCTGTTGGGAAAGGCTCATTCTCTCGTACCCGCGTGCGAGTTCGGAAGGCGACTGTTCGCCATCGTTTTTCCTTGACGACGTGCGAACTGCTGTCCCGGAAATTCAAACGCTTCGGTTGGCAGCGGCAGACGTTACTCCGGCAGATTCCCACTGCGCTAACGAACGAGACCGGCAGCTCAATAAGCTGGCGATTCTCATCGAAACCGCTCTTGCGCAGGAAGACTCGCTCCCGTGGAAAGATCGACTCATCGCGGCTTCGGCATCTCATGAAGGCTTAGAAGATATTGCCCGAACCGCGGCGCTCCCGCCACTTCCGCGAATCTCAAACCCCTCGCTGAGAGCCAGGTACGCCACACCGCGACGCTTGAGCGTTACAGAGCTCGAATCCTACAATCGCTGCCCATACCAGCATTTCACTGGACACGCGGTCAAGCCCGATTCGACCGGCGATGGGGCGGGCGCAGGCGATCGAGGAGCCGTCTATCACCGCGCGATTGGCGTAGCATTCCGAAGACGAAAAAAAGGGGATCCCGATCATTCCGAACTGACGGCAGAGAAGCTATTGGAGGCTCTGAATGAAGCAGTAGAAAGCCATCGGGCTGATGCCGGACCCTATCGTAAAGGTCTTATGCGGCGTTTCCTGGAGCAGGCACTTGCCGGGTTCGCTCGGCGTGAAGCGGATTACGGGCTCCCGTTCGACTCCAAACCTGCGCACTTCGAGCTGGCCTTTGGCCTGGACTTGGATAATGAAGAGGCGCTTTCGCGGGAGTATGACCCTCGATCTACACCACATCCACTGGAGATCACCTCCACGGCGGGTGATAGGACGGTTCAGATCTGCGGCGCAATCGATCGTGTGGACCTTTTGGGTGATTCCGGCGCGGTCATGGTGGTCGACTATAAGACCGGTGGGTCGCCCGCCTATAAACTGGTTAAGGAAGGGCAGAGCCTGCAGATGCCACTATATCTCCTCGCAATCGAGCGTCTCTTCGGATGGCGCGGCGCGGTGGCGTGCTACGATTCCGCGCGGGAGCCGGGTAGGCGAAGGATGTTCCGCACGGAGCTCGCAGCGCTGAGGCGTTTCGGATTCCAGTCAGGCATCGACAAGTTTGGAGATTTCGTCAAGCCGCTCAACGAGGAAGAGTACCGCGAGGCAACGGATCGGGCCATTGAGGCCGTTTTGAGGGCCGCGGAGAAAATGGCGGCTGCCGACATCCTTCCTACTCCCGGAGATCACTGCAGAACTTGCGACTATCGCGACTTCTGCCGCACTTCCCTGGATTCCGTCCACGACGGCGAGCCGTTCGATCTTCTGACGGAGTCTTCATCTTAATCCTAATCCTAATCTTAATCGCCGTTCGCGCCGAGAATGACACCGGCGTTTAAGGTTAGGATTAGGATTAAGATTAGGATTAAGATTATAGAGCCCGCCCGACGGCGGTGGCAAGGGTGCGGCAGGACTGCATGAGGGATTCGAAGGTCGCGTGATCCACGGTCTGCGCGCCGTCTTTGATGGCGCGGTCCGGGTGGGCGTGGACTTCGATGAGGATTCCGTCGGCGCCGCAGGCGATGGCGGCCTTCGTCATGGGGACGACGAGGCTGCGATGGCCGGTCGCCTGGCTGGGATCGACGATTACCGGTAGGTGAGATAGCTGCTTGACCAGGGGCACAGCCGAGAGGTCCAGCGTATTGCGCGTCGCGGTCTCGTAGGTGCGGATTCCGCGCTCGCAGAGCATTACCTGGTTATTGCCGCCTAAGAGGATATACTCCGCTGCCTGCAGCCACTCCTCGATTTTCGCCCACATTCCGCGCTTTAGAAGCACCGGCTTCTGCGCCTTGCCGGCCTCCCGCAGCAGGTCGTAGTTCTGCATGTTCCGCGTGCCGATCTGCAGCACGTCGGCGTGGTCGCAGACCAGGTCCACGTTTCGCGGGTCCATCACTTCCGTGACGGTGCGGAGTCCGGTCTCATCGGAAACAGCTTTTAGAATTCGCAGGCCTTCCTCTCCAAGACCGGGGAAAGAGTACGGGGACGTGGTAGGCTTGTACGCGCCACCGCGGAGAATCGTAGCTCCGGCTGCCTGTACCACCCTGGCCGTCTCCAACGTCTGCTCATAGGACTCGATGGTGCACGGCCCCGCCATCATCGTGATGCGGTCGCCGCCGACCTCTACGCCTCGCACATCAACAATGGTGCCGTCCGGATGATACTCGCGGCTGACGAACTTATACGGCCGGAGGATCGCGATGACGCGCTCGACGTAGTCCAGGCTTTCGAGCTGTGCGACGTAATCCGCCTTCTCCGATTCCGGCACGCCGACTGCGCCGATCACGGTTCGCTCGGTTCCGTATATCGGATGGACGCCATAGCCCCAATCCCGAATCCGCTGCTCGACCTCCTCGATCTGCTCCTCAGAGGCGCCCCTGGCCATTACAACAATCACGGGTTCAACACCTCCTGTAAGGCGGACAGGAATATCTGATTCTGTTCAGCGGTTCCGATAGTGACGCGGAGGTGAGTTGGAGCGTCAAAGATATCGCCAGTTCGGACGATGATTCCCTTCCTCAGCAGCGCTTCAAAGACGGGTACACATGGCCTACCTACATCTACCCAAACGAAGTTCCCCTCCGTAGGAACCCAGGATAATCCAAGACGGCGGAACGCGTCGTAGAACAGCGCCTTGCCTTCTCGGTTCATCTTTAGAGTGCGCTGCAGAAAATCGCTGTCTTCCAGGGCGGCTATTCCCGCTGCCTGGGCGATGGAACTGACGTTGAAGGGCTCTCGCACCTGGTTCAGATGGTGAACGATGTCGGGGCGCGCGATTCCGTAACCCAGGCGGATTCCGGCCAGGCCGTAAGACTTGGAGAATGTTCTCAGGGCAATCACATTCCGGCCGCTTCTGACATAGTCCAGCGTTCGGGGATAGGCGGAGTGCTCCACGTATTCAAAGTATGCCTCGTCAAACACCACGATGGCCCGCTCCGGAACCCGCTCGAGGAACGCATCGACCTGCGCGTCGGTGACGATGGTGCCGGTCGGGTTATTGGGATTGGAGATGAAGACGAGCCGAGTGCGGTCGTTGACCCTTTCGGCCATCGCCACCAGGTCGTGCGTCCAGAATCGCAGCGGGACTTTGTGGCAGACTGCCTGGTTGAGGATTGCCGCAGCTTCATATCGGACGAACGTGGGGTCCGCCTGGATGACCTCGTCGCCCGGCGCCAGAAAAGTTAGCCCGAGCAGGTGGATGATGTCGTCGGAACCATTGCCGAAAATAAGGTGGTCCGCCGGAATCCGCAGGTGTGCGGCTACGGCTTCAGACAGCTCATGCGCGACGGCATCCGGATAGAGGTGCACGGATTCCGCGGCCTCTTGAATCGCACGCAGGGCTAGAGGGGAGGGCCCCAGCGCGTTCTCGTTGGAGGCGAGCTTTATGACCTCGGACAGGCCGAGCTCGCGCTGGACTTCCTTGATGGGTTTCCCAGGCCGGTAAGGATGCAGGCTGGTTATATTCTCGCCGACCGTGATTCCAGCCGGCGCCGCAACGCTCATTCCGCGCTCCTGACAGTGAGAATCAGTGTACCCGGTGGGTGAACGGTCGTTGGGTCGTTGGGTCGTTGGGCGTCTGGAGTTCGGAGCAGGATAGCGTGGGGTTTCGACGAATCGAGAATTACACGGTTTTGCCGGCGGTGTCGCTATAGGAACATCGATCGTGCGAGAGGAGGTGCGAGATGAGCGGCAGTATTCTAATGGGGATTTGCGCAATTCTCCTCACACTACGGGATTCTTCAGTGGCGACTGCCCAAGCGGGACTGAGGGAAGTCGACGGTCAGAGCGCTACAGCGACGCGCGGAGTAGTCGTTTTTGGCTTTGACCGAATCGACATGACGGTGAAGGGACCGGGGGGAATACAACGCGTTGAAGGAGCCTCCGGGAAACTTCAATTACCCGCCGGCGATTACCAGATCATGTGGGCCTCCGCGGAAATGGAGGATCCTCGCGGTGGTCGGTGGATGTTATCAATTGGCTTTACCCGGGAGAACAGCTCATTTCGTATCGCGGCTGGACAGCCTGCCAGGCTCCGGTGCGGCGGGCCATTGCAATTCTCCTTGCTGAAACGGCAGGATTACGGCAATGTCATCGCGGTTATGTATGATGCAACCCAGGCGGACGACGTACCGGACCCAGATCCCAGAGCGATCGCCTTCGATCTGAATCTGAAGGATGCGTTCGGCAACAACCCGGTGCTATTTCGCACCCCAACCGGCAAGCTTCCACCCCATGCGACGCTGAGCATATCGGACGGTTCTGGACGCCGGGTAGCAAATTGCCAATTCAAATATGGATGAGGTTGGCTCGGATCGCTATCGTGGATAGCGCCACCCTCCGCTCGCGGAAACTTCTCGGGGATAATCTCCTGGCCCCAAGGCCCTCCCGGCCTCCGATCGATAAAGACAACCTGGCCCGCCGTCCGCCCACCCCGCAAGCCGCGGCCGCGCGACGACGGCTAACGTTCTCCAACACCCCAACGCCCCAACGACCCTGTTTGACTGCCGTTGGCGGATTCCGATATACTAGGCTCGTCGCGGAGAGGTGTCCGAGTGGTTTAAGGACCTCGTCTTGAAAACGAGTAGGTGATGAGCCTCGCGGGTTCGAATCCCGCCCTCTCCGCCATTCCCGACCATCACACTCAACATGAAGTTCGCCGAAAACGTCACCCAGCTCGTTGGCGGAACTCCCATGGTGCGGCTCAACCGCGTGCAGGGGGATATTCAGGCGCTGATCCTCGCCAAGCTGGAATACTTCAACCCTCTTTCCAGCGTCAAAGACCGTATCGCCGTCTCGATGATCGACGCGGCCGAGCGGGAAGGCAAAGTCAACGCGGACACGATCATTCTCGAGCCCACCAGCGGCAACACTGGAGTGGGATTGGCGTTCGTCTGCGCGGCGAGAGGCTACCGATGCGCGCTGGTAATGCCGGACGCGATGTCGCGCGAGCGGCGAGGAATTGTGAAGGCGCTGGGGGCGGAACTCATCATGACGCCCGCCATGGACGGATTCGATGGGGCGGTGAGGCTGGCCGAGAAGATGGCCTCCGAAGACCCGCGGTACCTGCTGCTGAATCAGTTCGCGAATCCGGCGAATCCGGAAATCCATCGCCAGACGAC
>JBKJZI010000243.1:0-7203 GCA_046715155.1 Chthonomonadales bacterium | reverse complement strand
GGAGATTCCGCTGCCTTCGTAAGCGCCGGTGGAAATCACCATCACATCGGGCTCAACACCTGGGAGAGTCGGGGCGGCTCGCCGCCGCCCTCCGGCACGACCGGGCTATACCATCTTGCCATCCTATATCCCAGCCGAGCCGCGCTCGGGGCTGCGCTGCGCCGCGTGGTGGAGGCCGGGATTCCGCTGGATGGAGCGAGCGATCACGGAGTCAGTGAGGCCCTCTATCTGCGAGATCCGGATGGGAATGGGGTAGAGCTCTACCGTGACCGGCCGCCGGTAGACTGGCCGCGGCAGACGGATGGAACTCTCGCGATGTACTCTCGCCGCCTCGACGTAGAAGCGCTGCTGCGGGAAGCTCACCTCTCCGCGGAATCGGCTGATGGCATCAACGAACCAGCCCCGCGTGACCCATAAGTGCAGAATCCGCGCCTTCCTCCGGAACATTCCTTCCGCCGAAACCTACAGACCAAATGTGGCCGGTGCGAAGTTCCCGTGGAACCGGCCGCCTATGCGGGGCTGTCGTCACGGGCTTCGGCGAGCGGCAGTCCCGGCTGGCATCGTCTTTCAACATAACCTTCAATCAGGCCGACCTCAAAGCCGTCCCTTCTTATAAGGGGCGGCTTTTACCGTGGGTTGTGAAGTCCGGAGACCTCTGTGTATTCGATGGAAAAGTGTGGAACATAACGAGTGAACACACCGGCAGCCCCTCCTGTTCGTGCAGGCCGGGGTATTGGAGTCCTCGTGGAAAGTCGCTCTTTCATCGTATGTAAGTCGTGCGCGGCGTTCAACCTGGCGTCAGAGAAGACCTGTCACCGATGCGAGGCTCCACTCACGAATAACCACCGGCGATTCGATCGCATCGACGTGGATATTGCAGGAGTGGCAAGTTTACCTTCAGGCGGACAGCACGCGGTAGAGATCAGGAACATCAGCCTGGGCGGCCTCCTGTTCCGGTCACCACGGCCCTATCAGGTAGACGATCTCCTGCGCCTTGAGCTTCCACTCCAAGGTGACTGCTTCACAGTGGAAGCAGAAGTACGCCACGTATCCGAGGATTATGAAGGCTACTCCATAGGTGTGGAGTTTGCGTCTACGAGCCCGCCCTTCATCTTCACCGTTCACGCTCTCCTGAAAGATTCCAGCCCGGGATAACCGATCAGGGCGGTATAGGCCCGTCCCGCTCTAGCGATTGGAAGGTAGAGCGCTGAGGTAGGCCGTAAAGGCCAGGCGGATAGACGGGTCTGCGCGGTCGATTGCGCCGCGATTTTCCGGAGCGCTCAGGTCAACCCCGCGAGAACGAAGCAAGGCAGCCGCCTGTACGGCAACAGATTCATCGTATCCGCGGAGCAGATCAAGCGCGCGAGCAAGGTTGTTGCCGGCCGAGTCCACTGCTTTTCTGGCATATTGCGCCGGACTGGTGTACGTACCGTCATTATCCGCGTCCAGCCAGATCGGGTTCGTAGTCCCGATTACGCGTGGCTCCCAGACAGGGTTGGTCGGCTGATATGGTCGCGGAATCGGCCAATATGGTTTGTCAATCCCCGGTCCTGTCGCAATCGCGACCAGCCATGCGTCATTTTGCGGGAGTGGAATCCGCAAATTGGAATCGCACTTCACGACTGCGGATTCCGCGTGCTGGATGGGACGTTCTAGGACTTTGCGTCCGTTGGCGTATAACTCCAACCGGTCGGCCCGAATCCAGCGCGGGCCCTGGACCTTTACGCGAACGGAAACCTCCTTTGATAGATTCCGCGCGAGGTCTCCCACTCCATGTTTCCCATGGACCCATGCCTCCGTAAGCAGACCCATCGACACGAGCGCTCGGCCCGCCTTCAGGTTATCGCATATCTCTTGAACGTCGATTCCGTCCGGACGCTGTGCGCGGCTGGCAATGTACGTACGACCCTGACCCAGAATGTAAGCGTTGACCTCGTGTGTATCGCTCGATCCGATTCCGGCCATTTTGCGCCCACTGTTCAAGAGTGCGAACCAGTCACGGACCGGCTTCATCAGGTCGGATTGGAGTGCCGCCGAGGTGACGACCTCGATTCCATCGAAATCCCATTCGCGCTTGTCCAGGCCCTCCCCGCTGTGAGCATGGAATCGAGATGGATCGGTCGGCTTGAAGTTCGAATGGACATTGCTGGGGTGGTTGAGGACTACGACCCTGACTCCAGGAACTGCCCGGACGCCGGCTAGGAGCTGCTTCCAATCTGTAGATTTGTAATCCGGAATCGGGCTCGCAGGCTCAATGGGAAAGATATTGAAGTGGCCGACCGACGTCGTTACTTCATTGCCGATGACGGGCGTGAAATGTTCGTGCGTCTGGGTCTGCCGGGCTGTGGGGCGGTAGTCGGTGTGGTGGTTGTGGTCGGTTGCAACCGCGAGCTCGATACCTTCCCCCGCGATGGTCGCCATTCGCTCTTCCATCGTCGCGTCCCCATGACCGGAATGGGTCAGCGTATGGATGTGCGTATCGGCGGCAAGGTAACGATCCGTATCCACCTCTCGTTCCAGCTTGAAGCTAATCTGTATCGGCCGGTCCCGAAGGTCCATTTCGCGAGCGCCGAGCGCGTACTCGAGCCCCCTAGTGACGTAAACGGTGTAATGCCCGGGCGGTGCCGTGAATTCCGCAATGCCGGTCCCGGTGTAGATCACGCCTGTGCGATAGGCGATGTGCGGCGCCTTCACCGGTTCCACCGACGCGAGCTCCGCGCGTTCATTCAAGACTGTAATTCGGCAAGGGAGAAACCTGCCTCCGACGGATTCTGAGACCCGGATAAGCACGGAAGCGCCCTTTTGGGACGGACTCAATGCATAAAGTGGGATTAGCGGTATACAGAGGCAGATGCCGGACTTTAGAGAGAGTTTCATGCGAGTAGTTTTGCCCGCAGGTAGGGATTTACCTGCCTCTGCTGGACGACATCGAGGCAAATTCGCCGGAACTCAGGAACTGGTAGCGCCGGTCGCTAATTGTCTTGTCTCGCGTTTGACGGCATAGATCCCGTAGCCGCCCGGGAATCGATCCAGCGTTTCGAAGTGCTTTAGCGTGACGAGCAGGAAGAGACCAGCCAACTTGTAAACGGCGTATCGCCCCTTGAAGATCCCCTTGGGTCGCTGAAGTATGTCAACGATACTCGAAACCGTGCCGCCAAGATGGACGAATGCCTTGATCTCGTAATTGTGGAAGTAGTCCGCGTAGAACGTCTCGGAAAGCCGGTAGTAATCGCTTTCTCCATGAAACGGAAAGGCGAACGGCACCGACAAGAGCAGCGATCCACCGATCTTCAGAGTTCGGTCAATCTCGTCGAGCGCCTTATGAATCTCGAATACATGTTCGAGCACGGACACGCACACGTAAGCGTCCTGTGAGCCATCCGGATAGTGGATCGACGTTACGTCCAGGTACTCGTCACAGTCACCGGCGATGTTAGTTGCCGTGAATGAGGCGGCGTTTGGAAAGTACCGCCCATGATCGTGTCCGCTGTACCCGCCCAGTTCCACGACTTTACCGTTAAGCTCTTTGCCGAAGCGCGCGAGGAGCAGGTTCTGGTGGTGCCGGAGGAACGACTCCTTCCCGAACAGGTAGTCCTTAAGCCGAATATCACTGATCAGCTTGTCCTTCTTGGTAACAAACATTTCACCTCCCCCAAGGCAAGGTCAACAAGGCGCATGCTTTCCAATGCATATTAAGCTTGAACTGGGGACAGGCCGGCGAGGCGGCGCATTAGCCGCCCCAGTCCCACCGACAGCGAGTCGGCGACCTTCACGATTTCCATCAAGAGCGACCGGTAGGCGAATCGTAAAATGAATAGGTATGCCGCGGCGCCGACGAAGATGAGCGTCAGCAAGATTACACCGGATGGCAGACTGAGCGGAACCAGCAACGCCTTGCCGCCAAGAATGGAGAGGAAACGAAGAAATGTGGCTTAGAACTACGAGGGCGAAGTCCGATGGGTCGAACTGTCTGTCCAGCACCGCCATTGCGGAGATATTGACGAAGCCGGTGACGATGTTTCGGGCATAAAGCCATACGCCCGACTTTGCCGTCCGTGCGCTAATACCGCCTTCGGGACGCGGGTCCGTGCCCGTTGCCGCCATGCCACGTAACTTTCCTTTGAGATTTCGTAAAGGTGCTGACTGGCGGCGCGAGGGGAGTGCCGCGGTTAACTGCGCTCGGCGAGTTGACGCGATGTACTAGGGCGGTAATCACCGAAACCCGCGCAATCAGCTGCCATGCAGCCGTAGTGTACCTTACCAACTCCTTACCGCGGTGGTGCTCGTGAGCCTCTCAGTGCGTCCGTACAGTGAGGTTAATGATGGTCTCGGATAAAGGAGGCTGTCGCTTCCTATCCGAGTGGCGTGCGGAGTAGAATAACTTAAGTGTTTCCGGCAGTGCCTGGCGGGAAGATTATGAAGTCGATTGAAGAACAACAACAGTATTACGACGAATACTGGCGGAACGTAGAGTATCCGGTCAACAAACTCCGCCTGGAGCGAGCGATTTTCATACTCGACTGCCTGCTTCGCGTCAGAATACGCCGGCCGCGGATAGTGGACCTTGGCTGCGGCACCGGCTGGCTTGCGTCAATGCTGGGCCACGTTGGCCCGACGCTGGGCGTCGAATTGTCTGAGCAAGCGGTGCACGAAGCGTCGCGCATGCATCCTCACGTTCAGTTTCTGCAGGCCGATGTTACAAACTGGTCGCCTCCGGAACAAGAGTTCGACGTGGTCGTAAGCCAGGAGGTCATTGAACATTTAGAGAACCAGTCCGAATACCTCGACGTGTGCCGTACGCTGCTGCGACCCGGCGGTCATCTCATCCTCACGACCCCGAACGCGAAAACGTTCAACGCCATGCCGGATGAACAGCGCGACGCATGGGGAATTCAGCCGATTGAGAAGTGGCTCACTGCCTCCGAACTGCGCGGTCTCCTTGCCCCCGGATTCCACATCGAGCGGCTGACTACCGTGATTCCGCGATATGGCGAGAAGGGAATCTATCGGTTCTGGGGATCTATTCAACTGAAAAGAGCTCTGACGAAAGCGGGCATTATCACCCCGTTCGAAAAGGCCCGACTGAGATTGGGTTACGGACTGCACCTGGGGGTGCTCGCGCGGCGTAAAGACTGACTGAAGGGAGATAGGCGATGCTAAGCCGACGAGAGTTTGTAGGTGGTTCCATTGCGATGGGCGCGGCGATTCCTGGCCGGAAAGCGCGAGCCGGGCAAAACGATAAGGTGATTGTGGCCGTGATGGGGGTCAACAGTCGCGGTACGGACTTGGCGGGCGGATTCGTGGCGCAGGGTGCGGAAATCGCCTATGTTTGCGACCCGGACGTTCGGGCAATCCAGAAGTGTTTGAAGGCTATCGACGGCAAGCAATCACGATCTCCGCAGGGTGTCCAGGACTTCCGAAAGGCACTTGAAGACAAGGCCGTGGACGCTCTCGTGATCGCCGCGCCCGACCATTGGCATGCGCCCGCAACCATCCTGGCCTGCCAGGCCGGCAAGCACGTGTACGTCGAAAAACCAGCCAGCCACAATCCGCGCGAAGGCGAACTGATGATCGCCGCGGCGAGAAAACACAACCGGGCCGTGCAGCTCGGTACGCAGCGACGCAGCATGCCGGGAGTGATCGAGGGGATCGAGCGGCTCAAGAGCGGCGAGCTTGGCCGTGTCCTCTTCTCCCGCGGCTGGTACAACAACTCGCGGCCTTCCATCGGAATCGGGAAATCCGCTCCTGTCCCGGAATGGCTCGACTACAATCTGTGGCAGGGTCCGGCGCCTGAGCAGGGCTACCGCAGCAACGTCGTCCACTACAACTGGCATTGGTTCTGGCACTGGGGGACCGGAGAACTGGGGAACAACGGAATCCATGCGTTGGACATCTGCCGGTGGGGACTGGGCGTAGACTACCCGCGCCGCGTGACCGCCAATGGCGGCAAGTACTTCTATGACGACGACCAGCAAACCCCCGACACGCACGTCGTCACCTACGACTTCGGCGAAAAGGGTCTCACCTGGGAAGGGCGCAACTGGCACCGCCGCGGATTCGAGGGCACCATGTACGGAGTCGCATTCTACGGTGAAAAAGGCACGATGCTGATGGAGGACGGGGGCTACCGGATCCTTGCTATGGATGGGAAGGAGGTCACCAAGACTGGCGGCCCGGAGGGCGACGGCGCCCACCTGAAGAACTTCCTTGAATGTGTTCGCTCCGGGAAGCGCCCGAATGCGGACATCGAGGAGGGGCACAAGAGTACGCTGCTCTGCCACCTGGGCAACATCGCTTACCGCACGGGCCGTACGCTGAATACCAGCCCGCAGAGCGGACGTATCGAAGGCGATAAGGAAGCAATGGAACTCTGGTCTCGCGAATACCGCAAAGGGTGGGAGCCGAAGGTCTGATTCGGGATTGGGTCGCGCTTATGATGGAGATTCGGATTCATTAGCGGCGCTTACGTACCCTCGGAGGGTAGGGGAGCGGGCGGCGACCCAGGCGGTGGAGATCAGACAGCCGATTCCGCCGATGACTACGGACCAGGGGGCGCCGATTCTCGGGGGGCCGATAGCGCTGGCTACGATTCCGGCCTCCAGCTCGCCGAGCTGGGGGCCGCCCATGAAGAATATCATGGTGGCTGCGGTCATTCGGCCGCGGAGATGATCCGGAGTGACGAGTTGGCGGATGGTCTGCCGGAGGATCGTGCTGACCGTATCCGCGGCGCCCGTTGCCGCCAACGCTACCCAGGATAGCCAGAACGAAGTTGACGCCCCAAAGACCACCGTGGCGATTCCGTAGACGACGACCGCCCAGATCACTGTCTGGCCCTGCCGGCGGATAGTCGGCATCCATGCCAGAATCGCGCCGGCCAGCAAGGAGCCGATTCCCGGCGCGGCGGCGAGAAGGCTGTAGCCGTACTCTCCCACCCGCAGGACATCTATCGCAAAGACCGGAAGGAGGGCGTTCGCCGAGGAGAAGAAGGTCGCGAGGAAGTCGAGCTGGATTGTCCGGACCAGAATCTCGCTGCGCCGTACGAACGTAAGCCCCTCCTTCACCGCCGCCCAACTCAGCCGAACCTCCTCACCGGAAGTGCGCTCGATCACTTGCGGGCGGATTGCGAATAGTGCGAGTATCACTGCCCCAAAGGTGAGTGCGTTGATTCCGTAGATGGCGCCGAGCATCCCCTTCGCCATGAGC
>JBKJZI010000242.1:0-7061 GCA_046715155.1 Chthonomonadales bacterium | reverse complement strand
CGCACAACCGCACCGCCTTCTTCTGGGATGTTATCTCCATCGCAAACTATGGCGATCCCTAAGCGGATTGGGCGGATTCAGCCCGCGCGCGCATGTCCTCCATCGACATCTACGGCAACGAGATCGTGGAATCAATGGACGACGGAATCGAGACCGACTATGGTCTCTACAACATCAGGGTGTGGCGCAACCGAATTACCAACGTCCACACCGGAATCAGCGCCCAACCGAGTCTCGCCGGCCCCCTTTACCTCATCCGGAACGTGATCTACAACACCACCGGGAGCCCGTTCAAGCTGCACAACCATTCCACGGGCGTGCTGGCCTATCACAACACGGTCGTTTCCTCGGGGCAGGCATTCAGCTCGCAGCCCCCCGCCTGGCAGAACAGCCGATTCCACAACAACATCTTCCTCGGCGCCAAAGGTTGGGTCGTGGAGACCGGCTCGCGCGACCGCCGCACCAGCCTGGACTACAACGGCTACTCGAAGGCCCCGGAAACGGACAAGCTGATAAAGTGGACCGCCGACGAAGGCGCGACGTGGGGCCGCTACGCCACGTTGCAGGAGCTAGCCGCCGCCACCGGCCACGAAGCACATGGAACGGTCATCGAATTCAAGGACTTCATGGGCGCAACGGCTCCCGTCACCGGCAGCGAGTACAACCCCATCTAGCCCCACTTACTGCTGAGGCAAAACTGCAAAGCAGTAGACGCGGGCGAACCCCTCCCCAACATCAACGACGCCCCCGCCGGCAAAGCCCCCGATCTCGGCGCCTACGAAGGCGACCAACCCCGCCCAACCTACGGCCCGCGACCTATGTGATTGCATTCGTGGTATCATTATTGCATCACTTTGGAGGTCCTCGTCTGATGCCAATGAATGATACCAAGGCACTCACCGTCCGTCTGCGGCCAAGCCTATACGAAGCCGCGGCTCGCCTGGCGGGCGAACGCGCAGTTAGCATGAACTCACTCATCCAGTCGAGCCTGGAATCCGCTATTCGAGCGGACGAGGAGCAAGCTCACTACGATGCCTACACAGCACTTGGCCAAGATCCAGAATGTGATGTGGAATACGCAATTCACGCCCAAGCAGAGGTGATGCTGAGTGAACAAGTCTAATTCGATCGTTCGAAGAGGCGAGTTGTATTGGCTCGAGTGGAGTCCCGCGCGCGGATCAGAGCAAGCCGGAAGACGGCCGGCGCTTGTCGTCCAGCAAAATCCAGCGAGTGCAAATCCGAATTACCCTTTGACAATCGTCGTAGCGTTATCTTCAGAAGGTCGCGATATCCACTCTCACGTCCAAGTGGCTCCTTCGACGACAAATGGTCTGAACAACCTGTCATTTGTAAAATGCGAGCAGATTCAAACCGTCAGCAAAGAGAGATTTGGGCACAGAATTGGTGAATTGGACCGACGAGACATGCATCGGATCGACATTGCACTCAAGAAAGTTCTAGCGCTTTCATAAGGAAGACAAACAGATGCAACAACTTTGGCTTATCCCGCCTATTATCATTTTGTTTTGCGGATTTGTACCGCGGGAGGAACGCCCACACGTTTCGAGCCAAGTTGGCGCTCGACTCAATAACCTCAAAGTACTCTCGGACAAGACGGATGATGTGACGACCGTCGAGAACATCCTGAAGTCGTTTACGAAACCGGGAATGACGGACGAGGAGCGGGCGAAGGGGATCTGGCTGGCGTCGGTACGCTACCGCCATCAAACGACTCCGCCGAACGAGCACCTGGCCGCGGATTGGGAGGCGCACGATCCGGTCAAGCTGTTCAACGTCTACGGCTATTGCATGTGCTGCTGCGCCTCGGCCATCATCGAATCCCTTAACCGGGCCGATGGACGCGAAACGCGGGGCCGGATTCTGAATGGCCACAGCGTTCCGGAAGTCCAATATGGCGGCGGCTGGCACATGTTCGATGCATCGCTCCTTACCTATTTCCCGAAACCGAACGGCGGAATCGCCTCGGTGGACGAGATTTCCAAAGCCGTGAAGGACTGGTATGCGTCCAACCCGTCCTATCGGGGCAATCAGTCCAAATTGCAGGAGTTTATGCGGGCGAACGGCTGGAACGGATTCAAGAACGGTCCGGCGCTCCTGGCCAACTCGCCCTTCTACAACCTCGGCTGGTTTCCCGCTCGAACGCACGGCTGGGACGCCACCATGGTGGAATACGACCGCGACAGCGAGGTCTACGAGTACGGCTACCAGACCGGCTACCGCGCCCTCTTCTCCCTACGCCCCGGCGAATCGTTTACCCGCGAAGCCGGGCACCGCGGACTCCACGTCAACGGCGATAAGAGCTGGGATGTCCTGAAGCAGAAAGCCCCGAACGACGACCTCGTCTACCTGAAGACCTTTTGTCCCAGCTACACCGGCGGCGTAGTCGCCAACGGAATCCACGCATACCGGCCCGCGCCGTCCGACCTGCTTCGCAATTCGCTTTCGAGCAACAATCTGGCGGTGGTACCTAGTAACGGGCTTCGGGTTAAGACGGCGGGGGCGTCCGGTAGCGTGGTTGTCGAACTGGCCTCACCTTACGTTTACCTTGGCGGCCGCGTGAAGTTCGAGATGGACGCGATATCGGGCAGCAACCACCAGGTTTCCACCGGCGGCGTCAAGTTGTCGCTTTCCACCAACAATGGACTCTCATACACTCCGCTCCCGCTCAACGGCGCTTCCGGAGTCGAACTTGGCGAGCGAATTGCCCGGCGCTATCATTATCTGCTCAAGCTGGAACTGACCGGATCAGCGGTGGTTAGCTCCTTCGCGATCGAGAATGTTTTTCAGCACGCGCCGCGGACATTGCCATGGCTGGGGAAAGGCGAGAATAGGATCACGGTGGCGGCGGATTCGGATTCGGGGATCGCGACTCGGACAGTGTCCTGCCGGATCACGCCCGATTCCGCGTACGCTAAAAACGAATCCGTCCACAGCATGGGCGTCACGTTCGACAACCTGGATGTTCGCGAGGAAGGCTGCTGGTGGAAGGGCGGGACCGGTTCGATGACCGTGCCTATTGCTGCACCCGGAGAGATAGTAGCGCTGCGATTCGGCGCGCATATCCGCGCGCGGGGACAGAAAGACCTCATCCGCATGCTTGCAAGTTTCGACGGCGGCAGCACCTGGCACGAAGCCGCCAAGATGGCCGGCCCGACCGCTGCGACCACGCAATACTTCAAGCTGGAGAAGATTCCGGCCGGCTCGCGAAAAGCCCTCCTGAAATACGAGTTAACCGGGAATAATACGGTGGGAATCTTCAGCTTCCGGGTGGACGCCGACTACAAGGATCCGCTCGCCGCCCCCGGATTCCGCCCGTTCCGCGTCGTCCACCGCTGGAAAGAGAACGGCCAGGAGAAGACCCACGCGCAGACTGTCCAACGGATTCCGTTCACCTATCCTATCACGGCGGAATCCGACCCGGAGATGGTTTTCGTTTCATATGAAATGCCATCAAACCCGGCCGGGGCAACGAAGTAACGGGCATCAGCGTGTAGGAGTGAAGCATTCTCCCGCGATCGTTCTGAGAAAGGTGTAGAGTAACGAGCGAATGATTCACTTCTGAGAGCGGACCCTTCTTGAGAGCCAATGTCGCGCCGCAAACCGCAGTCACCGATATTCACGGAATGGGAACGTCTCGTCTTCGAGATCAAGCGTAAAGACCAGGACAGAACGCGCTTAGTACGTGAGCCATGGCGCTCGTTATGGAACACGTACATTGAGGGCAACGCTCTGGCCAACACGAGTATTCACGACGCTGAGCTCATTTGCAGCCTGGGTTGGCAGATTGCGATGCAGGAGGGCGACTTCGGGGAAGCGGCGGAACGAATCACGCGGTGGTTCGAGCATCCGGACCTAGCCGAATGCGATCCAAACTCGCACACGATGTTCCTGGACGAGCTTGCCGAGAGCTGGTTCTATGCTGGTGACGAGGAATCGGCATTCGGACTCTATGCCTACCTCATAAACGAGCTCCCAAAGAGATACGTTACGATTGTCCGAATGTCTGCAGCCAGTGTTTTATACATACACTGCAGCGAACAAAGGGCCGGCGAACTCGCCCCGCCGGAAGTCGCCACCAAGGTCAGTAATGTTCTCCTGGCTTTCCCTGGATACAAGCGCACGGTGGACTCAATCATCACGGACGACAGTACTTTCGGCGAACTCTCAACATATCTCGCTTGGCTTTTCGTGGACGCCAATAACAGGCGGTACCGGCCCTACCGCGTTTATCCCACGTTGGAAGACGGGCCCGGAAATTGAAAGAGGACCACACATTGTTTCGAATTCTGATCGCTCTGGGTTTCATTTTAATGGAGACTAGCGCCCATCCCGAATCCGTGTCCCAATGGGGACGTTGGCAAGGCGCTTTCACGTCATCGGGACCGGCGTCGCCAGAATCCGATCTGAAAGTCGAGTTGACTTCTCCGACCGGCCGGAAAGCCGTTGTCGACGGATTCTGGGATGGCGGAAACACCTGGCGCGCCCGCTTCATGCCGGACGAGCCGGGGAAGTGGGCCTTCAACACGATCTCCGCGGATTCCGGTCTCAACGGCAAATCCGGCCAATTCGACTGCGGTAAAGCCAAGAGCAAGCACGCGATCTTCAAGAACGGCCCGGTCCGCATATCAAAAAACGGCCGCCACCTCGCCCACGCCGACGCGACGCCCTTCTTCTGGATGGGCGACACCGCCTGGAATGGCCCGCTGCTCGCTTCAAAGGCGGATTGGGAAATCTACCTCAAGGACCGCGCCGCAAAGCGCTTCTCCGTCATCCAGTTCGTCCTGACCGCCCCCTGGCGCACCGCCCCCACCGACGAGCTCAGCCAGGTGGCGTTTACCGGCAAAGAGAAGGTCCAGGTCAATCCGAAGTTCTTCCAGCGCATGGACGAGCGGGTCGATGCTATCAACGAGAAGGGCCTGGTCGCCGCGCCCGTGCTGCTCTGGGCGATCAGCGGCGACGAGAACCCCGGCCACTCCCTCCCGGAAGACCAGATAATCAAGCTTGAGAAGTACATGGTCGCCCGCTATAGCGCCCACCACGTCGTCTGGATTCCGGGTGGGGATGCCGACTACTCCGGCGCAAACGGCGAGAAATGGCGGCGCATCGGCCGAGCTGTCTTCGGAGAAAACAAGCGCGCGCCGGTTGTGCTCCACCCTGGCGGCATGGCGTGGCCCTGGGACGACTACAAATCGGAGACCTGGCTCGACGTCGCCGGATACCAGAGCGGTCACGGAGATGACGGGCCTACGCTCGCATGGATCCACTCCGGCCCGCCGGCCAAGAAGTGGCGAGACAAACCGTCGCGCCCCATGATCAACCTGGAGCTGCCGTACGAGGACCATGTTGCCTACCAGTCTAAGCAGCCCCACACCGATCGCAGCGTCCGCCGCGCGGCCTACTGGAGCCTGCTGAACACCCCAACTGCCGGCATCACGTACGGGGCCCACGGAATCTGGAGCTGGGAGAAATCCACCGGAGAACCGCTGAATCACAAGGGCACCGGAATCGCCAAGCCCTGGCAAGTGGCGATGAAGCTGCCCGGCAGCGTACAGATGGGGCACCTCGCCAAGGTGTTCACCGGAATGCCCTGGTGGCTTCTCAGCCCGGCGCAGGAGCTGTTAATGAAACAGCCCGGCGCCGATGACCCATCGAAGTTCGTCTCCGCCGCGCAGACCGAGGACGGAAACTTCGCGGTCCTCTATCTCCCGGTCGGCGGCGACGTCGACATCAAAGCCGCAAAGTTCCTCGACGGCTACCGCGCTTACTGGGTCGACCCGCGATCCGGCGGCCAGATTCGGGCCTTCATCGCCGGCTCGACGACCTTCCACGCGCCGAACACCGATGATTGGCTTCTGGTAATAGGCCGCTGGTAGGGTACATTTTGGGGGATTAGCCGCGGAGAATGGGGTTTGAATGAGTGGAAGAGTGGAAGTGTGGAAGAGCCGAAGACCCCGGTTCAAAGGTCTTCCACTCATCCACACTTCCACTCTTCCACTCTTCCTCTGATCCTGGACCCGCGGAACTGGCGCGACAACCCCCTGGCCGTCCGCGAGGCCCGACGCGAAGTCCGGCGGCGGCAGCCGCACCTCTCTTACTTCTGGACGCTGCTCGCCCTCTCGATCATCACTGTACTTACCCTCTGGGGTCTCTACACCCTGAAGCGGCGCGGATTCGGAATCCCCTGGCTGTTCGGCGGGAATCCGGGGACGGCGCTCTGCATGGCTCTCTGCGGAATCCACGCCTGGTTCATCATGGCCGCCGCCCAGAAACACTCCGCGCGCTTCATTCAGCAGGAGGCGAACGCCAACACGCTTTCCAGCCTCTTGATGCTGCCCATTCCGCCGTTCCAGATTCTGCTGAGGGCGGCCGTGTTTCCGTGGGTCTCCGCGATGAGGCTCGCGCTCATAGGCCTGCCGTTCTACGCCCTCTGTGTTGCCCTCGGCTTCTTGCCACTCGACCTGCTGCTCCTGTACCTGATATTTGCGGTGCTCTCGGTGGCAATTCCCGCCTGGGGCCGCCCGATCCTCTCCGAAAAGAGCGCCCTCGTTCCAGTCGCTCAAACGCCTGGTGTTGTCCTCGCGCAGCCGGCGAACCAACAGAATCCGGGCGCGCAGACTAGCGGGACCGGCGCGGGCGCGATGCTGATGCCGATGTTCGCAATGGGGGCGCTCGTGACCATGACCGCGGGCCGCGGTGGCCCCCGGCAGAGCTTGCCGTTGCTGCGCGAGTATCTTCCGGACCCTATCATCCAGCTCCTGCCGCTCTCCTTCCTATCCTGGCCGCTGCTTTTCGCGCGAGCGCTGGTTGCTCCCTTCGACTGGTTTGGGATTCCGCTGCCTCCGCTCCTCTTCCTTGCGGCTAGCTTCCTGCTCGGCCGGTACCTCACGACGCTGAAAAGCGCGGAGTTTCTGCAGGTCGGCGCTTACCGCGACCTGCCAGCGCTGCCCACATACGAGCGGCGTCTGCGCCTTGAAGGCTGGCTTCGCATTGGCCGCATCTTTGCCGCGACCGGCTATCTATGGACGTGGGCGGTAGTGAAC
>JBKJZI010000241.1:0-4112 GCA_046715155.1 Chthonomonadales bacterium | reverse complement strand
GACTATGAGGGCGACTCCGGGCTCGCCGGGTTGAAGTTTGCCGGTCGTGCTGCGCGTTCCTTCGGGGAAGATGATGAGGACTTTGCCCCTGGCGAGCTCATCGAGGGCGTGGCGGATGGCGTTTCGATCCGGCTGGCCGCGGTGGACAGGGAACGCGCCTAGATACGGCAGCAGCCAGTTCAGGAACCGGTTGTCCCAGAGATCATGCCGCGCCATGAAAACGGAAGCGCGGGGGACGGCCGCTCCAACCAAGGGTGGGTCGAGATAACTGATGTGGTTGGGAGCTATGATGGCCGGGCCGGATTCCGGGATATAGTGGCGGCCGATCAGTTCCCAGTTCCCATAAAGGTTGTAGAACGTTCGGGCAAGGAAATGGACGGTAGCGTATACGACGTTAGGGGAGCGCATGGTGGTGGGCGTTCAGACGTTCAGGCATTCAGGCGTCGCGCCGGCGAGCCAGTTCCAGAATGCGTTCAATTACTTGCTCCAGGTTCATTTCGTCCGATACGAGCTGGACGGAATCCGGTGCGGGTGCGAGGGGCGAGTCGGCGCGGGAGCTGTCGCGAGTGTCTCGTTCCCTTTGTTGTTCCAGCACTTCTCCTTCCGTTACATCGACGCCTCGGGCCTTCATTTCCTTGCACCGTCGGTGAGCGCGTTCTTCATCGCTGGCGGTCAGGAACACTTTTAACTCCGCGTGGGGGAAGACTACGGTGCCGATGTCGCGGCCCTCCATGACGACTCCGCCGCCGGCGCCCATCGCCTGCTGCTGAGCAACCAGGACGCGCCGAACGCCCGGAATCGCCGAGACGGGGGAGGACAGACGGGTCACATCCGGAGCGCGGATCGCTTCCGTCACGTCCTCTCCATCCACCAGGACTCTCTGGCTGCCGTCGGCGAAGGGCTGGAACGTGATTAGCGTAGATTCCGCCAGCCGCGTTGTGGCCTCTTCATCTTCGATCGGAACGCCGGCGTGCAGTCCCTTCCATGCAATTGCCCTATACATGGCGCCCGTGTCGATGTACGTATAGGCGAGTCTGGCCGCGAGACCGCGTGCGGTCGTGCTCTTTCCCGCCCCGGATGGACCGTCGATGGCGATAGTGATTCTGGTCATGGATTCGGGTGAACCAGGGCTTCCAGCCGGGCGAAGAAGTCCGGGAAGGTCTTGCTGACGCAGGCCGGATTCTTGATCGAGATTCCGGGCGAGCGGAGTCCGGTGATGGCGAAGCTCATCGCCATCCGGTGGTCATCATACGTTTCGATCTCCGCCGGTTTCATCTCTCTGGCTGGATGAATTGTCAATCCGTCATTGCGCTCCTCCACTTTGACCCCGAGCCGTGTGAGCTCGTTCGCGAGTGCCCGAATTCGGTCGGTCTCCTTGTGTCGGATATGCGCGACGTTGCGAATGGTGGTGGCGGAATCCGCGAACGGCGCGATCGCCGCAAGTGTCATCACGGTATCCGAGATTCCGTTCATGTCGACGTCCACTCCGCTCAGCCTCAGGGCACCGCGCACGGAGGTGGATTCCGGATCTCTCTTCACGTCGCAGCCCATCTCCTCCAGTATCTCCACGAAGCGGGCGTCCCCCTGCAGGGACTGGGAGCCGATGCCGGGAACGGTCACGCTCCCGCCTGATAGGGCCGCTGCGGCGAAGAAGTAGGATGCCGACGAGGCGTCTGGCTCTATGGTATATTCCTGCGCGCGATATGCCTGTCCGGACGGAATCCGGAATCTGGTGAAATTATCCAGGTACTCCACGGAAGCGCCCCATTGCTCAATCATGCGCAACGTCATCTCCACGTATGGTCGAGAGGCGAGCTCGCCGGTCAACTCGATCTCGACATCGGATTCCGCCAGGGGTGAGACCAGCAGAAGCGCCGTGGGATATTGGCTGCTAACATTGGCGCTCAAACGAAGCTTACCGCCGCTGATTCCGCCCGCGTGGATGGTTAGAGGGAGGCAGCCGTTCCCCCGATCGCTCGTCGCGTCGACGCCCAATTGCCGAAGACCCTGCAGCAGGTCTTCGATTGGTCTTTGTCGCATCCGCTCAACACCATCCAACCGATACGTACCGTGCCCAAGCGAAACGAATGCTGTAAGAAACCGAGCCGCCGTGCCCGCGTTGCCGATGAATAGGTCAGCCTGCGATTCAGGAATGCAACCACCACATCCCTGAACTGAGAAAGTCTCCTGCGTTTCGTCTTCTTCCACGCCGATTCCGAGCGTACGAAGCGCAGTAGACATGTACCGCGTGTCATCGGAGAACAGGGCATTGCGGAGGTAGGAGCGTCCATTCGCCAAAGCCGCAAGGAGCAGCGCGCGGTTAGTGATGCTCTTGGAGCCCGGAACGCTTACAATTCCCTCTACCGGGCACGAGACCGGTTGTACGGCAATCGAGTCGCTCAACGGGGAAACCGCTTTCTCGCATGATGTGCGTCGGCCAAGAGCTGCGTAAGTGTGTCCCTGTCTTCGATTCTGAGAGCTTCCCGCGCTTTGCCGGCCCAGGTAATGAACGAATCCAGCGCTTCTCCGGCCGCTTCACGGTTATCCAGCAGGATCTCCACCCACTTGCTCGGGTTGCTTAACGCAACCCTTGCGCCGTCTCGATAACTTCCGGCTATGAGATCGGCCCACTCCTCGGTCACATGCCTGCCCGCGCAATCGGCCAGGCCGTACGCCAGAAGGTGGGGAAGGTGGCTGATAAATGCCACCAGTTGATCATGGGTCTTGGGATCGCAGAGTCGGGGCCGCGCGCCGATTCCCGACACTATCGACTGGACGGTCTGTAGTGCCTGCTCCGAGGTCCTGTTTGTCGGCGTTAGGATCCATGCGGCGCCCTGAAACAGAGTAGATGAAGCGGCCGTGATCCCCGATTCTTCAAGACCCGCCATTGGATGCCCGCCGACGAACTGTCCACCGAGAATCTGTTCGGCTTCCATTACGATCCGGCCCTTCGCGCTGCCTACATCCGTTACCACGGCTGACTTCGGAATCGTAGAAGAGATGAAGGTAAGGAGGGGGATGATGGATTCCGTGGGGGGCGCCAGGACGATCAGGTCGGCTCCGGCCACGGCTTCCTCGGCTGAATCGGTCATCGAGTCCACCGCGGTTCGCTCAATCGCCGCCGCGTTCGTGAGGACGTCCGCATCCCATCCGATGACGGAATCCGCAACGCCGTTGGCGCGAAGCGCCATGCCAAGCGAGCCGCCGATTAGGCCCACCCCCAAGATGGCGACTTTGCGGACGGTTTTCGGGTCTCGGGTCTCGGGTTTCGGGTTGTGAGCCATGGTACGGTGAGCGCATCCGGAATCGATGTTTGCGTTTTCTTTGTACCCTAGACCCTAGACCCGATACCCGATACCCGTCTCAGAGGGTTCGCCCCACGGCCTGGGCCACGGGTCCGATATCGCGCATCAGCTTGCCGAAGTCCTCGAACTTGAGCGACTGGTTGCCGTCTTTGAGCGCTTTCTCAGGGTGGGGATGGACTTCGACCATGATTCCGTCGGCCCCGGCGGCTACGGCCCCTCGGGCTACTGCGTTCACCAGGCTCCATTTGCCGGTTCCATGGGCGGGGTCCGCGATGATGGGAAGGTGGGAAAGCTCCTTGACCGCCGGGATCGCATTGAGGTCGAATGTGTTACGGGTGTAGGTCTCGAACGAGCGTATTCCGCGCTCGCAGAGGATGATGTTATAGTTGCCGCGAGAGGCGATGTACTCTGCCGCTTGCAGCCACTCTTCGATTTTGCTGGCCCATCCACGCTTCAGCATGACCGGTGTGCGGCAGTCGCCGATTTCGCGCAGAAGCGAAAAGTTCGCCATGTTCCGCGTGCCGACCTGAAGGATGTCCGCGTATTTGGTGACGAGCTCCACGTCCCGCGTATCCATCACCTCCGTGATGATAGGAAGACCGGTCTGGTCCCGCGCCTCCGCCAGCAGCCTCAACCCCTCCTCCCCCATGCCATGAAAGCTGTAGGGTGAAGTGGAGGGCTTGAAAGCGCCGCCGCGCAGGATGTGCGCGCCCTGCTCCTTGACGCACCGTGCAGTGTCAAAGAGCATCTGGGGGGATTCGACGGTGCATGGTCCGGCCATTACGCACAACCGGTTTCCGCCGATCT
>JBKJZI010000240.1:0-17722 GCA_046715155.1 Chthonomonadales bacterium | reverse complement strand
CCGCGCATGTGCCCATCGCCGTCGCCGCGAACACGGTCGCAGACGCCGTGAAGCGTCAGCAGCTTGCTCTTGAATGGTTCCAGCGGTTTCAGACTGGGCTTGAGGGTAAAGTTCTCGCCCTCCTCATCCGGCCAGAAGTTCCAGGGCACGACTCCGTCGGGGCTGAACATGACGATGAGCCGCTGCTTCGGCTTCCCGCCGTTCGGCGAAGCCAAACATGGCAGTCCGGTGACGAAGGGCAGCGCCGCGGCGCTGATTCCCATATCCCGAAGAAACTCTCGTCTCGTCCTGTTGCTCACGCTCTCACCTCCTGAATCGAATCGCTACGAAAGCATTCGACGCGGAATCCGCAATCCTCGTCTATTTTACCGCGTTCTGTGGTAAACGACCAGGGATACGGTGCCAGCCGTGCCAAAAAAGCCGGCAGATCCCTTATGGAATCCGCCGGCTTTTGGGGGCGCCGTGAGCCGTCAGGGTATGGCAACCCGTCTGCTGGCTCTGAGCGTATTGTCGTCGTAAGTCGCGCTAATGGCCAACTCCGCCCTTCTGAGCCCTTCGAACTGGGCCCGGATAAATGATACGGTGAGAGTAAACGTTTCTCCGGGCGCCAAATTGCCGGAAAACCCGTGCCACCCGGGCGGCGGAATTCCATTCAGCGTCACCCCGTTGGAGGGGATGTCGAGGTGCGCAGTCACCTGGCTGATGTTGGTCAGTGTTATGTCCGCTACGAGCGTGTTGGGGTTGCTTGGATTGAGTGAAAGCTCCATGGAGTCCACCCGGATCCGCGGAGTGCCCACGCTGACCGTCAGGGTGCGATGGGTCTCCTCGTTGCCTGCCACGTCCACGCTCCAGTATTCCACTACGTGGTCGCCGCGCGCGAAGATCTGGAAGGTGGCGGAATAGGGTATCACGGCTCCGCCGTCGATCCGATAGTATGTATTCTCCACGCCTGACAGGGTATCGGTTGCTGTCAAGGAAACGGTGCCCGTATTGCCGTTTACGCCGACTGCCGTCGTGACGGGCGGAGTCATGTCTACTTTGATAGTAATCACCCTCTCCGCCTCCACGTTGCCGGCTTTATCCTCCGCAAAATAGCGGATTCCCATGATCCCTTCACGGGTACCTGCTACGGCAACGTTGTCCCCGGCGGTGGTGACTACCGGGAAGTCGGGGACCTGGTACGTGATGGACTTGACTCCGGATCCTCCTTCATCGGTTGCAGTAAAGCCGACACGCCAACCCGCGTTGATCCATCCCGCTGCATTGGGCTGCGGAGTGGCGGCAGCCATTGTGGTTGGACTGATCGTATCGAGGACGACGTTCAGGTCGAGACTTCTGGCCGCCTCCACATTGTCGGCGATGTCCACCGCCCAGTATGAGACCGTATGATTGCCATGCCCGCTCACGGTGAACGGTCCTGTGTACTGCTGCGCCGGCCCGCCGTCTACACTGTAGAAGAGACTGGCGACTCCGGAGACGGAATCCGTGGCGGAAAGCGAAATGCTGACCGGGGCGTAGTACGGTCCGCCGGGGGTTGCCCCGTTTACGAGCGCAGTCGACATCGGATTAGTGCGGTCCATCTTTAAAGTGATGGTCTGTTCCGCCTCTACATTCCCGGCATTGTCTTCCGAGTGGAACTTCAGCCAGCGGATTCCTTCAATCACCGTTTCGACGGCGACCACATTTCCCGGCGTGGTCACCGCGTTGAAGTTCTGAAGCTGGTAGGTAACGGATTTCACACCGGACCCGCCCGGATTATCGACCGGATGTAACTCGATTCGTGTACGCGGCCCCTTCGTCCAACCAGCGTCATTCAGAGATGGCAGGACGGTTGCGGAAGTGGTGGGGGGAATCGAATCCGCAGGAACTATAGGAAAGGGACTTAAGAGAACGCCATGTCTTAGCGTAACACCTTCCCACACCTCGCCGATAATCTGGCCCGCATCATTGATTCCGACGGCGGAGCGGATGACCCAGCCCGCGGGAAGCGTGACGAGGGTATTCAAGTCGGTCATAACGCCATTTTGCCAGATGAACGCCCTATAGGCAGTGTCGCCGTAATACCCGACGACTTGGCCAGAACTGTTGATGTCTAATGCGTAACTGAAGTTGTTAGGCAACGTGTGTAGATCGATCGGCGCACCTTCCACCCACATGGTCGCGCGCTCTCTGGAGTGCAGGTTTGACCATCGTGAGCCTACGATCTGGCCGCTGTCGTTAATCGCATTTGCGAAGCTGCGGCCTCCGGAACCTGCATCGAGGTTGGTCATGACGCCGTTCCGCCATATGAAGGCGTTGAACTGAGACTGAGGAGTAGATGTATGCCCCACTACATGCCCATGATTGTTAATGGCGTTTGCCTGGCTAATCCCGAATGGCCCGTTAAGCGAACCGAGATCGATCAAAGTACCGCTCTGCCATAGAAACGCGTGATGATCGTCATGATGCGACGTCAGCGCGTGATGGGAGCGCCCTACTACTTGACCTACGTCGTTCACTGCCGTTGCCTGACTGACTGGTCCGATGTTGAAGGGATTGAACCCGAGGACTCCGAGATCAATCAACACGCCCTCGCGCAAAAGGAATCCATGCTGCTGACCATTGGCGGTGGGGGGAAAGTGGTTTCCTGCTATGTGGCTTGCGGAGTTGATGCTCGTGGGAGTATAGATGTTTCCATACTGCCGAAGTTCCGTGAAACCGCCGTTGGTCCAGAGAAACGGCACGTAATCAGGATGCCGATTTCCCACGATCTGTCCAAATTCATTTATGGAAGCTACCGCGGAGTAATTTGACGTCCCAGCATCTAGATCAACAATGGAGTATTGACCGTTTGCTCTGCCGGACGAGCCCAGCAACGCATAGGACGTTAATATGATGATGAATGGCGTAGTCCTTAACACGAGTAACCTCCTTTCGTTACGGAGAAGTGGGCCGGACGCAGATGTTAGGGAGGAGCCACAAACCGTTTTTGCTCCCCCGCTTAGTGCCCCGGATGGCAACGTTCCCGTCTGAGAAGCGGAGCGAGTAGTAATCTCCCTGCTTGTTCGCTTTCGTCGACGACCAGGTGTGAGCATACGGGTGCTCGAATACAAGGTGGGTCCAGGCCCCGTTCGCGTAGACGGCCTCCAATTCGCCGATGGTGGGGAGCCGCCAGTCTGTCTGCCCGCCCTCCGTGAGGTTGGCGCAATAGCTCACCCCGTACTCATAGCTGTTGTTGGATCCATCCTGGTGGCTCCAAACCAAGCCGGTGCTCAAATCTCTGCACCCTCCGCCTTCCGTGTTGAAGGCCGCGTCGTTCACCACGCAGTCGCCCGGATTGCCCTGGAATCGAAATCCGGTAAGTGACAGGAACATTCCCACCAATGCGGCTCCAAGCGCAATTGCGCGCAGTCCTCGATTCATTTATCACTCCTTCATGCCGTCCGCTCCATGGTGGAGGCGGGCCTTACCGGACGCTGACGTCCGGAGTTTGCGAGTATGTAAGGCGGCCCCTCACTGATCAGTCAGAGTAACCCAGGCCGGACTGCCATCCTGCTGACGCGGGTGTTGGAACCGCTTGCTTCATTTGTTTTCGAATGTCGACTCCGGTCTCACTGAGCGAGGAGCAGGAATCCAGCTGCCTTCCGCTCGTACGTGCCATACCCGCAGATATGGCCGGAGCTGGGCCCGGCCAGTTCGCTAATGCCGGCGGCCACTTCCAGCTTAACCGGTAGGACTTTTCATGATCTGCTCCTTGAATGGATTGAGTGCGGAATCCGACAGTCGGTCAGGGGGTCAGGGAGGGTCGAAGGAACGTGCGGAGGCCCGCACCTTCGACCCCTACGACCCAGATTGTTCCGTCCGTGTCGATGGCGGGCCCGCCGAACACGAAATCGCCGATCTGCGCCGTCGCAGTATTGGTGGCAGTAGAGCGACCTAGGGCGAAGCAGGTCGGATACAGATCGCGGGAGCCTGAGTGTAGACGTCGCCGCGCGGATCGTATATACGCGACTTGGTGACCCTTCCGGTGGCCAGGCTCACGAGGTAAACAAAGTTGCTGCCCGCCTGGGTGCTGGAGAAGAAGGAGTAATCCCCCGGCGGAATGTTGAGGTGGGCTGCCGTACCGTGAGAAACGGCGGTGAGCATCTCATCCTTCGAAGCGAGCCGCCAATCGGCGTACCCGCCCTCCACGGAGTAGTCGGCGCAGAGCTGCTTCGCCTGGGTGAACGTGGGAGGATACCCTCCGGGATTGATGAGGTACGCGCCCCATATCTTCCCGGTGAGCACGTCCTTGCATCCACCGTCTGCAGTCTGCCATTTGCCCGCATCCTCGGCCTTGCACGGGTTCACCGGGGAATCCGCCATCTGAGCGGCTCCCACATTGGCGGTCAAGAGCCCCAGCAGCGCCCCGGCCTTTACAAGGGGCAGAAAGGAAGTCTTGTTCATCACGAGGGTCCTCCTAAGCATCTTCTTTGGGTGGTTTTATCGCGAATAGATGCTGTATCGGATTCTAGAGGTCGAACCTAAAAGATTCCTAAAATAGCAAAGGGTAATAAAAGACGAGGCAGTGGGCCTTCTCACAGAAAGCCCGCAGCGTCACCGTGGGAGACACTCTTGCGAACCGAGCTGGACTTCATTGTCAACCGATAACGCGGAGCCTGCTCTTCCAGCGCTCCCAAACGCCGCTTCCCCGAGAATCGCGCGCGCTCCTCACGTCGTTTTGTAGTCCGCTCTAAGGTCTTGCCCAGCCCCGGAACTATGCAGTAGCCCTCCTCGCTGGCCGCTTATCAGCCGTGCCGTCCGCGATTTACTCTCTCGGGTGCCATCGCCTTTCCTGACTGGAACCTCGTCGCCCCACAACTACAATGGGAGTCGTCTTCGCGGAGCATGCGAACGGGCTCTTAGCGGCATGTGGGCAACACAACCAAGACATAGCCTGATGCTGCCTCGGAGCCTTCGTCACTCAGGCTTGTGCGTCACAACGCTAATGCGAAATTCACTGCGTCCGATACGCTCAAGTGGCGGCCTAGTTCACGGGCAGATTCGTAAGCCCTGTCGCCTAGCGCGGCTCGGGCGAGGGCAACGTCGCGATCATGATCCTCTTTGTCGTGGGCATCTATGGCAGACTGAATGGACTCATGGAGCGCCTCTCCGGCTCCAAGCAGAGTGGCTGCGCGCTCGTACTGCTGGCGAAGGCAGGCGATGCCGGCAAATACGAAGAGGCATTCGGCCACGCCCCGCCAATCATTGAGGGGATAGAGTCCTTCAAGCGCCTCGCGAAGCCAGCTTTCTGCCCCTGCTGGGTCCCGGCTCGGAATAGCCAGACGGCCGAGGTTGACGCGCGCATAGAGAGCGTAGTGTCCTCCAAGCGGTTCAACGGCGGCAAGCGATTGCTGGTAAAAGCCGGCAGCTTCCTCATATCGCCCCTGGGTCCTTGATAGCTCCCCGAGAAAGTTAAGCGCCATACCCGCGCTCGGCGCGGAGCCCGCTTTGCGAAACATTGCGAGCGAGCGCTCAGTCAGCATCCTTGCACGGTCCAGATCGCCCTTGCCGGAAGCTGCGTACGCAAGTCGAATCAGTGCTCCGGCCGCGGCGCTCTCGTAGTTCGAGACCTCCGCGGCCTGTAACTGTTCCGTGAATAGATGCTCGGCGTCCTCGTAGTCGGCCTGCAGATACGCCAGCATGCCTGTATCTTCGAGCACACTTACTAGGCGTTTTGGATCGAGCTCGCTTGCCAAAGCGGGAAGCGCATCGCGCATCACTCTGCGTAGTTCGCCGATTCGGCCCCGCAGGTATCCAAATCGGCCCAGCCTCAAAGGAAACAATCTTGCGACCTCATTTGGGTCGAGTTTCAGACAGAACGTGCACGCAGCACGCACGTTATCGAAATCAGCCTCAAGGTTGTCTGCCCACGCAGTCTCATCGTTCCTCACAAGCACGCGATAGGTCGAGCCATAGTACGTAAGGTGGTTTCGCTGCAGCCTTGACGCCTGGCTGCTCGGTAACTGCTCACACGCGAAAGTACGGATGCTCTCCAGCATGGAAAAGCGCATCGCGCGGCGGGATTCTGAAGTCCCTACGAGCGACGCATCGCAAAGCACCGTAAGGTAATCCAGAGCCTCTGACTCATTGCAAACTGCCTCCGCGGCCTCCGGTGTCCAGCCGCCGCGGAAGACGGAGAGATTCGCGAAGAATTGCTGAATCGGCGGCGGGAGGAGCTGGTAGCTCCAGTCTATGGCGGCGCGGAGGGTGCGGTGGCGCTCGGCGGCATCGCGGCGGCGGCTGACGAGGAAGTCGAATCGATTCTCCAATTGGTGGAGCATCTGCGCGGGCGACAGCACGGAAGCGCGGGCGGCGGCGAGCTCGATGGCGAGAGGAATCCCCTCCAGGCGATCGCACAGCTCAGCCACGGCGGGAGCGTTCTGGGTCGTTACCTGAAAGTCGGGCTTCACCGCCTGGGCACGATCGACAAATAGCCGCACACTCTCGAACATCGTCAGGTGTTCCGGAGTTCGGTGTTCAGGCGTTCGGTCGTTGGGATTGGGTGTGGCCAGGGGCGCGAGTTGGTACTCGCGCTCGCCGGCCAGGGAAAGCGATTGGCGGGACGTAATCAGACACGTTAGCGAAGCGACGCGCTCAAGGAGGGCGCGCACGACTTTCCCGCCCTCCTCCACGAACTGCTCGAGGTTGTCCAGAATCAGTAAAGATGGCTGACGATTCAGGGACTCTGCTGCCTGATCGAGTGGGTCTCCCGTCGGAGAGCGCGGAATTCGCAGCGAATCTACAATTGCGCCGGAGATGAGGGTAGGATCGCTCAGATCCACCAGCGGCACGAACCAGACCGCTCCACCGAACGGTTCGAGTAGCCGGTTCCCCACCTCCAGCGCCAACCGGGTCTTACCGGTCCCGCCCGGTCCGGTAATGGTTACAAGCCGCGTGTCGCCCGCTTGTAGCATCTCGCCGAGCTGCGCCATCTGCTCCTCGCGACCGAAGAATCGCGTGAACTGCAATGGCAGGTTGCTCTGGTACCCGGCCTCCGCGTTGGGCCGAGGGAAGTCCGTCTGAGCCATCCCATCGTAATTGACCTGGAACAACCGCTCCGGCGCCTGAACGTCTCTCAACCGGTAAACACCCAGATCGACCAGACTTACGCCCGAAGGCAAATCGCGCCTCACAATGGAGGCCAGCGATTCGGACGCCAGAATCTGGCCCCCATGCGCGGCGGTAAGCACGCGCGCTGCCCGATGCAGCGCCAGCCCGTGGTACTCGCCGTTCTCCAGCTTGACCTCCCCGGTGTGCAGCGCCACTCGCACGGCGATTCTCACTGCCGATGGCACGGAGGCCCCTGATGACGGAAGGACATGAGAATCTTCGCCCGATCCTTCGCGTTCTTCTCCGAGATCTACGCGTTCGATATGGTTTAGTTGTTTCTGGGCGGCGACCGCGCAGGAGAGGGCCGCGGTTGGGGATTCGAAGGCGACGAGGAAGGAATCGCCCGCTTCCTTCACCTCATGGCCCCCGTGTTCGACAAAGAGCCCGCGCAGAAGGCGATGGTGGTTCTCCAAGGCTATCTGGAAAGACTCTCCCTCCTTCTCCCAGAGCGCCGTCGAGCCGGCGATGTCCGTTAGAAGGAAAGTGACAGTGCCGCGAGGCAGTCCTGATGCGTCCTTGCTCCTGCGGGCGCGGATCGCTGGAGGCGATCCGGTCTCCACGTTCTCGATTGCCTGCACGAGCTTGCGGGTGGCGCTGGAAGGTGTCGCGCCAAGTTCCTCATCCAGTATCCTCGCAAGCTCGCGATACTGATTCAGAGCGTCCGCCCGATTTCCTGAGGCGGCCAGGACTCGCATGACGTGCTGATGGCTCTCTTCGCGCAAGGGGTCAATTGCGATGGCGCGGCGCGCGTATTCAATGGCAGAAAGAAAGTCATCCGACTCTTCCAGAAGGTTAACTAGACTATCCACTGCCTGGAAGTAGAGATCCGCCAGCCGCTGCTGTTCGGCCTGCACCCAATCTTCGTAAAACCCGGGGAGCAGCTCGCCCCGGTAGAGGCCCGCGGCTTCTTGGAGCGCTTCCAGCCGGTCCGCGCGGGGCGCCCCGACACGGGCGCGGCGCAGCGCCGCCTGAAACTCGTTGACGTCGGAGGAGATTGCTTTCTGGTTAAGACCGACATGGGACTTAGTGGACAGAATGACGGTTCCCGCGGCTGTTCCAGGTGGTTCGAGCTGGCGGCGAAGCGTGGAGAGGGCCTGGCTCAGGCTCGCCCGTCCTGCGTCCACCTCGCTGTCCGGCCAGTAGATGTCAACCAGAATGTCTCGCGAATGAAGTTGTGGAAAACAGCCGAGATAAGCGAGTAAGGCGGCGGACTTCTGCGTGGTGAACCGCGTTACGGTTCGCTCCCCAACCTGGACAACCAGTCCCCCAAACATATGGAGGTGCACGAAGGAAGGCATGTCCTGCTCCCGAGCGTGATGTGCGTCTCAACTGTTCGGCGCCTTGATACTACACCTCCTCGCTAAAAGAATTCTAAAATCGTCACAATCGCAATAGGCGTGAGCTTCCCACCAGGTGCTGCCCTACGTGCCGGTGGGACCCTGGCCCAAAGCCGGAATCCGCCGAGGAGCTCGATGCGAGGGTGGGCCAATCTATCCTCCGAATTTGGCGCAGCAATACGGCAGATTGAACGACGGGTGCTACTTTACAGCCATTTTGTAGGTAGCACGATGCTTATGGCTCGGCAATTTCGCGAACGTCTCAACCTCAAAATGGCGCAGCTAGTTTCGCTGCCAGATCTGCGTGCTGCCACTGTCGATCAGGAGGAGCTGGGCTCCATTGATGCGATAGGCGTATTCTTCACGCTTTCCATTGTCCCAGATGAGGCTAACGCGGCCGGAACCGGCTGCCCATTGGCCGTTCCGCGTTTCGACCTGGTCCCCGGAGTCGATGCTGACACCGGCCCCGAGAGCGATGGTTCGGCTGATCTCGCGCCAGGTGCATGTCCCATCCGGCCTGACGATGATGGTCCGCTGTGAGTCACTCACGCTGCTCGCCGTAATTCGCCCGGCGGAGTTCTTGGCGTCGATGCTCGTAGTACCGGTGTACTTCCAAACGCCGGCGATCCGCTGGTCGCGCTCAACGGAACCCGCGCTCAGGGTTGCAAACAGCTGTCTCAATACAGGGTCGCGCTTATCCAGCTTGGGTTTCAAACCGACGGCGGTGAGGGCGATAAGATGGCCTTTTGTTATCGCGAGGTACATCCGCGCGCGGCCGTTGCTGCCGCCCTCCCAGGCGAGAATCCGTCCAGCACCGACTTGCGTCTGCAGCGGCTTCGGATCCCCGGCGCGCCGTAGTGCTGGAGCGGCCTTAGACATAATCGCCACGGCGGTTTGCTCTACCCTCGTGTCCGCGGGATCGGTGACTCCTTCCGCGGGAATCCCTCCGAGAAGATAAACTTCATCTCCTCCGACCGCCACACCCGGCGGCAGGAACTGAATCCCGAGCGGCGTGTCCCGCTGGGTCCAGTCGCCGGGGTAACGGATGCTGACGCCGAGCGGGTGCTTGAGAGCCTTCCAACCAGACGGGGCTTTGGACGGTGGGGGTGCCTTCACGATCGGCTTTGGAGCTGGCCGAGGCGGAGCTTTTTTGCGTTTGGGCGCTGGCGTGCGATTTACGGCAGGCGGTGACGGCACATCACCGCTTGCGGGAAATTCGTACCGGTCGCGGGATTCAGGTTCCGGCTTTCCGGAATCGTCGAGCTCATACATCTCCATAATTAGTTTTCGGCCCTGGCGCGAAATGGTCAACTGATAGGTGAAGGGGATGCCGGGGAGCGCCACGGTGGCCTTTACTACCCCACCGGTTACGGTCCATTGACCTGGAGCGCCGGTCCACCATCAGAGTAAGTTCCAGTGACCTGATTCCCCGTCTGCTTGAGTACGAGCGAAATCTCGGAGCCCTCGTGCGTCGTTCGATACTGTCCCGCAAACGACTGGGTATACGCGGGTTGAACGGAAACGAAGGCCAGTAGGCCCATTGCAGCGAACTTCACGTGTCTGTCTCCAGGAGGTATTTGCTTACTTTGCGGAATCTGTGTGGCCCGAAGCCATGATATGACGGACGACAGAATCGGGGTCGGACGCGCTAGGACTTCAGAGCGGAAATGGCAATGATCTCGAGCATTTCCTTGCGGATACTGAATTGGTTCGCCGCAAAGGAGGTCTGAAGATTCCGCAGCGTTTGGGGACCGTAGGCTCGCACCGGCTGCTTAACCAGGTGGTGGAACAGCTTTTCGACAAATGCGCTCTGTGATTCCTCGCTCTCGGCGAGAAAACGGGCGAGGTCGCGGATTCCGCTGAACTCTACGATCTTGCCGGAGCGGGTCTGGTAACTGCCCTTGGCGTCGACCGGCTTGCCGTTTTCGCGCGAGCGCAGCTTGCCGATGGCGTCGAACTTCTCCAGAGTGAATCCGAGCGGGTTTATCATGTTGTGGCAGGACATGCACGCCGGGGGCCTGGTCTGGAGGGCGACGCGCTGGCGGGTAGTCAGCTTGGGGTGAAGGGAAGCCGGAGTGGGTGTGAAGGCCTCCGGTGGCGGCTGGAGCATGCGTCCCAACAGATTCCGCGCAATCAGTACTCCGCGGTGGATCGGGGAGCTGGCGTCGAGATAGGCAAAGCTGGCAAGAAGATAGGGATGCGTCAGTACGCCCGCGCGCTCAGCCGGCTGGTAGAGTACGAATTGGAACGGCGCTTCCGGCGGCATGTTCGCGCCATAGGTTTTCGCCAGCCGCCCGTTCAAGAACACCCGATCCGTGAGAAGGAGCTCGCGGAAATCGGACTTTTCGCCCCAGGCGACCTGCTCGAGGAAGAGCTCCAGCGAGGTCCGGAGATCGGAGTGGACCGCATCGTTGAATTCGGGATAGCGTTTTGGGTCCTTGGCGAGGTCGGGAAAGCTGTCTACTTTCAGCCACTGGAGCAAAAAGTCTCGGAGCTTAAACCAGGTCCGAGAATCCGCCGCCATGCGCTCCGCCTGCTTGAGGACCTGCTCGCGTGTGGACAGCTCGCCGGCGGCCGCGGCTTTGAGCAGCTCCTCGTCCGGAATCGAATCCCACAGCCCGAAGGACAGACGGGAGGCCACATCGTAGGAATCCGGAGAACCGGACGGCATCTCCCGATAGAGGAAGCGCGGGGATTTCAGGGCCAGGAGCACAACCCGCTTGACCGCGGTTTCGGGATCAGGAGCGCCGGTGATCGGCCTGTCGATGTAGACCTTTTCCAGTTCGGGCGTGAGCGGACGGCGGAATGCGCGCTCCACAAATTGCCGGCAGAAACCGCGAAGTTTCTCCGCCTTGTCGCCTTCCGGGGCCGAATTGCGCTCCGCGTCGAAGTTGATGGAGGCCGGGTTGCCGCCGAAGGACTCGGCACGTCGGTCGACGACCCGCACTCCGGGCTGGTCGCCAAGCCGTTCCAGTACGAACCTCGCGGTCTCGATGGCTCCTTCCGTCGTCGCCTCTTCCCAGGCCTTGGAGACGGACGTGCCGCGCTCGTAGCCAATGCTTCGATCATCGGGCGGGAAGGGACTGGTGACCACAAGGGCCTCGGCGACCTGGACCGGCGCGAGGCAACGCTGGGGAATTGTTTCCCGGGCGAGCTTCGGCCGCTTCCATTCCAGGGCCACGGTTGCTTTGGTCGGCGGCTTCTTTTTGATCTCCTTCAGGTCGTTGACGCCGACGACCCCTTTGCTGAACTCCAACCGCAGGGGGTACGCCCGGCCGCCCAACAGGTACAGCGGGGCGCTGAATTCGTTCCCATCCCCGGATTTCACGTAGCCGTCGATGAGCGGAATCCGCAAATCATTGATCCAGAAGCGGACGGCATGCTCGCTGCGCACGGTGAATTCGTACTCGCCGGTATCGGGGGCGATGACGGAGCCTTCCCACCGCATGGCGAAGGTATAGGGGTCGTCCTGCGCCGGCAGGGCTCCCGTCGTACCGAAGTCGAACTTGATTTCCGGATCGACACGTTCCAGAACCCTATCCCCCCCACGCCGGCCGCCCATCTGCCCGGTCTTGAAATACACGGCCTGCAATCCGCGGCGGTCATCCAATTTCGGTCCCGGGCGGAGGCTGGCGATCAGGTCCGAGACAGCGTTCTGATACTGCCGAACGGTCAAACGGGAGAGCTCGATTCGCGCCGATTTGTTCCGTGCCTGAGCAATCGGGGAGTAAAACGCGTCGTGGATATAGGCGGCAACCCTTTGGGCGTCCACGGCCGCAAGCTTTTTGCGGTCACCCGGCGGCATGGACTTCGCGATAAAGCTTCCGAGCTGCCCGACGGACCGTGTACCGGTCAGAGACCTAGGGTACTGCTTACCGCCCTCGCCCTTCGCGCCGTGACAAGGAGCGCACGTCGACTTGAAGATCTGCTCGCCCGTGCGCTGACCGGCGGGATGTACCGCGTGCGCGCTGAGGAGCAGCCCACCAGGGGGTAGACACAAGAAGACCGCAGTTACCCACAAGCGACTTCGGAAGACCTGTTTTTGCCTCAAGATCGTGAACATGTCCTCTTATGATACGCCAGGAGTGGAACTACGGTCAAAAGCCGGAACCCAGAATCTACTCGATTAGACTGCAGCGCCCGACAATTGTTTCATCTTGGGTGGCGCTATCGCAGCACGAAAGTGACTTTCATTCGAACTTTGTATTCGGTGATCTGGCCGTTTTCCACGACTGCTTCCTGGTCCTGAATCCAGGCGCCTTTCACCTGCTCCAGCGTGGTATTAGCGCGAGCGATTCCGTCCTTGAAGGCCCTCTCGAAGCTCTCGTTCGACGTCGAAACGATCTCGATGGTCTTTGCTACAGACATCCTAGTATCTCCTTGGCATTTAAATCGGTGTCAGATTACCCCGATTGCCGCATCGGAATCCATGATAAGAACGGCTCTCGCCGGTGTGACGAAAAGCGCGATCGAGGTGTCGCGGGTCTTGCAGGTAAGTATGCGCCAGAACGCGTACAATGATGCGCATGCGTCGACCAATGTCACCGAGCGACCTGCGAAAATGCTGCGACACGATCCGGAGGGACTACGGACAATGAGAGGTGTCTGCGTACTGTTTTTGGTTTCCCTGGCATGCGCTACATGCGGCGCCGTAAGGCTGACCGTACAGGATCCGGACGCGTCTCTCGCGGAGATTCGGGCGTGGCACCAGGCGGCGGTGAAAGAGGCGCACGAGACGTACAAGCCGGCCGCATTGCAGAAGCGACTGCAGGCAATCCAGGCGGAATACCGCGAAAAGGCGAAGTCAGCCGTTCAAATGTCGGACCCGGCCAATACCGAACCGGCGAAGTGCCATGCTCTCGCCCAGCTTTACTGGGCGGCCGGCTTGTATGAGAAAATGTCTGCCGCCGTAGAGCGGTTCCTCACGACCAATCCTTCCCGAGAGCAGCAATACTACGCGTTGTTCCTGAAACTTGAGTGGCTCCGCATGCCGCAGCCGCCGGAGTGGGTACGCGACCGGGCCGGCGAGCTAACCCGGACCATCGGCGCCATGGAGCCGCCGCATATGCGGGCCGCGGTCGCCAACGCTAATGCTGCTGCCCGGACCGACGCGCAGATCGCGCTCAAATACAGCCTCGTGGCCGCGCTTAGTGTGCTGGATCGAACCGCCTACTTCCTGACTCCGCAAGGGATGCGTCTGGAGAATCTCCCGGAGCCGGAGCGGGCGCAAGCCGAAAACGCTTTCGTCGAGGTCGAGCTGGCGCGGACAAAGATGTTGATGAAGGAAAACAAAGTCAACGAGGCCGTCCAAGCGCGCGAAGAAGCAATGCGAAAAATCCGCGTCCTGAGCCCCGCCCTGAAGCGGTACAACCTCTACTGGCGCGTCCTTTCCCTCCCCGGTCAGCCTGCCCCTGATATCGTCAGGCAGCGGGGATATGGAAATTTTGCTGGGATCAAGGCGCTCAAGGGCAAGGTTGTCGTGCTGGAGTTCTGCGCCCATTGGTCGCAGTTGAGCAAGCAAGCTGCACCGGCAATGATCCGAATGTATAGCGAATGGAAGGGACGCGGTCTGCAAATCGGCAGCGTCACCGGCTACTATGGCTTCTATGGCGCCCAGCGGCCCGTAACGCGCGATCAGGAGTTCGCCAAGCTGGCAGAATACGTCGGGAATCTCAATCTCCCCTGGCCGCTCGTGGTCGGTCCGCCTTCGAACTTCGATTCCTACGGCGTTACGGCCGTCCCCGCCTACGTAGTGATCGACCGACAGGGATTGGTCTACTCCGTAACCTCGGGCTACAGCGCGCAGCTCCACTCCGAGCTGAGAGCGAACGTGGAGAAGTGCCTCAGCGCGGGAACTGATTCATCCGGCAGCTAGGCGCTATCGGAGGCGGTAGACGCGGTCGTTGACCCGGATGTCGCGGTCTCGCTCGAGGTCGTGGATGGTGGCGCAGAGGTAGCGGGTGTCGTCGATTGTGAAGTCGATGCGGAGGCGCGCCTGGGGACCGGAGCCGGGCGGGGCGAGACGGATCTGGTCGCCTTCATTGAGCACCACCACGCACTCCTGCTCTTCGGTCCCTTCCGGCATCCAGTAGTCGTTTCCGTTCGAGCGGCGGGCCCACTTGAGCGACAGGCGGCCGGCCAATCCGACTTCGCAAACCGGGAGGCTGAAGAGGGACTGGCGCGGGGCGACGGCGTAGTAGCGGGTCTGGAATCCGTCGGGAGTAGGATACGGGGTGCCCCGTCTTACGAGCAGCTCGTATTCCGGGCGCTGTGCCTGATCGTTGTAAACGCGGATGGAGTAGTCGTGGTGAATGATCTGGTCGACGTAGTAACCGGCCCCGTAGATGGCGGCGCCCTTCACCACCGCTTCGAACGGCTCCCAGTAGTGGACGCGCTGAGCGCCGAATAGCTTTTCGTACAGGTCGCGGACTCCGGGAAGGAGCGTGGAGCCGCCGACCAGCAGGACGGCGTCGATGTCGGAGATATTGATACGATGCCGCGCATCTTCCATGGTTGCATCCGTGACGCGCTCCATCAGCGCGTAGAGCTCTCGCTCCTCCAGGATGTCCAGGAACTCCTTGCGGCTGACGTGCAGCGGATCCATGCCGGGCAGTCTGAAGTAGGTCTGGTCGGTGGTAAGGACCTTCCCGGAGAGCTCCTTCTTCACCGTCTCGGCCTGGGCGCGGAGGATGGCGCGCATCTTGTCGACGTGGGCGGGAAGCTTGCGGCAGGCCATCTCGGTGACCCACTCATCCACGGTCTCGCCGCCAAGCTCCAGGCCGCGTGCGGCAATTAGCTCGGCCTTGCGGTGGCCGGGCCCGATTAAGCTGCGGTCGCCGGTGCGCGCGAGGTTCGTCCGTACCAGCGCAATGTCCAGCGTGCCTCCGCCGAAGTCGACTACCAACAGGTGCCGGTCTTCCACGAGGTCGACGCCGTAGCCGAGGGCCGCCGCGACCGGCTCATCGATGGTCTTGAACTTCTGAACCCCCAGCTTGCGGGCGATGTTCTCCAGTTCCATCCGGTAGGGCTCAAAGCTGTCCACCGGACAGGTCATCGTGAGGTCGTTAACGAGACCTTCCCGGCGCGCCCAGGCTACGAACTTGCGGACTACGTTCCATTTCGGAATCGAGTGCGTCGTGAATGTGCGCTCGCGCTCGGCGGTCTGCTTCAGGAGCTCTTTGAGGAAGACCGTGGCGGTCTGCCGCGCGGAGATGGGCTGGTGGGCGTATTCGGCGACGGCTTGCTGGCTGGAGCGGCCGAGGACGCGCTTGAAGGAGCGGGCGACCGGCGTCAGGCGGCCGGCGAAGGTCTGCTTCATCACCTCGTCCGCGGCGAGGGCCTGCTTGCCGATATACCCGCGGTTCTGGTCCTCAAAGAAGATGACGGACGGAATCAGCGGAGTCTGCCAGGCAGGTTCGCACTCGCAGATGTCGTCCAGTTGGATTGTCTCGGCGTGAGTGCCCTGCCAGCGGGCGATGAGCGTATTGGTGGTACCGAGGTCGATGGCCCAGGGGGTCTGCATACCGCGGGAGTCTTTCTAGGAAATCTTTGCGACTATTATACGTACACGTCGGGCGTTCCTGTGCGTTACGCCCGCCCGACCGCGGATTCCGGGTCTTTCGGCCCATTTCCACCGTTGGATTGCGACCTATAGTGGAGTCATCGGACGGATCGGACTGATCCGACGGATCGGACGGATCATGGCGATGTACAACTAAGGTTAAGATGCGGGATTTATGCAAGCTATGCAGGCGGACAGTCATACGGTGGCGGGAACAAAGCGAGGCTTTAGAAGGAGAAGGTGGGTGCAGTTCCTCCTTCTTTTAGTCGGAATCTACTTCGGGATCTGCGCCGCTATTGCCTGGAATACGGTGCGGCCGAAGCGGAACCGGCATGAGACGACGCCGCTGGTATACGACCTTTCGTACGAATCGGTCCGATTCCGATCTCGCGACGGCGTGGAGCTTTCCGGCTGGATGATTTCCACCGATGATATGTATCGCCCTCACGGACGGAAGCCGCCGCGCGGAATCGTGGTCCTCTGTCATGGGGTGGACAGCACGCGGAATGCGATGCTTCCCGTTGCCCGGATGCTCCACAAGAACGGCTTCGCGACCCTGCTTTTCGACTTCCGAGCGCGCGGCGAAAGCGGCGGGAACCGGTGCACGATCGGATTCCGTGAAGTGGATGATCTGCTGGCAGCATTAGACCTCGTGCGGAATCGGTCGGATCTGTCCGATCTGCCGGTGGGTGTGTTGGGCGAGTCGATGGGCGGAGCTGTCGCGATCATGGGAGCGGCGCGGAATCCGGAGGTGGCGGGTGTAGTGGCAGAGAGCCCGTTTGCCGTGCTGACGCACGCCCTGGACAACCACTTCCGCTCGGCGTTCGGTCCGGCGGGACCCATCTTAGGCGCGCCGGCCCGCTGGATCGGAGAGAGGCTTATCGGCTGTCCCTGTGACAATGTCGTCCCGCTGCGCGAGATTCCGCAAATCTCACCCCGGCCGATTCTGCTGATTCAGGATTCGGACGACCAATTATGCCCGCCGACCGAGACCGAGGCGCTCATGAACGCTGCGCAGATTCCGAAGGAACTCTGGACCGTGCCTGATTCCGGCCACATAGGAGCGCGGCTTGCCCAACCGGAAGAGTACGAAAAGCGAGTTGTAGAGTTCTTCACCCGCGCGTTCGATCCCGCAGTCGCACCGGGGATTTGAATCCCCGTCTGCGTGCAATCGTCCTCCGGACGAACGGGGGAGAGCCTCGCTCGTCCGGAGGACGATTAATGGCAGACCGGCATTTGAATGCCGGGTTCGCGACGTTAAGGCTTTGCCGGGTTGTCCGGAACGGCTGCCAGGGCTTCTTCAGCAGCGATAGACGGATCGCTAATTAGAGGCTCGAGACTGCTGGTCTTCTTCTCGGCTTTGCTGAAGTCGACCTCTTTGCCGCAGAGCGGGCAGTGTTTCCATTCATTGTTTTCGGCCGGGCGCTTCGTTCCGTCGGCGGGACAGAATTCCCAACCTGCCTGGAAAGTGCGGCTGCACTTGGTGCACTTTGGGGCTGTGCGGGTGCGGATGGCGGTCACGTTGCCTTTGCAGTGCGGGCAGGTGATGCTCGTTCGCGTTTCCGCTCCAAGATAATTCTCCAAGGTGGATGTCCCGGTGGTTGGAACCGAGAAGACGAATGACTTGCCCTTGATCAGCCTGTTGAATAACGACCCATTCAGGGGAGTGGTCAGGCTGCGCTAACCATTCGCG
>JBKJZI010000239.1:0-4479 GCA_046715155.1 Chthonomonadales bacterium | reverse complement strand
AGATAAGACTGTATGACCGCTCCGACGTTCTTATGCTCCTGCCATAACCGGAAGAAGATATCCAGCGTGCACTGCGTGTACTTGGAGCTCTCCATGTCGATGCGCACGAACTGGTTGTATTGCGCGGCGTGGCTGAGAATCTTCCGCATGTTCTCGTAGGCCATCTCTTCGCAGATGTCCAGCCCGAGTTGGGTCAGCTTTAAGGAGATGTTCGAGTCGAGGCGTTGGGAGTCGATGAAGTTGAGGAGGCGCAGGTAGTACTGAACGAATTCCTCCGCCTGCGCCGGCTGGTCCACGTTCTCGCCCAGGAAGTCGAGGGAGGCAGTAATACCCAACGCATTGAGCGCGCGGACCGGCTCGACGGTATCCTCCATCCGCTCCCCGGCAACGAAACGGCGGGCAAAGCCCGCCGAGAATACGTTCCGTTTGACAAACCTATCAACCCCGGGACTGTCCGCCAGTCGAAGTAAAAGCGCGCGAGCGACCACTCGTTCCTCCCCATTGAGTCTGCCATATTTTGGCCGGGAGCGGTGAGGAAAGTCAAATGGAGTGTTGGAGTAATGGAGTGATGGGGCCTAATACTCCATCACTCCATTACTCCGTCCTACGCCGCTTCCTTCACCGCGTACTGCGCCGGGGCTTCGTCGAACTGCTGCTTGCAGGTTTCGGAGCAGAAGTAGTAGGTCTGTCCGCCGTAGTCACTGGTCAAAGACGTCGCCGTGGGCTCTACGTCCATTCCGCAAACCGGATCTCGTTCCATCTTCGTCCTCTTCCTTAACGCAATCTGTGGACCGATTCAACAACTCTATGGAGTGCCGCTTTGTTCCCAATACTTGGTAGTGCGCAAGAATCTGAGGGCTACTGGGCGGAACTGACGTTGGAAGTTGCGAACGGAGACGCACTTATCTCGGCGTAAGAGAAAGTACATTGGCTAGCGGTTGTAGTGGAATCGGCACGCAATGATCACGATCTCGGTTGCGGTTGCGCTGTAAACGAGCCGATGCTCATCGTTGATGCGGCGAGACCAATAGCCGGAAAGATCACCTCTTAGGGCTTCCGGCTTTCCGATACCCTCGTGCGGAGTGCGGAGTGTCGCCTCAATCAGTGTATTGAGGCGTCTGAGGATTTGGCGGTTGTGTTCCTGAAACCAGAGGTAGTCTTCCCATGCGGCTGGCGTAAAGCAGAGCCTCATGTTTCGAGCAGATTCCGTTCCTCGGCCTCGCCTGCATTAGCCTGTGCAATGGACCGCCGGAGATGGTCGGCGTTTGCGGGATTTGCCAGAAGATAGTGCGTCTCGCTCCACGCGTTGAAATCGTCAAGCGACATCAGTACGGCCTGGCGCCCTGATTCGGTCACCACGATCGCAGGGTCGGAGTCGTCCACGACTTTAGTAACGAGCCTCTGAAGGTCTCGCTCAGCTTCTTTAAGTGTTACAGTTCTCATGCGTCTCAAGCCTCCGATAGTACTCACGGTATTATAGCAAAGTGTCAATTCACATCCAGCGAGCGGTTCCTCAATGAAGCACGTCATTATCGGCACGGCCGGCCATGTCGATCATGGGAAAACGACCCTGATCAAGGCGCTGACCGGGACCGACACGGACCGGCTGAAGGAGGAGCAGGAGCGCGGGATGACGATCGACCTGGGGTTCGCCGCGCTGACGCTGCCCGATGGAAGCAAGGTCGGAATCGTGGACGTTCCGGGACACGAGCGGTTCCTCAAGAATATGCTGGCCGGCGCGGGCGGCGTCGATGTTGTGCTGTTGGTCATCGCCGCCGACGAATCCGTGATGCCGCAGACGGTAGAGCACCTGGACATCCTGCGCCTTCTGGACGTGAAGAACGGCGTCGTCGCGCTCACCAAGGCGGACATGGTAGACCCGGATTGGCTGGAGATTGTCGAGGACGACGTGCGAGGACACCTCAAGGACAGCTTCCTGGCGGATTCCCCGATCGTGCCGGTCGATTCGATCAGCGGACGCGGAATCAGCGAGCTTAAGAAGGAGCTGTACGCCGCGGTTGAGCGCGCCGACGCAAAAAATGCCGCGGTCCCATTCCGGCTGCCAGTCGACCGTGTATTCACCCGCCCGGGATTTGGCAGCGTCGTCACGGGAACGCTTGTCTCGGGCACGATGAAGGTAGGCGACGGAGTGGAAATACTGCCGCGGCGGATTCCGACCCGTATCCGAGGATTGCAGAGCCACGGCAAAAAGCAGGACTCGGTTGAGGCGGGAACGCGGGTAGCGGTCAACCTGGCCGGGGTGGAGTTGGATGAGCTGGAACGCGGCGCGGTCCTGACGCCGCCTGCCGGCATTGCCCCTACGCAGTCCATGGACGCGGTCTTGCGCCTGCTGCCTTCCGCGCCGAGGCCGCTCTCGAATCGGACGCGCGTCAGAGTCTACATTGGTACCGCCGAGATACTGGGGCGGATGCAGATTCTGGGGCAGGAGCAGTTGGAGGCCGGAAAGACAGGGTACGTCCAATTCCGCGCCGAGGAACTATTCGCCTGTGCTCGCGGCGACCGATTCGTGGTCAGGACCTACTCCCCCATGACGACCATCGGCGGCGGAATCGTCCTGGACTCCGCGCCCGACCGGCATAAACGGATGGATCCGGCAGTGGTCTCCGCCCTTCAGTCAAAAGAACGCGGCTCGCCGGAAGACCTGATTGAAACGTGGCTCAGGTCGGCCCCGCTGGGAGGCATTCAGAAGGAGATTCTGAAAGCTGCCGGCGTGCCGGAATCGGACGGTGGCGCTGCCGTGGCCGCACTCCAAGAGCGTGGTGAGATCGTACGTCTTGATTCCAACCGCCTGATACATCGCGGCAACCTGGCCGCGGCAACCGACCGCACACTCAACGCCCTTGGTGCCTTCCACACCGCAAATCCACTCCGGCCGGGAATGCCCAGAGAAGAACTGCGCGGCGCGCATGGGAAGAATGCGGACCCCCGAGCTTTTGCCGCTCTCCTTGGCTACCTACAGATCAACGGCGAGCTCGTGGCAGACGCAGCAACGGTACGCAAGGCGGGATTCTCCGTGCAGCTCGACCCTCGTCTAAACGTCATCATGGAGGGCATCACCGAGCTATATCGTAAGTCCAAATACAGCACGCCGTCTATCGAAGAGGCCGCGGAATCCGTCGGGGCCTCGCCGGAGCAGGTCGCAACCCTCATCCGAGTAGCCCAGGACCAGGGAAGCATCGTGAAGGTCGCCGAAGGCCTCTACTTCCACCGCGAAACCGTAGATGAGGCAAAGCGCCTCGTCAAGGAGAGGATTAGCCTGGACGGCAGCATCACCGTCAGCCAGTTCCGCGACATGACCGATTCCAGCCGCAAATACGCCCTCCCGCTCATGGAATACTTCGACACGATCCGCTTCACCCGCCGTCTTGGCGATAACCGAGTGCTAGTCGAATAATATGAGGAGCAAGCGTCAGCCTGGCTCTGGTTGCTGGCTGGGCGGCGCGGACCTCCACGATGCTCAACGATTGCCAGTACTCCTGCGACACCCGCTGGCCCGACCACTTCGACCCTGCCAAAAGAGACGCCCTCCTCGTCCCCTCCTACCAATCCCCACCCGGCCACCACGAACAAGCAGGCTAGCATCGCCTACTCCAATCACAGCCAGTAGAATCATTCTTGACGGGCTGTCACGGTACAATGGGATGGAACTATTCGCATGGTAACGCCTGATCAGATACGTGACGCCGCCAGAATACTCGTTCGTGAAGCGAATCCGAGTCAGATTCTGCTCTTCGGCTCCTACGCTCGCGGGGAAGCACGGGCGGATTCCGACGTAGACCTTCTGGTGATCGAATCCGAGGTGGCTGACCGACGCATAGAGATGGCTCGGCTGCGACGTGCGCTGAGCCCTCTTCGGATTCCGGTCGATATATTGGTAGCAACCCAGGATCAAGTACGTTCATCCTGGGCGGACTTTCCCGGATCTTACCTCTACGATGCCCTGCGCGAAGGGCGGGTCCTCTATGACGTGGCTGAATCAGGCGCAGCTCCTTCTTAGAAAGGCCGAGCAGGACGCCGTCGTCGTAAGCCGCGCGGTTACCGACTCGGAAATCTCGGACGAGATCGCCGGCTTCCATACTCAGCAAGCGGCTGAGAAGGCGATGAAGGCCGTGCTGAGCGTGCGTGGAATCGCGTATCGGCGTACACACGACCTTCAGGAACTGTTCGATCTCCTCTCCGATAATGGCGTGGTCATGCCTCCGGAAGTAGACGAGGTCGTTGGCTGGTCGCCCTATGCAGTGATCTATCGTTACGAGGATTGGCCCTCTTCTTCACCCGTTGATCGCGAACGCGCGAACCAGCTGGCGTTGGTGGTTATTCTCTGGTGCCGTGCGCTGGTCCCCACGACGACATAAGGCGAGCCCTCGATGCCGCCACCGACAACCCATCCTCCCCTTGCCGCCCGCCCCGATGTTTGCTCGCTTGCCCGGTAAAATAGCAGAAATATTTTTCAGCGCC
>JBKJZI010000238.1:0-10840 GCA_046715155.1 Chthonomonadales bacterium | reverse complement strand
TTGGAATCCCCGCCGGGAGCACGTTCGTAGCCGGATTCGACCGGCCCAACCTGTTTCTCGAGGCGCGGCGGAGGAAGAGCGCGGTCGATCACGTGTTGGAATTCCTGTCCTCGCGTCACGACCAGCGCGGGATCATCTATTGCGCAACTCGGGAGCAGGTGGAAACGCTCGTCACGCAGCTAACCGGCGAAGGAGTCAGCGCTCTCCCCTACCACGCCGGAATGGCGGATTCCGACCGTAAGACGAACCAGCGCCGATTCCAGCACGACCAGGTGGACGTGATGGTGGCGACTATCGCGTTTGGGATGGGCATCAATAAGCCGGACGTCCGGTTCGTGGTCCACACCGCGCTGCCTTCCAGCGTAGAGACGTACTACCAGCAGATCGGGCGAGCGGGCCGCGACGGCCTTCGGGCGGATTGTCTATTGCTGCACTCCCGCGCCGACCTGAGCACGGCATACCGCTTCATAGACGAAGGCTCCGAGGAACAGCGCGCCGGGCGGGCGGCGAGGCTGCAAGCGATGGCTCGGTATGCCGAAGCTACCGCCTGCCGCCGCCAGATTCTGCTCCCCTACTTCGGCGACGCCGCCCCGGATCACCCTTGCGGATTCTGCGATAACTGCCTCGTCACGGAATCGGGCCGCCAGGAAGTGGACGTTTCCGACGACGCGCGGCTGTTCCTTAACTGCGTCCTCCAGACCCGGCAGCGATTCGGCGCTACGTACATCGTCGAAGTGCTGAGAGGCTCGAAGTCGGCCCGCGTTCTCCGGTGGCATCACGAGCAGCTCCCTTCCTACGGACTCGGGCGGAATCGGAGCGCCGATTCATGGAGAATGCTTACGGACCGATTCATCGAGCGGGGCCTCGTGGAAGTCGAGATGGAGCATGGCACGCTTCGGGTTGCTGCCGCGGGGAAACTCGTGCTGGAGGGGGCGTCGGTGGCGGTTCTGATGGACGAGCCGGCCGCCAGAGTGGTAGCGAAGGAGACTAAGCTCGAGTACGATCCTACGCTGTTTGAGGAGCTGCGCTCGCTCCGCAGGGAGATTGCTCAGCAGGACGGAGTGCCGCCCTATGTTGTCTTCTCAGACCGCTCGCTCATCGAAATGGCCGCATTCTTCCCGAGCACAAAGGAAGAGTTCATTCGGATTCACGGCGTCGGCGAGCGCAAGGAAGAATTGTACGGCGAGCGATTCCGGTCGGCAATTCAAGACTACGCCGAGCGAAATGGAACCGAACGCGAGCGGCTCTCCATCTCTCCCGACTCCTCGGTAGGTGAAAGAAGTCGGCGGCACATGCAGGTCGCCGACGCTTTTCGCGCCGGTGCGACAGTCAACGAGCTTCAGGCGCGATGGGCCGTGTCGGCCGCGACGATCATCCAGCACCTCTGCCGCTACGCAAACGAACGCAGTCATCTCGACGCGGATCGCATCAAGGCGGAGATTTCGCTGAATGACGCGGACCAGCGGAGGGCCCTTGCGCTGTTCGACGAACTGGGCGAGGAACGACTCGGCCCCATCTTCGAGGCGCTTGAAGGCGAAATCCCGTACAACGAGCTGCATATTCTGAGACTCTATCGGCAGTGCCTCCGACGCGCTATTGAGGGAATATCGAAGGAATCCGAGGAGGTTTGAGGATGGACATGCAGGGATGCGCGGCTCTAGTGACGGGTGGAGCGACTGGACTCGGGCGCGAGATTTCGCTCGAATTGGCTCGGCGCGGCGCGGCGGTGGGGATCGTCTATTCGAAGTCACAGGTGGACGCCGAAACAACGGTGGGAGAGCTGCGCGCGCTCGGAATCCGAGCCGCGTCCTACCAGGCGGACGTTGCGGATTCGTCGGCTGTGCGGCGGGCCGTGGACTCCGCGCTGTCTGACTTAGGGCGGCTGGACATGCTCGTAAACGATGCGGGCACTACGAAGTTCGTGCCGTTCCAGGACCTCGAAGGGGTGGCGGAAGCGGACTGGGACCGATTGATGGCCGTGAACGCGAAGGGGCCGTGGTTGATGGCGAAGGCTGCCGCGCCGGCGCTTCGGGAAGCGCGGGGCTCCATCCTCAACGTCGCATCGGTAGCCGGATTCCGACCGGGCGGGTCGAGCCTTGCGTACTGCGTATCGAAAGCCGCGCTCATTCATCTCACATCCTGTTTGGCGGTCGCGATGGCTCCCGACGTGAGAGTCAACGGAATCGCCCCCGGTCTATTCCTTTCGCGCTGGACCGCCGGGTTCAGCGAAGAGCGGATTCAGGGAATGGTGAACCGCACGCCGTTGAAGAGGACCACCGGTATCGAAGACCTTGCCCGAATGGCCGTAGAAATCGCCTGCAATGAAAGCATGACTGGGGAGATGGTCGTGGTGGATGCCGGAATCGCGCTCGGATAGGTGTTCGGGTGTTCGGGTGTTCGGTGTTTAGGTGTTCAGGGTTCAATGCCGACCGACATCCGCTGACACACTATCCCTTTTTTTACCCGCGTTGACTGTGCTCTGATCCTGAACGCCTGAACACCTGAACACCCGAACACCGAATTGTCGGAAGGAATTGACGGTTTGCTTGGAGAATGAATGGCAAAGCTGTCTATTGGGAGGATACCCGATGCCGCAAACCGTGCAAGATCCTCTGCTCCACGTCGCGCAGCTTGGAGACCAGCTTATCGTCCGCAGGCGCAAGTCGCCGATGCGGACGAAGCTGCTGCTGACTGTGACCTTCATCACCCTGCTCTCGTTCGTTCTGGCCACCTACCTCATTGCCGCGCGTTACCGTTCCGGGTTGTGGATCTACGTCGTGATCGTCGGTATTGTGCTTATGGCACTTGCGGAACGAGCGTGGATTCTGCGCCAGGCAAGCAAGAAGGATGAGCTGTTCCGGTTCGACAAGTGCATGGACCGGATGGAGCGCAATGGCCAGGTGCTGGCTCCCCTCTCCGATATCAGCCACATCCTCGTGCGCCACATCCGACCCGAAGATGACGATCTGACCGTATCGGACCTTGCTCTGGTGGTCGCCCTCGAAGACACGCGCCGCTTCACCATCGCCGATTCCACGGGCTTACCCGCCAATAAGAGCGAGATCGAAAAGGCGGCGGAGGAGCTGGCCGGCTATGTCGGCGTGCCGATCAAGAAGGACTCGAGGCGCGTGACCGAGTGGTGGATGGATCAGTAGTACGCTGCGTGATGCGTATTACGTGCTGCGTGAGTACGGGACCCCGCGCCTACGGTCGTTACGGATTTCTGCGACTACCGTCAGAATGAATTGAGCGCCGTTACGGCGAAGACTCCGTCTGTGATCCCCCTGTTTGGAGAGGATGCGTCCTTGCTTGTCGTCTTTCTCAGCCTTGTCTCACTATCGTCAGCGGCTCCTCGTCAAGAGAGCGTTGTCGCGCTGATCGGAGCGAAAGTGTATCCTGCCGGAGGAGGCGCCGTCATTCCGCGCGGGATCATTTTGATGAGCGGCGGGAAGATCACGGCGGTTGGGGCGAATGTGACTGTTCCTGCTGGAGCACGACGGATTCCGGTGGACGGGAAAGTCATCATACCAGGGTTGATCGACGCGCGTTCCAGCCTCTTCCTCTCCCCTGCCGAGACCGCCGCCGGCGCGGCCGATCGGGACGTACTGGATGCCGCGGACCTGTTCGATGAGGAAGCGGTGGACGCCCTGCGACGCGGAGTTACTACGGTGTACATCACTCCCGGAAGCCGTGGAAACATCTCTGGCGTCGGGGCGGTGGTGAAACTAGGCAACGGCCGCACATCGTCCGGTGTTGTCGGCACTCCCATTCGTACGCAGGCGGCGCTGAAGCTGAACCTGGGTGTCTCTACAGGCAGTCGGACATCATCGCTGGAACGCCTTTCGAGCTACGACGCGATACGCTCCGCTTTCCGGTCCGCGGAGCAATATGCTCGCTCCTTCGAACGCTACGAACGTGATTTGAAAGCCTTCGAATCCCAGCCACGCCTCGCCGCGAACGACGGCCCACCACCGTCAACCCAACAACCTAACGACCCGACGACCCAACGACCCACCACCCAACGACCCACACGCCCGCGTCGCATCCCGGCCCAGGAAATTCTGCTCAAGGCGCTGCGGCGAGAGATTCCGGTTCGCGTGGAAGCTCACCGCGCAGACGATATTCTGAACGCCCTGCGGTTGAGGGAAGAGTTCAAGTTGAACATGATCCTCGAGGGAGCAGAGGAAGCGCCACTCGTGGCGAAAGAGATCGCGCGGCATCGGATTCCAATTGTGTGGGGGCCGACGCTGCTCGAATCGGGCACGGACCTTGACACCCGCGGGCAGACGCCGGCTGGAGCAGCCAAGCTTTCGCGGGCGGGAATCCGTCTCGCTCTAACGCCTGCTGGAGAATCCGGCCGGGCCTCCCGGTTTGTTCTAGAGAACGCGGCGGCGGCGGCGGGGCACCGCCTTCTGCGTGAGAAGGCGCTCCTGGCAATAACCACCGATGCAGCTCAGATTCTCGGCGTTGGCGACATGCTTGGATCGATTGCTGTGGGCAAGGACGCCGACCTGGTCATATTGTCCGCTCCGCCGTTTGACCCGGCCGCGAAAGTGGAGCAGGTCTACGTCAATGGGGAACGGGTGTATGCGCGCTAAAGCCACACGCCTGGGATTCAGCACACTCCTTGCGCTCCTACCATTGACGACCTACGCTCAGACGATTGCAATCCGGGCGGACAACGTGCTGACGATCTCGGGCCCGCCGATACTCAACGGCGTGGTGCTCGTCAAGGATGGGAAGATCACCGCCGTTGGCCCGAACCTGGCGATTCCGGCGGGAGCTGCGGTACTCCGCGCTCATACCGTGATGCCGGGCCTCATCGACGCGCACAGCTATCTGGGCTGCTACCGCGAGGTCTCTGAACCGGCCGATTCGCTGACACCCGAGCTGCGAGCCGCCGACGCATTCGACCCCACGGATCGCGCCATCCGTCGAGCGCTTCGGGCCGGCGTTACCACCGCCGGAATCATGCCCCCGAATACGAACGTGATATCCGGGCAGGCGGCCGTAATCCGGCTCGGCCCGACACCGACCCTTTTGAACGATTCCGCCGGGCTGAAGATGTCCATTGCGCCCGAATCCGTCAACCCGCAGCGGAATCCGACCTCCCGGGCGGGGATCGCCGATTTGCTTCACCGGTCGATTTTATCCGCCGTAGCCGGACGGCCCATAAGTGGGACCACGCAAACGCGGCTTCTGGCGGGTGGAACCCCCACGTCTTTGAGTAACCGTATTGCGCCGCTGGCCGCGCTTGCCACAGGGAAGATTCCGGCATTCATTCATGCTCCCGGGCTGGCAGACGCGGAATTGGCGCTTCAATTCATGCAGCAGATGCCCCTAGGAACTTCGCTCACGCTCCTCCACGCGAAGGATTGCCTTGATCTCGTACCGGAGATGAAAAATCGAGGCTCCCGTTCAGCCGTCGTACTAGGGCCACTACGCTTCGCGGACAACGAGCGCGTACTCTCGCAGGCGGGGAGGCTGGCACGCGCGGGGATCCCGGTGGCATTCTGTACCGATGCGCCAATTTCCGATCCAGGTTCTCTACGAATGACGGCTCACCTGGCGGTCAAATATGGGATGCAGCGCGAGTCCGCACTTCGCGCGCTCACTGCAAACGCGGGCCGGATCCTGGGAATCAGTGGGCGCACGGGGAGTATCTCTGCGGGAATGGACGCGGACCTGCTGCTGCTGGACGGTGACCCACTGGACCTGACGAGCCGCGTAATAGCCGTCATCGCCGGCGGCAAGGTCGCCCACCAGGAGGGGAAATGAAGGCGGGTCTGCTTCTCGCGCTGATGGCTGTCACCATTCCCGCGGCAAGTACTTCCGACACGTGGGTGCTGCGGAACGCGCGCATTTACACGGTGCGAACCGGCATCATCGAGCGCGGCGATATCTTAATACGAGGCGGCCGCATCATATCTGTCGGATCGGTCGTATCCATGGGATCGAACGTGAAGGAATTGGACCTGACCGGAAAGTCGGTAATGCCCGGAATCGTCGACGCCAACGCTCGATTTGGGATGAGCCGCGAGAATGAGGAAGCCTCCGAAGCCACACCCGGAACCCGCGCCGCGACGCTGGCCGATCAGAACAGTCCGGAAATGAAACGCGCGCTACAAGCCGGCGTCACAACGGCATGTCTCACGCCGGGCTCCGCAAACGTAATCGGCGGAATCTGCGGCGTTGTCAAAACGGGCGGCAGGATTCGTGCGGCGATGAGAGGTTCCGAGGCTGTACGCGCATCGCTCGGACAAGATGTCTTTGCTTCGAACAATTCCTTCCGCGGGCTGGGCGGAGAGGGCCTGGCGAACATAACAAATCGGCGGCCGAACTCGCGGATGGCGACGGTGTGGGAGCTGCGAAAGGCGCTCTTCGAGGCGGAGCGTCACCCGGCGCTCGCGGACGTGCTGGCAGGCAGAGCCCCGCTCCGCATCCACGCGCGCACGGAAAACGACATCCGCGTTGTATTCACCTTGATGGACGAGTTCAAGCTGAAGCGCGTGATCTTGGACGATGCGGTGGAGGCATATAAGGTGGCCGACCAGATCGCGGCGCGGCGGATTCCGGTGGTGCTGGGACCCTTCGCAGACCCGCAGGGTTCTACGCCGGAAGGAACGGACGCGCTGCTGAACACCGCCGGTCTGCTGGCTTCCAAGGGAATCCGCGTCGCGTTTGGTTCGAATGGCGGAGATCCGGGTCAGTTACGGGCCTGGGCGGCGCTCGCCGTGAGGAACGGACTGTCGCCCGAGCTGGCGCTCAGAGCTATTACACTTTCAGCTTCCGAGGTTGCAGGAGTTGCCGATTCCGTCGGGAGCATCGAGCCGGGGAAGGACGCGGACCTGCTGATTCTCTCCGGAGACCCGCTGCAAATCACGTCACGAGTGGAGAAGGTCATCATACGTGGACAGGTGGTTCATCATGATAAGTAGATCAGTGCGACCGGCATTAAAATGCCGGTCTGCCCAAAATCGTCCTCCGGACGAGCGGGATCGACCATCGTTCGTCCAGAGGACGATTGCATCCAGACGGGGATTTAAATCCCCGGTCCTGGTGTTTCTGGCGATCTTCCTCCTTACCGCCCCTTCGCTAGCTCAAGAGACGCTGGCAATCAAGGCCGAGCGGGTAATTCCGATATCCGGACCGGAGATACAGAACGGAATCATCCTGGTCCGGGGTGGGAAGATCACCGCGGTTGGGAAGGACCTCGCTATTCCGGACGGTGCGAGGGTGCTGGCAGCGAAGGTTGCGATGCCGGGGATGATCGAGGCGCATGGGTGGCGCGGAATGGACTCGCCGAACGAGAACGTGCCGGTCGTGCCCTTCGTAACTACCGCCGACGGCCTCGACCCCGTCCACTTCTCGATCGAGGACGCCCTTCGCGACGGAATCACCACCATCCACGTGATCCCCGGAAACAACACGGTTGTTGGCGGGACCGGCGTAGTGATAAAGCCGGTAGGATCCACCATCGATGCCGTGATGGTGAAGCGGCCGAGCGGGATGAAGCTCTCGCTGCAGCCCTCCGGCGGCCGAAATCGGATGGCGCAGGTCGCCGAGCTGCGGAAGGCGTTCGACGATTACGATGAGTATGTCCGCGCGAGGACCGAACGACCGGCCGGCGGCCGACGAACCGGTGAAGAGGATGAATTCGACCCGCGGCAGATTTCGATCAGGGAGCTGCTGGCCGGCCGACTGCCCGCGTTCGTCTATTGCCCGCGAGATTCTGATGTGCTTAAAGCTATTGAACTGATCGAGCAGCGGAAGCTGAAGGCCTCTCTCGTTCTTGGCCTGGAGTGCCGAAAGTCCGCGCCGATCATCGCGAAGAAGGGTCTCAAGGTGGTCCTCGACGCGCAGGTCGTCGTCTGGGAAACGGACGAGGACACCGGTCGCGAGATACGCCACGTAGTACCGCTCTATTTCCATAGAGCCGGCGTTCCGTTCGCGCTCCAAGTGCAGACGGGGACCTATGGGTCGCGCTACCTCTGGTATCAAGCCGCGACGGCGGTCTCCTACGGCGTCCCGCGCGACGCCGCCCTCCGGTCTATCACGCTGACGCCCGCCGAAATCCTCGGAATGGCGGACCGAGTAGGCAGCTTAGCCGCCGGCAAGGACGCCAACATCCTCCTTCTCACCGGCGACCCGCTCGACACGCGGACGTGGGTCGACAAAGTGGTGCTGGAAGGCAGCCTCGTCTACGACCGCGCAACGGACAGCCGGCTGCAGAAGCTGCTGACGGGACGGGAGGCGGGGAAATGACGAACGGCAAGAGTGGAAGAGTGGAAGAATGGAAGAGTGGAAGAGAGCGCGGCCGTTTCTTCGACTCTTCTACTCTTCCACTCTTCCACTCTCTCTTCTTGGCGCTTCTCCTCGCCGCTGCCGTCCTCCCAGCGGATTCCGCGGCTACGAAGACGCTGGCAATTCGGGCGGGGCGCGTGTTTACGATGGCGGGTCCGCCGGTCGAGCGCGCGGTAATCCTGATTCGCGGCGGGAAGATCGTTTCGGTCGGGGCCAACGTGCCTATTCCTTTGGGCGCTGAAGTCGTGGTTGCTTCGAGCAAGGTGGTGATTCCGGGGCTCGTGGCGGCGCACACTTCACTGGCGGAGCGCGGGGACGCGGAAGAGAACGTTACGCCGCAAGCCCGCGCGGTGGATGCATTCGACTTTCATGGGGACTACGATAGGCTGCTCGAAGCCGGGATTACGACGGCCTATGTCTCGACCGGAGACCGTCGGTTGATAGGCGGGCAGAGCGCGATCGTCAAATTGGCCGGAGCAACTCCGGCGGCCCGGACGCTTCGAGGAGAATGTGATCTGCGCGTGGCGTTGGGCGAAGAGTCCGAGAGTCCCCCTCCCCTCTTCCGGCCGCCGCTCCCTCCCACCACCGACGACCCGATTCTGCCTGCTCAGCGGCAATTGGGAGGCTCCCTGGCATCGCAGATCGCCCTTGTCCGACAACTACTAACTGACGCGCGCGGCGCGAGCCCGTCGACCGGTGGGAGCGCCGGCGTCCTAGCGAAGTGCCTGGCCGAGGGGAATCCGATCCGATTCCGCGCTAACCGCTCCGCCGAAATCCGGGCGGCGCTTGGGCTTGCCCGCCAGACCGGAATCAGGGTTACCCTGGAAGGTGCGACCGAAGGTTACCGCATAGCAAGCGAGGTCGCCGCCGCGAAAGCGCCGGTTGTCGTCACGTCACCGATCCGAATCGGCGCGCCGATGACTGCGGACCTGACACGCGAGACGGCCCAAGGCAAAGTGAACCGCCGGAACCTAGCCGCTCTGTTAGGTGCGGGGGCTCGGGTGGCGCTGGTTCCTGCCGAAGATGCTGACCTTCCCGATCTATTGATGCTCGCGGGGAGCGAAGTATCACAGGGCGTCTCGCGAGATGCAGCGCTCCGGGCGGTGACCGTGTTTGCCGCTGAAGCGATCGGAGTTGAGAAACGTATTGGCTCGATTGCCCCTGGCAAAGACGCGGACATCGTCATTCTTGATGGGCACCCGCTCGATTCCCGGACTCGCGTGGAAGGGACATTGGTAAACGGCGCTTTCGCTTATCGCCGTAAGGCTGCCTCGCCTCCGGCTGAAACGCTGGCCATACGAGCCGGGCGGATTCTGACCGCAACTCAGGGGGAGATTCGAAACGGGGTCGTCGTGATCCGGGGTGGGAAGATCGTGGAGGTGAGTCGAGCCGGGCTGATTCCGTCGGGCGCAAGAGTTATCGATGCTTCCAATGGCGTCTTAATTCCAGGACTTATCGATTCTCACTCCCACCTTGGCCTGCACGCAGATTCGGAGCCGGCTCCCCGCGAATCCGCTTCCCCTACTACAGGTTCCGCGTCAGCCCGCACTCGGCTTCTGAACGCGGTTGCGCCAGGGGATTCCGCATTTCGGGACGCGCTTCGGGCCGGAGTGACGACGGTGCTGCTTTCTCCGCCTACGGCGGGAACGGTATCCGGCCAGGCTTCTCTGCTCAAAACGGCAGAGTGCTCGGGACATGGACCCATCTGTCCCCATCGCCTGGTCCGTGAATCCGCAGCTATCTGCTTTAACGCGCAGGGCGGCTCGCCCAGGATGGCTCAGCCCTGGACTTTTCGAGACCTGCTGCAGCGTGGGAAAGACTACCTCCAGCGGCGAGCGCGATACGAGCAGGAAATGAAGGACTGGGTGCGCGACCGCCAAGAAGCCGAGTTACAGAAGAAGCCGCTCCCGCGTGAACCGGCGGAGGTCCAGAAGGACGAAGACCTCGAACCACTGGCCGCGCTCTTCCGCAAGCAGATTCCGGCGATGGTCCATGCGGACCGCGCTGACGAAATCACGAACGCGCTCAAGATCTTCTCCGAAGAATCCGAGCTTCCGGTTGTCCTGGTCGGAGCCGGCGACGGATTCCGGATGACCGACGAAATTCGACGGCGCGGCGCTTCCGCTGCGTTCGGCCCCACGCTGATGTTTCGAGATAAGGGTCGTGTCGTGAATCGTGCGAAGACCGCGTCTGAAGCCGGGATTCAGACGATTCTGCAGTCGAGCGGCGCCTCTGGCGCGGAAACGCTCCGGCTGAACGCGGCCTACGCCGTTCGGCACGGAATGGACCCCACAGAAGCGCTTCGCGCGGTTACAATAAACCCGGCAAGAGCTTTGATGGTCGCGGACCGGATCGGAAGTATCGAAGCCGGCAAGGACGCAGACCTGGTCATCCTCTCCGGCGATCCGTGGGAAGCCGCGAGCAGGGTGAAGAAGGTGCTGGTGAATGGGAAGGTGGTATACGATGGGCGTTAGAGCGGGCGTTCAGGCGTTCAGGCGTTCGGGTGTTCGGGTGTTTGGGCTTGCGGTGGTTCTGG
>JBKJZI010000237.1:0-15066 GCA_046715155.1 Chthonomonadales bacterium | reverse complement strand
GAGTTGAACGGCGGGTCCAGGTAGATCAAGTCCACCGATTCATCCGCCACCTGCTCCCGCAGCACATTCAGGTTATCGCCATAGAAAAGCGTGTTTCGCATACGGCGGAGATTCCGTAGAAGAGCTTCGGCTTCCTGTCTTGAACCGTGATGCGTCGGATGAGTGTGATGGACTGTGTTTGTCTTGAACTGTGATGCGTCGGATTACTACGATGGACTGTGATAACGGCACGGCCCATCATAGTTCATCATTTCATCCGACGTATCACGGTTCAAGACAGAAGGAATCAGGCGGGAGGCTGCGGAATCGGGCGAAATCGTGCGCTGGATTCCCAGCTCCTCTAGCCCCTCTCCCGCCTGAACGCCCAAATGAGGGATAGCAACTATTCAGGCTGCACGGGACGACCGTATGCACCGACATACAACAAGCCGGATCTCACTCGATATACCAACCGGGTTTGTGCTTGCTGCCGGACCCCTTCACTTCATCCTCCGCGGCAACGGCGTCATGGTGTCGATGGTCCTTGTAAGTCCGGGCACCGTGCCCGTGCTGGCACTGCTCGCTTCCCAAGGCCGCGACGAGTTGAGGTCGCAACTCCGGGCGGGTGGAATGGATGCTGGGGAGATCGAATTGACGATCCGTGCGGCCGAGCGACAGTTGCGACAAACGGATGTGGAAATCATCCCGGCGGAGTTCGGCGGTGTCGTCGGAAGCAAGTATGTCTATGGACCCAAGGTCCCGGGGATCCCGGAAGTCATCCACTACGGTCTTGCCGCTCCCTGAGGACACGTACACGTAACTGTTACGCTCCTCGCCAGCTCGGATTACCGCGCGGTCGAGTTGGTGCTTCATACATTGCGGGTCACGCCAGAGTAAAAGGCGCTGAGAAGGATCCTAACATCCGCAGCACCCGACCACCGGCCCCTTCCTACAGCCCCAACCCCTCCTGCCCCGGCTGGGCCATTCCGACACCCTGACTTCGCGGCTGGCGGGCGGAATCCGGGATTTCGAACGGGTTCTTCGGATTCTCCAGCAGGTCTTTCACCGTGCGGATCTGCATCCTCGGGTACTTCTTGGCCGACTCCCATTCCGCGTATCCCTCCTTCACGCTCCCTTCTCTTTGGGGATGACGGGTGAGATTTAATTCCGAACATCACTCCACCCGTAAGTATTAGCCGCTGGTTAGCGTTAAGTAATCAGCGGCCAGACGGTTGCCGGAAGGAGAATGGAAATGGCAATGAAAGCACGCTATACCGTAATCGATAGGGAGGTTGTGTACCAGGATCGAGGTGGAACGAAGCATCTTTACTTCTCGGACCCGCTTGGATCAGTCGCAGCGCTTTACGACACGAACCACTCGAAGACGGACACGTTAAGCTATTGGCCGTATGGGGAGGAGAAATCCAGGACGGGGACAACCGAGACTCCGTTCCGGTTTGTCGGGAGCCTAGGCTACTATCGAGATACTTCCAGTCGAACATACGCTAGGGCGAGGTATTACCGGCCGAATCACGGGAGGTGGCAGACAGAGGATCCAATATTCGAACGCGCAATGCCCAACCGGTATCCGTATGCCGACAACGGGCCTACGAGTATTACAGATCCATCAGGGCTGCGACCGAAGATCAAGCCCGGATGCAAGGAAGAGCTTGTCGTAAAGATGGCGCTCGACAAAATCTGTGGGGCGAAGAACGTTCCAGCAAATCTCCAATGGTGCGTCGATCGCTTCTGCGCATCGTCGATACAGATTGTCTGCGGCTCGTCAGCTTGTATCCGTAACCCGAATGTGGGCGGATACGTAAGGGACGGGCGGATGATCATCCTCTGTCCTGGTAACATTGTCAACCCGCCAGGAGTGGACCTGGGGGATTGGTATGCGATCGTACTCCTCCATGAGGCGTTGCACGCGGCCTGCCGGTACCTAGACTACACGCCCGGTAAAGATCCCGAGAAATTCCGCTATCCGAACCCTGCCGATGCGGCAGCCATCAGGTGCCTTGGACTCCCGGTTAAGCCTATCGACGCTTACTACCCGAAGCCACTTCGCTAGCAAGCAGTTAGTGCATTCGATGAACCAATGCTGGCAAGCGATCTGTTACTCCCCGCTCACGCTGAAAACAAGGGTAGGAACAGAATAGGGTTTATTGACCAGCCTTGCGATTAAGGGCGCTTGGACTGATTCCATTCGGCGAGTTAACGAATGGAATCAGTCGTGGCGGCTTGCCACACCGGTTGGGGCCCAAACGGGGGGAATCTGCGGTTGACTGAACCTGAGAGAAGCGATCAGGGCCAATGCAAAGACTGCTGCTGCAATCACGAGGAAGGTTTGCTTTCTTTTGGCATCTTTGGTTTCTCTTGAATAGGTCAAGAATAGAGACAGCGTAAATCCAGCTGCCAGCCATTTCGCTAATGAGGAACGGGAATCGAACCAATCCCCGAAAATAAGGACAAGCGAGCCAAGGATGGCTATGTAATGAAATGCGAGTATTTGGCGGTACGAGCGCGCAGCCATTGGTAGCCTCCGTGCCATATCTACAAATCAGCAATTGTCATTATACGCGATGTCGGTTGAACGCGACCCCCTGAATTCGCGCAATTCCCCATTCACCTGCTTGAACAGCAAGTTATAGTTCCGCGCGGAATGGAACGGCGCGCTGTGGGAAGCGGTGATAGACTACGGCGCAGCCACCAGCGGCGCGGATTACGTCGCCCAGGCCCTCGCCCAGGTGTACGAAGCCGACAATATCGCCTGATTTAGAATCACCCGTGATTCGCCCGTAATATTTTCCGCGCTGAAGGCGTTAATAGCTCAAGGGGAGCCCGTTTAAACGAACTCCCAGAAGGAGCTTTGAAATGTCGATGAAGGCGCGGTATACGGTCATTGACAAGGAGATTGTAGGGCAAAACAGGGGCGGAGTAAGGCACATATTTACCCCTGACCCCTCGGGCAATGTCGCAGCGCTTTATGACACCAACCACTCAAAGACGGACACATTAAGCTATTGGCCGTACGGAGAAGAGAAAACACGGACCGGCCCTACAGTAACCCCATTCACCCACATTGGATCGAAGGGATATTATGCTGATTCGACGTCAAGATCATACGTCCGAGCCCGGCATTTGCATCGATCTCTCGGCAGGTGGGGAACAAAAGACCCGACGGGCGCATTCGGTGGCGACTCGAACGAGCATCGATATGTCGCAAACAACCCAATTTCCAGGACCGATCGCTCTGGCCTTAGGATCGAAGTCGAAGGATGCAACATGATTCAATTGCTGCGAATCCTGAACCATCTGAACGAACTTTGTTCCAAGAGGATCAATGGTTTGGCCCCAATTATATTTCTCCCGATTCCTGGTGCAGGTCTGTCGCTGTATAACTGCTTACTGGGAAGATGTGGCAACATTAAGATCGTGTGCGGCGGCGAAAACGATCCTCAATGCATTGCTAAGAACTTTCCAACCGTACCTGCTGAGGGGAAGATGTGCGGCTCAACGAGCGGTGAAACGATCTATATCTGCCCGGCGACACTGGCGGGAGGGAACTACGGCGGATTGACGTATCAAAAATGTAAATGCCTTGGTGGCGTTATTGTTCACGAAATGGTTCATAGCTGCGGAATTTCCGGAACAGAGTTCCTGCCAGAGGTGTGCAGTCTGGGGCTTTACGGTCCAGGAACTCCAGATTGCCCGCCGCTTGGCAAGTAAAGGGAGACACAATTGATCTACATCGGAATGCTACTGTTGGCCTGCGCATGCGTAGGTCCATTATCTCAAGCGGGCGCTCCCGGCGTGAGCAAAAGCTTCCCGCGCTCAGCCGTAAGTGACCGTGCGGCAGCAATTACCGTTCTTCGCCATGCAATAGGGGCCAACGCTTCTGAAGATGAAGCCATCTTCATTGGAACGAAGAACTCAAAGCTGGTAGCGGAGCTGCAGAACCGTTTTCCTAGGCGGCGAACAAAGATGTTCGCCGCCGGTTTAGCAGAGTACAAGGACGGGATTCGCCACAAATCGTCAGGTATTCGCGGGGTCTACATTGGATTGTCCGAGTCAATAAAGACTGGGGATTTCCGACTTATGATCAAGGTATTAGTGTATCGCGACGAATTGAGCGCCACCTTCTTTGACTACTCAGTTCGCCGTGTAAGGGCACGCTGGATCGTCGAACGCGTTAAGCTTACAAGACAAGCATAACCGTTACGTGAAAGCTGGTCGATGGCTGCGATACCCGTACCTCTTACTCGGATTGCTCATCGTATTCGGCCTCATGTTGGCTCTAGGCTATCTCCCGTTCGCCAAGCGGCAAGAGCTCCGCCTCTTCACGGGGCCGCCCTTCAAACCGAGCGGCTTGCGGCTTCGAATGCTTGTTCCAGGTAGCTGGGTGCGCAGACCGAACCTGGAGCGGACGCAACGTGATGTTGACTTCACTTTCGCGTTTGGCCCGCCATCGCCGCCGCCGTGGATGCCGAGAACTCTTCAGCGGGTATTCATGCTGCAGGCCGAACCCGATATAGTTCTGATCGTCGAACTCCATGACCGTCACACCTCCGGTTACTCGTCCCCCCTGCCTTTACAAACAGGGGAAATCAGAGCAAACGGTAGGAGGCGCTTCTCCGCCGATCGAATGGAGGACCTTCCTGGGAATGACTTTTGGGTAAGGCTTTCGTATGTCCGCGAGAGCCGCGACGCGTTACAAGCCGATTATCGATCTATTTCCGATAGCATTCGCCTCATAAGGTAAGGCCACGGACGCGAACTGGCTCGACGGGTACGGAATGTACTACGACAGCGCCACCCTGCTGAAGTTCTGGGTAACAAACTACAGCAGCGGCGGAGTCTCCCAGATCGCGGTCGATCCCCTGGCGGAGAACACGGTCGTCGGTACGTATGACGGCACCTCCATTCGGCTCTGCGCCAATGGCGTCGCCGGCTCGAAGATGACCACCGGCGGAATTAATGCGAACACCGGCCCGCTGGAGTTCGGCCGCGGCCGCAGCGACAGCTTCAACATCAACGGGCTCATCCGCCGCGTGACTATCCTTGACTACGCCTTACCGCTCGAAGAAGCTCTCCACGTCTCCGGTTCGCCCTAGCCCCCGCCTTCCTACCTGATTCGGCGTCCGTCCCCTCCCGTTAATGATACGGGTGCCCGAAAAAAGTAAAAGAAGCCGTATTGGCTCGGTACTGCTTCCGAGGAATCGCAGGTCGCCGCACGCGCCGTCCAGCCCCCCACCCTGGCTTTCAGCGTCTGACGCAAGATCGTTGATTCCGTGAGTCTGGTATTCTTGCCGGATTTCACTCCATCCCGCGCGTTAGACGCCCGTAACGAGACGGGCTGGCAATTGTACGACAAACGAAGAAGGCGATTTCATGGAAGAAATACGGGACCGAGTTCAGCTCGGCGCACTATTGAGTTCTCCTGCCCTGGATTCGACGCGGGAGGAAGAGTTGAAAATGACCCGGATAAACAAGCGGCGGACGCGCCGCGGAATCACATTCGTAGAACTCCTGGTTTCGGCGCTCCTGATGTCAATCGGCGTCATGGGTCTTGTGGGAACCTGGGCGTTCTCTTATCGTGTGACCGAGAACACAGATAACGTAGGCATGGCCTACAACATGGGCCGCATGGTGCTGGAACAGATAAAGCTGCAAGGCTTTGCTGCTCCGGAGGGAACGCAGACCTACAACTACACCGGCAACGGAGTAGCGTGCGCAGCCAACAATCCGAACCGTCGGTTCGAAGTTACCTCCGTTGTGACAAGCGATATGGTGACTAGCGGTACCGCGGGACAGGCCGGCGCCGTGCCGGACAGCCGCGCGCTTCGAACGGTAAACGTAAGCGTTCTGTTGATCAGTACCGGCGCTAACATCTGGACAACGCAAACCAGGCTCGTGAGGGCAGGGATATGAAAAGAATGGACCGGCGCCGCGGCGTCACCTTAATGGAAATGCTTATAGCCGGCCTCATTATGAGCCTGGTGGGCGTGGGGATCTTTAACATGATCCGTGCGAGCTATGACTCGCAGGACCGGATCATAGATCAGAACACTTCTATTTCCAGGGGCCGCCAGACCATCGACGAATGGGTCGATAATATGCGCGGAATTGCAAATGTAACCGCGGCCAATGCCACGTCCATGACCGTCGTGACAAATGCTCCGTCCTCCCAAACCATTCGTTACTGGAAGAGTGGGACGGACCTTCGACGAACGATCAATAACGCTCCGACCGGGGGACAGATCATCGTTCGGGACGTACAGTCGCTTGCCATTTCCTACTACGTCTGGAGCGGCACCGCCTGGACTTCCACTGCAACGCCGACAGACTTAACGAAAATCGGCGGGCTGCACGTAACGGCCACCGTGAAGATGGGAGATTCCCCTCGCACGGTAGTCAGCGACGTGAAGATACGACAGAGAAGGCTAACGCCTAACCCATAACCCGGCCCGGAGCTGGGCCGGCAACAAAGACACACGGATCAACTGAGCAGCGCGGAATAAACACCCAGCGTTCGAGAGAGGTATTCCCGTGAAACATCGCCCTGTGATCGGCATCGAGATCTCGCCGGATGAGGTCCGAGCCGCGTTTGTAAAGCCAAGCGGAGGCGGCGTAATGCTAGCCGCAGTCGCTTCCGCTCCCACCCCCGCGGAAGCGGTGGATGCGGACGGACTGCTTAACCCGCAGATTATGGCTGACACGGTCCGCTACGTCTGTTCGCAGCTGGACCAGAAAGTTGACACGGTCGTCGTCGGTTTAACCAACGGCAGCCTGGTGGCCCGTGTAATGGAGATCCCGCCGGTACCGGATTCTGATATTCGGTCGGTGCTGCGTGGGGAAATGGACCACTACCGGATTCTGCCAGCCGGCCAGAGCGCCTTCGACTATTTCCGGCTGCCGGATCTGCCCGAAAAGGGTGAGACCGAAGGCGAGGAAGCGGTCATCCGTGTCCTGCTGATGGGCGCCGAGGAGCGGCTCGTAAGCAGTTACCGAAGCGTGATGGACGCTTCCGGTCTTCGGCTGGTCGCGGTAGAGCCCGGTTCGATTGCAGCTCTTCGAGGCCTCTATCCCGCCCTGGAAACGGAAGACGCTTTCGCGCTGGTCAACATCTCCTCCGGCGGCGCCGAGATTTTCATTACTACGCACGGTGAGCTGCACTTTTACCGTCGTATAGACACAACCATCTCGGACCTCCGGGCGCAGGTGGCGCAGGAGGTCGCGCATTCCGCCAGCCGCTCCAAGGGCGGCATGCTTGCAGGCGCCGACGAGGAAGTCGAAGACGAGTCGCCCAAGATATCCGCGGCCGCCGAAAAGTTCAACCGGCAGACGATCTCCCTATTAATGACTGAGGTTCAGCGATCGCTGGACTACTTCGTCCGCGAGTTCCCCGGCGCAGCGGAAGCGCTGACTGTCAAGTTCATGGTGGACGCTCCCGAATCGGAAGAGCTATTCGCCCTGATGACCCAGTACCTCCGCAGCAGCGCGGCTATGATCTCCCTGCCCAATCTGATTCCGGCGGCGATAGACGTTGAATCGCAGATCGCAGGAGCAACCGGCTCACGTTACGCAGTGGCGGTGGGGCTGGCGCTTCGCGGAATGGGCGGTTCCTACTCGGCGGCTCCCGCGCTGGATTTGAGCACCGGAGACCGCGTAGTAGTCGAGCGGCGGATGGCGCCCAAAGCGATGTTCGCGAGCGCTGCCGCGAGCCTGGTCATCTTGATGGGGACCATTACCGCCGCGTTCATCCTGAACGGTAACATAGCCCGAGCCGAACGAACGCTGGATCAAACGCAGTCAGAGGTCAAACTTCTGAAGGCGGAACATGCCACGCTGGTGGCCCAGCTAGAGCGTCAGGCAAAGCTTACGGAGACGATCCAGAAGAACGCCAAGCCGATTCCCCAGGGACTCGACTTCCTCTCCGCCTCGATTGCCAAGCGCGGCTGCTTGACCGGTGTGACGATCGACGACAAGGGATCGATCTTCATAACGGGGGAAGCCCGCTCGCCACGGACAGTCGCGGACATCATGGACACTATCAACCTTTCGCCCATGCTGCAGCCGATCCGCCTGACTAACCTGCTGCGGCTAGACCCGAAAATGGGCGGAGAAGGCCTGCAGTTCGAGCTGCAGACCGGTTTCGCATCTTCACCTCGGATCGAGCCGACTCAGGCCGTCTCAGCGGCGGACGCGTCGCCGGATCCGGTTCAGCAAGGAGGAACCTAAATGAAAGCCTTACCGGCCTCCGTACAGCGCTGGGCCATAATCCTGCTGCCGCCTATCTGCCTTCTGGTGGCCTGCTGGGTGGTGGTGCCTCGCCAGAACAAGCTGCGAGCGACACACAAGAATATCCAGGCGGCTGACAAAGAGATGGCGCACTACACGGCGCAACTCGAAGTCATACGCGCTCTGCCGCCGAAGCCAACGGTAGCTACGATGCCGTTGACGAATCCGGAGCAGTCGAACTTCTTGCGAGCGCTCTCTCAGCTTTGCTTTAAGACGGGAAACCGCATCCTTGGTATCGACTCGCTTGCGACGAAGGATATGACGATGGGCCCAACTCCGATTGGTTCCTCGGCACCCAAGAACGCGCAGATCGCGGGAGCGATGCCTCCGGAGATCACGCCTATTAAGAGCACTATCAAGTTCGAGGGCGACTTCCAGTCGTTGCGGGAGTTTCTGCAGTCACTGCAGCGATCACGCAGACTTATTTCACTTACGGAATGTCGCATCGGTTCGGCGGAAGGCGGGTTTCCAAACCTGATGACCAGCCTGACCATCACGCGATATGTCGATACGCCGCCGCACTTGATTCCGAAGCCGGCCGCGGGTAACAACAAAGCGTCATAAAGCAGGGTCCAGGGTCTAGGGTCTAGGGTCCAGGTCAAATGCCTGCACCCTAAACCCTGAGCCCTAAACCCTAGACCCTAAGTAGCGGTCACGATAGAGGGCCGCACTACCAAAAGAGGTATTTCACAATGAACATGCGCTCACTTCTTATGCTAGGAGCTGCCGCGGCGATGGGGATGACGAGTTTCCCGGCGGCCGCAGACAGCCCCAGCGCCCCTCTGCCGGCGGCAGCCAAACAGACGCCGCAGGCCAGAGTGACCCTGGAGTACATGAACGCGGACGTGACGGACGTCATCCGCGCTCTGGCCACCCAGAGCAAGATCAACATAGCCGTGAATCCAACTGTCAAAGGGAAGATCACGGTATCCCTTCGCAACAAGCCGGTAGATGAAGCGCTCGCGATGGTGGCGAACCTCTCCGGCCTGATTGTGAAGAAGGTCAATGAGACCTATGTAATCGCCCCCCGCAAGGAAATGAAAGAGACACTCGAGCGGATGGGCGTTAGCAAAACGATCAACCTGACCAACATGAACGCCAAGACCGCGGCGGAGATGGCCCAGAACGCATTTCCGGACCTGACGGCTCGGGAACAGGGCAGCGGGGTTTCCTTAATCGGCGCCCAGGAAGACATCGACGCCGCCGAAGCGCTTCTGCGCAAAAACGACACCATCACGCCCGATTCCACGAGATCGAGCATCCGCGTGCAGGTCAAGAACCGCCCGGCGAGTCAGATCGTCACGGCGCTCCTGAAGATGTCGCCTGGCGTGAAGGCCGAAGCTGCGGGTGATTCAGTGGTCGTTAGCGGTACGAAGTCTGAGATTGACTTTGTTCGGAACAGCATCGACCTGGTGGACGTGGCCGCGGGTCGAGCTGAAGTGGAGACTCGGGTATACGTGATCCGCCACTCTCCGGCCGAAGGGCTTATGGCAGTGCTCGAAAAGGCCACGCCGGAGATATCGGTAACGGCCGGTCCCGAGACTCCCAAGCTTCCGACTATTCAGTTCAATCCATTGGGAAGCACGTTCATCGGTGGTGGCAGCTCCAGCGGCGGCGGAGGAGGAGGAGGAGGACAGGCGCCTCGTCAGCAGCAGCAACAGGCTGCCGGCGATAAGGAAAAGCGTCCCCTATCGCTCGTCCTTCGCGGCTCGCCGGCTAACTTAGACGAGGCGATGAAGGTGCTGGCTCTCGTCGATGTTGCGCCGCGGCAGATGTCCGTCGAGGCCCGCATCGTTGAGACGACTCCGGAGAACCTGGAGCAGTACGGACTGAAATGGCGCTGGACGCGGTTCGGCGCGTATGAAGCTCCGTCCGGAACGGAAGTAAATGGCGAAGAGGGCGGAATCGGGTTCCAGGACTTCACCAAGTTCTTTACCATCCCGTCCAACATCCTCAAAAGCACGTTCAGCCGGGTCCCGTGGTCATTCGACGCGATCCTGCAGGCAATGATCACCAAACGTGATGCTAAGATCCTCGCCAGCCCGAATATCTCGGTGCTTAACGACCATGATGCCTCGATCTTCATCGGCGACCACCTGCGGTTTACGGCGCTGGCAACGTCCAGCCCGGTAAGCGGCAACGTGTTCACCGTGGTCGAAGTGCCGGTTGGGATCATACTGCTGGTGCACCCGCGAGTGAACGGCGACGGATACATCACCCTGCGCGTTAAGCCGGTAGTGAGCACGGTCTCCGGGTTTGTAGACGGCGTTCCGCAGACCAGCACCCGCGAAGCCGAGACGGTGGTGCGTGTGAAGGACGGCGACACATTGGTGATCGGCGGCCTGATTCGCGATGAAGACATACGGACGTTGACGAAGGTTCCGCTGCTCGGCGACCTTCCCATTATCGGGGCTCTGTTCAGGCACTACGAACGGAATCACCGCCGGTCGGAAGTAATGATCTTCCTGACCATTAAGCTGACCGACTGACACATCAGGGAATCGGGTCTAGGTCTCGGGACTAGGGTAAAAACCCCCTAGACCCGAGACCCGAGACCCAAGACCCTCATCCGACATCCGGAGCATACTAATGAACTTTGCAAACCTTACAACCGCCGAACGGATGAAAGCCTCCGGCCTGATCGGGCTGATCGTCGTGGTGGTTTTCTTCGTAGTGTATACGATGATGGGCACCCTGGGAGGCAAGAAGGCCCAGGCGACCCCGCCTCCGAGCACAGGAGATGAACAGACTGCGGCGTCGGTCCCGTCCGGGCCGCTATCCGGCAATCCGGGCGCGGTGGTAGACCCTTCGAATCCATTCCCGATCGCCGGCGCCAAGGCCCATCAGGCATCAGCTCAGAACCAGGACCTGTACCAACTTGACGATCCCTTCAAGCCGATTCGCAGCGGCAAAGCGCAGCCGAGCGCGGCGGCCTTGAGCGCCATGAATCACGGCGTTGCCCCCAGCGTAGGCATCGTTCCGGCCTCGAGGACCAGCGGACTGCCGAGCTTCAACCAGGCAAATCGCTATCAAGGCCCGTTCGGGATGAATCCATTCGCCGGCGGTTCCACTCGGCCGATCGGTGGGGAGCCCGACAGGCCTGAGCCGCCGAAGTACACGCCATCGATACAGGTCGTTGGCGTCGTGCATGGCTCGCCCAGCGTAGCTACGCTCCGAGTGGAGGGCCACGTGATCACCGCCCGTCCGGGCGACCTGATCGCCAAAGGCCACCGCCTGGTGACGGTCAACGACGAAGGCGTGGTCATTCGCGTACACGGCGAGCTGACGTCGCTCAGAGTCGGCGCCGGGGTCAATAATAGCAAGGAAGCGGCGCAGGTAGAAGGCTAATCCCCTACTCCGCCCAAAGACCCCTCCGCGGATTCCGCAGAGGGGTTTTTCTTGCGCTGAGTAGGGACGTCGGCAAAGTTGGCACCTTCCACAAAGGGGCGAATGCCGTGATACGCCTCAAATCTGCATCAGGGTTGGCGGATAGTGTGGTACCTTCCGACATTTAGATTGCCCTGCGAAGACATGGCGCCGTTCGGCCAGTTAATCGCCACTGCGACCTGCGACGCGGAAACTCCCAGTCCGAAGTGGACCCGCGGATCGGCGACTGATATATAGCTGCGACAAGTATGCGATTGCGCAATACGTTTGCCGATTCTCGCATCAATGGACACGACGGCGCCCAGCGCGTCCCGGCCGCTTCTGTCCACAACCCGGATTCCGATCCAGTTTGAACGGGATTCCGTCTCGTTGCGCAGGAGAAGCGGAGCCCCTTCCATGTCAGCAACAAGTGCGTCCATCCTCCCGTCATTATCATAGTCCCCGACCGCAAGCGCTCGGCCGACTATCCTTCGCGCAAATGCTTCTCCCCCGTCGGCGGCTTCGAATACACCCCCGCGGCCGCGAAAGAGCTGAAGGGGCTGTCTATAGGTGGCGGGTGGATGGATGAGGTTGATCGTATCCTGCACGTGGCCATTAGCGATGAGGAGATCGCGGAATCCGTCGTTGTCGAAGTCCTGCAGCGCCACGCCGAATCCGAGAGTGGACTGCGTGGGACCGGCGATGCCCGCTGTATAAGCGGAGTAGGAGAACAAGCCCCTGCCCTCATTCCGGTACAGGCTGGTCGGCTCATTCTGGAAGGTGGTTACCACGAGATCGGGTCGGCCGTCGTTATCGTAGTCTCCCCAATCCACGCCCATCCCCGCCTGCTCGCGCCCTTCCAGGTTTAGAGCGGTCCCGCTACTAACGCCTTCATTCCTGAAAGTCCAGTTTCCCAAATTGTGGTAGAGGTCCCCGGGCTGTCCGTCGTTGGCAACGTAGATGTCGGTGCGGCCATCGGCATCATAGTCGGCGAAGGCGAGACCCAGGCTGTAGCCGTTCGAAGCCGGGAAGCGTATCGAGACGTCCTCGAACTGACCGTTCCGGTTCCGGAAGACACGGATTCTCTGCGCAGGATAGTAGAATGGCGGGCACGCCGCATCAACCCTTCCATTCCCATCGGCGCGTGGAAAGTCGCAGTACTGGCGGGAGGTCGGTGTAAACTCCGCGTAACCGCACACTACGAGGTCCAGCCACCCATCCTCGTCAAGGTCCGCGAATCCGGCGCTGGTATTCCATCGGTCGGCGCCGGCAAATGCCAGACCCGTCGGGTTCGTAACGTTCTCGAACTTACCGCCACCCGAATTGCGGTAGAGTCGCAGGATTCCGTGACCCGTTATCAGGATGTCTGGCCGCGCGTCATTATCGACATCGCCCACGGCACAGCCCATGAGCGCCCCTTTGATGTCGATTCCGGATTCGCGCGTTACGTTGCGGAATCGCGCCCCTTCGTTATGATAGAGGCCCACCGACCGGCCTATCAGAGCAATATCGAGACGGCCGTCTTGATCATAGTCGATGAAGCCCGCGCCGCCGGCCGCAGTATCGAGGATAGTGAGGGGTGACTTTCCGTTGTGGCCCCACTGGAAGTCGAGGCCTGATTCGGCTGCGACTTCGGCGAAGCGAAATTGCGATTGCGCTGCGATCGGGGATGCAGGAGAAGGCCCCCCAGATTGGCAGCCGGCCAGAGTGGCGATGCCCATTATCAAGCTGATCCAGCGGCTACGGCGAGATTGCATTTGACGGGGGCTCGGCGAGACGGCGACGAGCATTCAGTGCGCGAGCAGAATCGCCCTGGGATTCCGCAAGGGTCGCGACCCGTTTCCACAGTTTGCGGTTTTGAGTTTCTCGGCTGGCGCGGAGAGTGAGGTTAGTGACCTCCCGCTCGTATGCCCGCGCGCGGTCAAATCGGGCGGCAGTCTCCCGGCTTTGCTCCACTTTTCCTTGGAAGCGAAGTGCAAGACTGAGGTTGTAAAGCGCGCGAGTAAAGTTCGGATTTCGCTTGAGAGCGGTTCGGAATCCCTGTTCTGCGCGCGAATAGTCGCGGGCGGTCATAAGGAGCAACCCTCGAAAGTACGGGATATTCGCGGAACGGAGCACATGAGACTCCGAGGATTCCAGTTCGTGCGCTACGGAAAGAGCTTCCCGCTGGGACTGTACACTTCGAGCTGCCGCGGATGCGAAAAGCTCCCATACGAATGGGTCTCTAGCGGATAGTTCAAGCGCGCGGCGATACCTGGTTATCGCATACGCCCCATCTCCGGAGAGATCGATTGCATAGGCCAGCGCAGCATGAGAGCGTGCGTCCTCTGGGTCAAAACGGACGGCACGATCTGCCGCGCGGCGCGCTTCTTCTAGTTTATGCGTGTCGGCGAGCGCGAACGCGAGGCCGGACCACGCGCGCGCGAATTCCGAATTGAATTCCAGGGCCCGGCGGAAATGGCTCATGGCGGCGTCTAGCGATCGTATGGCGTAGTAAGCCTCTCCGGCGGCCGCGAGTACCGACGCGCGAGGCTTGGCGCTTATTCGAGGCTTCAGAGCGGCGAGAGCTTCAATCGGGCGGCCGGCCTCCGTGAGGGCGCGCGCGTAAAGGACCAGCAGTTCCTCGGATTCTGGTCGCGCTCGTACGGAGGGTTCCAATGAGGCAACCGCTTCGTCCGGCTTGCCACCCGCGAGGAGCCGTTCGGTTAAGACTCGCGCCGCCAACTCGTCGCCCGGCTGAGCGAGAGAGGTCGCCAGGAGGCTGGATTCCGAAGCGCGCCTGAGGCGCCATTCTCGTCCGGAACTCGAGGCATACAGCCACACTATCGCCGCAAGGACGCCAGCGAGGATCCCCGGCAGCACCGCTTTGAGGACCGGCTTCACTTTAGGCGCGGATCGGGGACCGCGGGCGATCCCTCCTTTATGAAATAGAAGCGGTCTGCTTCGAGACCGCCGAGCTTTTGTTCGCGCCCGCTGGGCCAGCGGATGTCCACGGAATCCACTTTCATCGAAGTCCCCAACCCGAAATGGAGCCGGCGGTCGCTTGTGGATGCGTAGCTCGATCCGGCGCGGACTTCGGCCATCCTCGACCTTCCTCCGGCCGTAACTTTGACCTGCGCGCCAATGGCATCACGGTTGCTCTTCACGCCCTCAAGGCGAAACGAGACGAAGGGTCCTCCCTTGCTGGAGTTGCGATAAAGGGCGGCGGGCATGTTGTGGCTGTTGTCAAGAATATCCACTCGCCCATCGTTGTCATAATCGCCCGCCGCCAGGCCACGCGTCAAACGCTGCTCGCGCAAGTCACCCAAATCGCCCGGCTGATCCTTAAAGAGGCCGTTACCGAGGTTTTTCATCAGGAGCTTCCGTTCCCTGTAAGTCGTGGTGGACGAGATATCTTCAATGAACGGATCTACATGCCCG
>JBKJZI010000236.1:0-54332 GCA_046715155.1 Chthonomonadales bacterium | reverse complement strand
ACGTCGTGAACTTCAATGATCTCGATTCCGTTCAGTGGGTCTTCGAGCGGAATCCGGCCGCCTGCCTTATCACGGAGCCGATTCTACAGAACATTGGTGTGGTGAAGCCGCTGCCGGGGTACCTTGCAGGTCTGCGCGCGCTTTGCGACCAATTCGGCGTGGTCCTCGTTTTCGACGAGGTAAAGACCGGATTCCGACACGCGCTGGGCGGATATCAATCTATCGCGGGCGTGACGCCCGATCTCTCGATTTTCGGCAAGGCTATCGCGAACGGCTACCCGCTGGGGGCCATCGGTGGGATAGCCGGGATCATGGACTTTTTTTCGCAGCCGGACCCCGCGCGCCGAGTGATGATATCAGGGACCTACAACGGCCATCCGATTCCCGTCGCCGCCGCCATCGCCACGCTAGAGAAGCTAATTCGGGAGGAAGAAGACATTTACCCACGGCTAGAGAGAATGGGTAAATGCATGGAAGAGGGGCTGACTGACCTATTCCGCACGCACGGAATCGCGGCCACTGTAGGAAGACAGGGATCCGCCTTCTGCGCGTATTTTATGGACCACGACCCGCAAGACTGGCACGACCTCGCCGAAAACCACGACATGCCCCGCGACCTTCGCTACCGCCGCGCTCTCATCGAGGAAGGTATCTACAATTTCCCCCTCCCCACCAAACAGGGAAGCATCTCCACCGCACACACCGAATCCGACATCGACGCGACGCTGGAAGCTACAGAGCGAGTATTGACGGCCGGAATCTGAAGGCGTTAAGCAGAACCGGGGATTCAAATCCCCGGCTGGGAAAATCGTCCTCCGGACGCGCGGGAGGGTATACGCTTCCCGTGATGTTGAGGCGCATGAACGTAATCGAGCTGCGGTATCAGGAGGAGCGGCGGCGTTGGGTTTCGAAGTTCTTCCGTTTTGCGTCGTCGCGCAGGCGACGGTATTTCTCGTCGTGTAGCAGGGCGTGGATGTCTTCTTTCTTAAAGAACCAGTAGGAGTTTGGGTTCTCACGGATCCAGGTTTTGCGGCTCCGGTAACCCTTAATCCGCCGCCTATCCCGCATGGCCCGGACCGCGGATGCGCTTACCCCAAGAACCTGTGCAGCCTGGCGCGTGGTGTAGAATTCGCCGACGTCGCGCGCCTTTTTGGGGTTCGGGTGGTGGTCTAACAGTCCGTTATCCTCTTGCCAGTCTGCCCACTCCTTCAGCAGGCCGTCCTCGGCATAGGGTTGCTTCTCTTTCGGGGGACTAAAGTAGGCCGCTCTCCTTGCCAGGCGATCGGGATTGGAGGCGTATCGCATTACTTGATCTTCGCTGTTGAATGTTGGCGCGCCGCGCTTACCGTGTCGGGCGCTCCATATGAACAGGCGGCCGCGCTTAACGATGCCGGCGAGAGTCTGCTTGGAAACGCCGAGGATTTGCGCCGCCTTGCGGGCGGAGATCAGGTTTACGGTCGGGGGTATGTCGCGCCAGCTACGAAGAATGGGGCGACGCCGGTCATGGTTCCATTCCTTCGGCGAGATATTCCGCTTCCAGCTTTCTTCCGCTCGCCGCATTTCGTATTTGAGCACTTCGGCCATATTGTACACAAGCCGCTTGCGGCTCAGTAAATGCCCTCTACCGCGCGTGCTATCGGGCGCGGACTCCACTCGAAAGTTGAGTTTTCCCTGCCGCGCAAGTTGATTGACGAATGGAGGATTGAATCCGAGAATGGCGGCTGCTTCCCTGGCAGTTATCCAGACGTCGGCGCCAACGGGCTCTCCAAGATCGTCGAGCGTGAGCTCCGGCTCCGGCTCCGGGACGGGTTCCGTGCCTTTTTTCCACTTCCGGCCATAAGAAGTCCATTGACCCCCCAGCTCGGCCCAGCGCTCCTGCCGCCAGCGATGAAGGTCGATCTCGTCCTGGGGAATCCAGAGGATGCCCTCACGTTTGATGGCGTTGAGACGGTTCCGGGCGATTCCCTGAATGTAGGCAGCGGAGACGCCCAACTCTTCAGCGGCTTCGCGGACGGTTCGGGCGTAGGCGCCGTTGAACCAGGGACGTAGGAGTTTCTGGTGGTTCAGCTCGACGATACGGGGGTTATCTATTTTTGGATTTTGGATTTTGGATTTTGGACTTTTGGACGGAGGACGGGTGGCGGGTGACGGCTTGGGCGGTTTTGTGAGGCCGTGTTTGGCGGCGACTTCGGGGAGGAGCTTGACCCAGTTGCCGCCGTCTTCGGTTCGCTGCTCGGCGTCGATGAAGTCCCAACTGATCATTTCAGTTGGGGGGAGTCCGAGGAGCCTGGCGGCTTCGGATTGCGGCAACCAGCCTTTCTTTCGGAGAGAATCCGGGTCCTGGAAAAGGTTGTCGTTTCTTGGCATGTCTTCCTCTTAAGACTTGATCCGACGGATCGGACATATCAGACGGATCGGAAAGATTAGACGGGGCCAAATGTGGTACGCCCGCCTATTATAATAGACGGGCGTACCAGTAAAAATGTTTCACCCTGCGATGAAAGTATTGTTAGACAGCTAGCTCATGGTCCAGTTTCTCGCGCCATGCGTCGCCGGGGTATTCGCCTTAATCCAGTCCGGGGTGTAAAACAACTGCCCCGGACTACTTCCTCAGGGGCATGATGCTTGAAACGGCCGATCACGATTACGAGTAAGAGAACGATTCAGCCACACACTCAGTACGTCGCTCTTCCCCCACTCACGTCGTAGCATTGGCCGGTGACGAAGCTGGCGTCGGGGCTGGCGAGGAAGTGGACGACGGCGGCGACTTCTTCGGTGGTGCCTGGGCGGCCCATGGGGATCTTGCTGCACATGTACTCGACCGTCTCTTTGCTGAGCTGCTGCAGTATCTCGGTCTCGATGACGGCGGGGGCCACGGCGTTGACGCGGATCCCGTCGCCTACTACTTCTTTGGCGAGAGCTTTCGTAAGGCAAATGACGCCGGCCTTGGAAGTGGAGTAGGGAATCATGTTCGGATTCCCCTCCTTGCCGGAAATGGAGGCGATATTGACGATGGCGCCGGACTTCTGCTCGCGCATCTGCTTTATCGCCGCCCGGCAGCAGTTGAATACGCCGGTCAGGTTCACCTCGATTACCCGCGACCAATCCTCGTTGCTGGTCTCCCAGATCGGCGCGGACTTTCCAGCGATACCGGCGTTGTTCACCATCGTTCCGAGGTTGCCGTAAAGCTCCACGGCTTGCGCCACCATGGCCTCGGCATCCTGAGGCTGCGTTACATCCGCGCGGATTCCGTCCGCATTTAGACCTTCACCGCGAAGCGATTCGGCCGCCTTCTTGGCCGCTGATTCGTCCATGTCTGCTATAACCACGCCCGCCCCGGCCCGCGCCAGCCGCCGGGCGATCGCGAATCCGATTCCGCGCGCGGCGCCAGTGACAACGGCTCCGTGTCCTTCAAGCGAAAAGAACATGGGCTCAGGCGTCTTTCAAGGGGTTATAATCCGGCCCCGGGAAGCGGAATTCGGTATCTCCATAAAGGGTCTGGATAAAGTTGAGCTGGCCGCCGTGGTAGAACATGTTTCCGGTGGCGATTTCGATGAGAAAGGCCGCCGGGAAAGGGCCGAATCCGAGGTCGTGTTCCCGCCCGAGGTCCTCCGGCTTCGTGTTGCGAACGGCCTCGGCGAGCTCTCGGCCGCTGGAGGCGATCTCTCGAACGAGAAGTGATTGGTCTTCAGCCCTGGGCTGGTCGCTGGACGGCGCTGCGCCATCTCCTCGAAGTTTGGCCGCCACGCCTCTATTCAGGCCGATGCACTCCTGCATCTGTTCCTTGATGCATCGTGTCTTCGAAGACGCGTCGGCCGCCGGGCACCAGCCCAACTTATCCTCCGGCGTGGTCTCTATCCAATAGGCCAGCGTATTGGCCGCGCGCTCGATTATGCCGGCTTGCCATTCCATTGCGTACATGGGTAAACCTCCGTCGGGATTTGTACGGACGGTTGATTCCGTCTGAAGTTCGCTGATTCCTTTAGGGGGTGTACTTCGGAAGACTCCGGTAGCCGGCGTCGAGGTAGGTTGTGGAATAGCCGTAGGCGGGAGGGACGTTGCGGGCGATCACGTCGTCTGCCTCGGTCAGGGCGTGGATTATCTTGAACTTTCCCGGGGGAGGTGTCTCAGCCCCATTGACCGGACCGCCCCACGCCTGTGATGTAGCGAATGCGCGAAGGCGCGTGATCCGCAGCGTTTGAGTGTCAATTCTCAATTCACCTTGGATCTCGCCTTCGATTCCGAAAGCGTTCTTTTCCTGAGTGGACGCGTAAGTTCCGTTCAGACTTAGCTCTAGGAATCGTGGTCCTACGCGCAGGACGCGTGCCCGGAAATCCGCCCGCTTGACTTCCCGCGCACCCATGAAGAACTGCGTTCGGCCGCCCAGGTTGTCCACGAGGTGATAGCGGACGAGACGGCCGACCATCGGTCGGGGAAGAGCGAATTCACCTCCCTGGCGCGCGAGTTGTACGATTTCCTTGACCTCTTCGCGCAAAACCCAGATGAAGTCTCGGTCCGGCGCATTGTTGAGAAGGTGGGGGTCGGCAGGTGCGCCAACAATGCGGTTCACGATCCGAAGCACGGAAGTCGACGGGTCCGGGCGGGCCATCGGCGGCAGGCTGAGCTGGCTTTCCGAAATCTCGGTCTTGGATACTGGTTTCGCCCGGACGACTCTGTAAGCGTCGTCCATGAACTTGAGCAGCGGACCGGTGGGGTAATGGCCGATCGGATCAAAATGGCGTGTGGGACCAATTCCGTCGGCGTTAACGATGTAAAAGCCCTGGTAATGCCCGCCCGACTCCTTGTTCGTATCGGCCATGCGGAAGAACCATTTTCCAGCCTCGCTGTCGCTGAAAGAGGGATCGGTGCTGGGCGCTACCGTGGGAATGAAGTCCGACGTGAGCTTTCGCCGGATTTCAGGATGATTCAGCGTCAACCGCCGGTTCCGCAGACCGTTCGCTCAAGTGTGGCCGAAAGGATGCCCGTTCATAGACCAGATGAACAATGGCTTCCCCGTCCGAGCAGATTCCGCCCGGGCTCGAAGCACATTCATCCGCCACGGAATCTGCAGAAAAGCATCTTCCTCGGCGGTCGGCAATACCGCGGCGATCTTCCCCTCCAGTTCCGATATCGTGTCCCCGCTGGCCCACAGGATTGCAGAAGCGAGTAAGCTGGCGATGATTCCGAACATCCTGACGTTCATAAAGGCTCAATTTCCACAAGTCCACCTTCCTCCACCTGGATTCGAATTTCGGTTCCGATCAAGAGTGACATGCCGAGCAGGATGTCGTCTTCCATCTCCAAAACTTCGATTCTTTCCTTGACATCGCGGAAGTGGACCGTAGCTTCGTAAACCTCGGACAGCATCGGTATATTCCCCGCCAAACGAGAGTACATGCGGTGAGTCCAACGCAACTGGAGCTTTTGAATAAGGTCCGAAGGCAGTGTTAGATATCCGGCGAACCCTGTATCGACGATTCCCTCCAACGAAAGCGGTCGACCGTACGCATCAATGACTTCCAGGCTCACTAATGCTTGAAGGCCGCCCACCACGCCTCTTATCATTTACTCCGCCGGTGCAGCCTCGCGCCTATGGCATAAACCGCGTCATAGCCTATTCGGAACGCAAAGAAGTTTCCATTGGGTCGCCGCTCGCGGAGTTTCGTGGTCGCCAGGAGTGGAGTATCAGCGATCTCGTAATCACCCGTGTCGAGATCCACGGACGCAATCTTTCCCTCAAATTCGGCCTCTAGCGGCTTGATCTTCTCATCGTACATCTGGTCTGCCCGCCGCGCAATCGACTCCTTCTCCTCCTGAGTCAAGTTCCTCATGTGTTCGCCTCCCGATATAATTCTATCATGCGGGTCCTACATCCGGAAGACGCCGAAGCGGGTTTGGGGGATGGGGGCGTTGTAGGCGGCGGAGATTCCTAGGGCGATTGCCATTCGGGTGTCGATCGGGTCGAGGATTCCGTCGTCCCAGAGGCGGGCGGTGGAGTAGTAGGGACTGCCTTCGCGCTCGTAGGTTTCCAATACCGGCCCCGTCAGTTCCTCTTCTTCCGCCTTCGTCATCTTCGTGCCCTTCGTGTCAAGCTGGTCCCTCTTTACGGTCAATAAGACATTCGCGGCTTGCTCGCCGCCCATGACGGAGATGCGGGCGTTGGGCCACATCCAGAGCTGGCGGGGACCGAAGGCGCGGCCGCACATCCCGTAGTTGCCTGCTCCGAACGAGCCGCCGATGATCACTGTGAACTTGGGTACTTCGGCGTTGGATACGGCCATAACCATCTTTGCGCCGTGCTTGGCGATCCCTTCGTGTTCTGCCTTTTTCCCCACCATGAATCCCGTGATGTTCTGTAGGAAGACGAGCGGAATCCGCCTCTGGCAGCAGAGCTCGATGAAATGCGTACCCTTTAGCGCGCTCTCGGAAAATAGCACGCCATTGTTCGCGAGGATTCCGACCGGATAGCCCATCCAGCGCGCAAATCCGCAGATGAGGGTGGGACCGTATAACGGCTTGAACTCGTGGAATCGGCTGCCATCCACCAGGCGGGCGATGACCTCGCGGACTTCGAACGGCTGGCGGCGGTCTTTAGGGAGGATTCCGTAGATCTCTTCGGCCGCGTAGAGCGGTTCTTCCGGGGGTGCAATGTCGGCGGGCGGATCAATGCGTTTGGGCCTATTGAGTCCACTGACAATTTCGCGCACCAACGAAAGGGCGTGCGCGTCGTCCTCCGCCAGGTAATCGGCTACACCGCTTATCTTAGTGTGGGTCTCTCCCCCTCCCAACTCCTCTGCTGAGACTTCCTCGCCCGTTGCGGCCTTCACGAGAGGCGGTCCGGCAAGAAAGATGGTGCCGGTGCCTTTAACGATGATCGTCTGGTCTGACATTGCGGGCACGTAGGCGCCGCCCGCCGTGCAGCTACCCATCACCGCCGCGATCTGCGGAATCCCCAGCGCCGACATGCGCGCCTGGTTATAGAAAATACGCCCGAAGTGCTCGCGGTCCGGGAAGACCTCGGACTGAAGTGGCAGGTACGCGCCGCCGGAATCGACCAGGTATATGCAGGGCAGATGGTTCTGTTCGGCGATCTCTTGCGCCCGCAGGTGTTTCTTGACGGTGATCGGGAAGTAGGTGCCGCCCTTGACTGTGGCGTCGTTGGCGACGATGATGCATTCTCGCCCCTGCACCGATCCGATTCCGGTGACGATTCCCGAACCCGGCGCTTCGTCCTCGTACATCTCATAGGCGGCCAGTGCGCTGAATTCCAGGAAAGGGGAGCCGGGGTCGATGAGTGAGTCAATCCGCTCTCGCGCCAGCAGTTTGCCCCGGGCAGTATGCTTCGCGACGGATTCCGCACCTCCACCCTTGTGCGCTTCTGTAATCCGCTGCTTTAGCTCCGTCGCCAGCTTCGCATGAAACGCAGCATTATCCCGGAATCCGGGCGCGTTCGAGTCGACGCGCGTTGCGATTGCTTCCAAAGGAAATTCCGCTCCTTCCAACCAGACAAACAAAACCGCCGCGTACCCGCTTGAGATTCGCGGCGGTTGCTCGCCCGTCCTTCGGACATAAACGGGCTATGGTTTTGGTTGAGTAACTCCGGGCCAGGTGTCGGTGCGGAAGGGGGAGGCCCAGAGGCCCTCCTTGTTTCGCAGGTTGACCACCGGGTAGTTGGCCCAGCCGTAGCGGACCGCGACCGGAGTCGGTACGTTTTCGCTCCAGACAACGACCGTGTTCCCGTCGATCTTCGCCTTGGCGTTCACAAACTTGCGGTCGTCGCCTGCGATGGTGAATCCCTTCAGATCTTCCCCGTTCGGCGTTTCCAGGCTTCCACCTCTTGGACGGAATCGTAGGATCGCCTTGCCGTTCTCCACCTTCATCGCATCGAACTCGGGACCGGACCACTTGACGGATTCGCCGTAAGCTAGCGCACGGGCAGCCAGAGCGAGGCGCTCGCCTACGGGTTCCTTCTGCTTGGGATGGATATCCGTTTCGTGACCGACATCGGTAATAACGGCCATCGCCGCGTAGGGCACTTCCTTCGTCGTTAATAGCTGCGCTTCGCGGAGCTCGGCCCAGGCGGAATCCATCGGTTCCGGGTTAATGGCCATGAAGGGCGCGAGCTGGACGAAGAGGAAGGGGAAGTCGCGGTTTCCCATCGCCCGGCGCCAGTTGTAGATCATTTCGGGGAAGAGCGTGCGGTACTGGTAGGCGCGCCCAGCGTTTGATTCGCCCTGATACCAGATAGCGCCCCTGATGCCGTAGGGAGAGAGCGGCGCGATCATTGCATTGTAGAGTCCGGTTGGCCGTTGAGGATTCGTCTTAGGGTCGCGCGGCGGGGCGGGCGACTGCTTGCCCTCTGCCTTGGCTTTCAGAACGGCGTCCTCATGCGCTTTGAGCTGCGCCGGGAATTCGTCCACTCGCTTCTGATGATCCGCCAGGATTCCGCGCAGCTCGGGTACTTGCTCCAGCGCCTCGCGCCGCATCCAGGCTTCCGCCGGCGTCCCGCCGTAGTTGCTGCTGATGAGTCCCACCGGCACTTTCAAATGTTCTCGTAACCGCTTGCCAAAGTGATATGCGACCGCCGAAAAGTCACGAATGTTCTCGCCGACGGCTTCCTTCCACTGCAGGTTCACGCTGGTGAGCGGAGTATCGCTGGAGGTTCGCGGAACGGTCACCAGGCGCAGCAGGGAATCCTGCGCAGACGCGATGTGCTTCTCGGGGTCATCGCTCTGAAAGATCGCCCACTGCATGTTCGACTGCCCGCCGCACAGCCACACCTCGCCCACCAGCACGTTCTTGATCTCAATGGAGTTGGAGCCCTTGATCGTGAGGGTATTGGGACCACCGGTCTTGAGCGGCTTGAGCAGCACGCGCCAGCGCCCGTCCTCCGGCATTGTCGAAACAGGTTGACCCTGGAACTCCACGGTCACCTTCTCGCCGGAATCCGCGGTACCCCACACGGGCACCTGTACTCCACGCTGCAGCACGCAGTTATCGGCAAATAACCCGTTCGGCTTGACGTCCGCCTTGCCGAATGCCGGCGCGGCGCAAAGTGCAATTACAAGAGCTGATTGAAAGAGATGTCGTGGCATGGATAGTCTCCTGAGAACGTAACTGCTGGGAAGATTCCGTCCGAGGGCGTCGGAATCCTATGCGACGCGGCGGTAAGGGAACAGAAGTGAAATGGGGTGCGGAATCTGCACTGATTCAGCACCCCATGATATCGAGCGAGCAGTTCTCGCTTACCTGATGGATGGATCTCCGCAGAGCTCGGAATAGATTCGAAGGATCTTCTTAATGTAGTTTTGCGTTTCTTTGTACGGCGGGACGCCGCCGTATTTTCGGACCGCGCCGGGGCCGGCGTTGTAGCTTGCGAGGGCGAGCCTTATCTGGTTAAGCGTGTACTGACCGGGTGGGAAGCTGTGGTCACGGTAGCGGTCCAGCTTGCCGCGCAGAATCCGGATGGCCGCGCCGAGATTCTCTACGGGGTCGTACGGATTCTGAAGCCGGTGTACGCGCGCCTCGTCCGGCATAATCTGTCCCAGCCCCATCGCGCCCTTGTGCGAGGTGATGTTGGGCCGGAAGTCGGATTCCGCCATGATCATCGCCACGGCAAGCCGCGGGTCGACCTGCCACGCCTGGCAGTAGTAAAGCAGGCTGACGGCGATGGCGTCGACCTCGTCCTGATTCAGCCGCTTATTGCAGCTCCAAACGTGGTCGCGGTAATACGGGTAGATCTGCTGCGCTTCGGCGGAGAGTACGCGCGCTGCCAGCGCGGAGACTCCCATGGAGGTGAGGGTCGCGCCGCTCCGGCTCGGCGATATCCCTCGCGTCCCATTCGCGACGGACGGGCGTGAAGCTTTGCGGTTCGGCGCGGGATTGGGCGCGGTTGGCGATGCTTTTCGGGCAAGCTCGCGCTCCAGTATCGTCAATTCGGCTTCATTCGCGACCGCGAGCGCATCCAGCAAAGCGACGTTGCCCGAGCCGGAATCCGCTACTTTCGCAAGGACACGCAGCCGCTGCTTGCTGGGGCTGGTGATCACCACGGAATCCACTTCGGTCCCGTTGACCAACGCCGCCTGGCGGCCTTCCAGGCTGAGCATGAATCCGAGCACGGAGTCCCGCCGCACGAATCCATCGACCACGCCGCGCAGCTCGAACACCTTGCCCACATACTCGCCGGGCGACTGCTGGATCGCCGAATAGCTGAGACGGTGATCGGGTCGATGCTTCGCGCGGAGCTTAAGGTACTCCTCCGGCGAGACGGCAAACGCCGATGCGGGGATGATCAGTACGCCTAGAACGAAGATTACACGCTGAATAAAACCCAAGAGAAGCGCCTCCAAGCAATGCGGCGGGCGAGGAACCGGAGGCCTCAAGGCATGTCCCCTCACCTGATGATCGTAAGTGATCAGTGATCGGTAATCAGTGATCAGTTTTGCGGCCTTTACTGATGACTGAACACTGATAACTGATTACTGTGTTTCCCGGCGGAGAGGCCGGGATTCGAACCCGGGATAGGGTTTAAAGCCTATAACGGTTTAGCAAACCGCCGCTATCGACCACTCAGCCACCTCTCCGCGACAACGCGCTATCTTACCATACCGGGCTGAGCTTTGCAACGGAATCCACGGCCGTATCAGAACAGGATCCAGCTTCAAGACGCGACGGAATCCGCGGTCACCGGTTCCATTCCAAGTATAGTTGTTCCGCAGGTCGGGAGAGTATATGAACAGATGATGCGAGCCGGGCGCAAGATTCGGGACTCATTCAACTATAGCGGGGCAGATTTATGATCCAAGGCGCCGCCATACGAAGCCGATTGTCCTCGATCTGTAAGTGCGGGCGGGCGTCTCCCAGTCCGCCCGCCCGCGGGGTGCCGTGGGTCTGTCGCCGGCCCAGGCACCGTCGGGTCCGGCCGGAGGAGGGCAACGGAGTGATGGAGTGATGGAGTGTTGGAGTGAGTTGGGCCCATTACTCCAATGCTCCATTACTCCAGTTCTGCCGAGCCTCATTCCGGCCGAAAGGCGACTACGGATTGACGGTCACGCTGAAGGTTGCGCGCCAGTTGTTCGGATTCGAGATGTCTTCGTTGGTTGCGCAGGTGACGATCGTGGCGTTCTGCGAGGAGCTGACGCTGGATGCGCTGACCGAGAATGCGCCGCTCGTCGTGTTTGCCGGGATGGTCAGGGTGTAGGGCCAGCTCGCAGTCGGCGAGGTAAGGATGTCCGGGCGCGTGGTGCTGACCAGTACCGCTCCGTTCTGTGAAATTGCGGATCCCGTGCCTACAGTCGTCGTGAAGTTGTTCCCGCCGGTTACGGAGGACGGCGTCGAGATGTGGATCGGGATGGTCACCACCACGGCAAGCGCCGCGGTGGACACGGTGAGCAGGTAGAACGCCGTGACGATGCGGGCGAAGCGAGAGCGGAACGTTGGGCTGGATACGGTGCTGCCGGTGGTGCGGTTCATTCAGTTTCCCTCCCTATGGGATGCGAGCAAACGATATTCGTTATGCTGCATGAGCCATTATAGAGAGTGGAACTTCAAGGGAACTTCAAGATTAAGCCGTTTTCGGTTCACGCGCTACTTTTCTTGAAGTTTTTTGGGGTTTTTTGGCCGTTCGGGGCGGTTTTTGAGGTTTTTGAGGGGCCTGGGCGGGACAGGGCAGTTCAGTCGCCGGATATTCATCCCTCTGGTAGGGGGTCGAAGTCCGTGAAATCCGATAATCCGGCGAATGGTAGTTCCGACAGAATTGAGGGTAATCCGGGTCAGGCGAAGGCTGGATTGCGAAATGGTTCCGAGGTGATTGCGAAGAGGAGGGGGTGCAAACGGGAAACCGGGAGAGAGCCGCCCTTTTCGTGCGCGTTCTCTGCGCCTGGAGTCTCGTCGGAGCCGTCGCTGTCCCGTGGGACGGTGGCGGTAGCTCGGCGACGTTCAGTCAGGGTCAGGCCCTCTCCCGGCTGCTTTCCGTTAGACTGTCCGGCGGTATCAAAACCGTAGGCCCTCCTTGTTCGGCAGCAAGTGCCGGCGGCGTTGCTGAGAGTTTCTGGCCACCGGCGAACGTGCGACGTGACCATATTCCCACTTTTCGTCGCGAGAGTCAATATGGAGCTGCGATTTTTTCCGCGCTGGAATGGCGGGCGGCCTCCCGGCAGCGGAGAGAGCAGTAGCGCCCCAACCCGACTCCCAGGGAATACGCGTCCTCGCAGTGTGTGCACTTGCGCAGAATAGTGAAGTCGCGGCCATTGCGAGGCTTACGATAGATGCTGTGATAGCTGAAGCGGCGGAAGGATAGGGGGGCGGAATCATAGCAAGCGCGTAGTGCGCGGCGGATTCGGTAAGAGATTGTTTGCTGCGGAACGCCGTAGGCCGTGGCTATTTCCCACTGGCTCCAGCCATCCACCCACAATCGAAGGCAGCGCCGCTGCTCCGGCCGTAACCGGGTGACGGACATGAGGAATCGCAGCTCGTCGCGGAACTCCTGGGGCTCAGCCACCATCCTTTCGGACAGGCTGTAGATGCTCACAACAACAAGGTGTTTGCCGTGGCGGGCCAACTGCCGCTCGGTATAGGCGGGACGGTCGGGGTCCGAAGGGAAGGTCTCCAGGATGCGGTCGGCCACGCGCTCCAGGGCAAGCTGCTCGTCCGAGAATGGTTGCGAATGTTCCATTGCCGTCCTTTCCAGTGTACAATCTTCTACATTTCCTCCATTATATGGAGTATATCGACGATTGTCAACGGCCGGGGGACAAATTTGCGCTAATTTTTTAGGATCCAGCCGATTCGAAGAGTGGAAGTGTGGAAGTGTGGAGGTATGCAAGACACGACCCCAGAATCTTCCACACTTCCACACCTCCACACTTCCACACTCATTCTTCCGACGCCGCCACCCACTTGCCGTGACGGAATGCGAAAGCCGGCTCGAAAGCGAACTCCCGCTCGGCGCGCAGCGGAGCGCGCAGCGCTTCACGGGGATTCTCATGCAATGCCGTCTCGCGGTACTTCACCTTGATAGTCAGATGCCCACGGAATGGCGCGGACGCGGAATCAGACTTTTCAACGTCGGCTGCGGTAGAGACGACGGTGAACGGCGCGTACCGCTTGAAGCCGCCCCCTACCCGCACCGGCTGGCGTTTCCACTCCGCTCGAACTCCAGCCAGGTACCGGCTGCTCTGCGCCAAAAGAGACCGCGTTAGGCCGGCGGCCGAAGACCGCCGAACATACCGCTTCCGCGGAGCGATCGCGCTCGCCGAGGTGATAACAACCAGCAGCGCAAAAGCCAGCAGGACCGTGTGCCTCATAACAGTTTCTCCAGGGTGGAATGAAAAGTTGTTCCATGTTGTGTGTGAGCGGTTGAGTGAGTGAGTGAACTACGGACAACTTACTCTCAATCACTGGCTCACCACTCACGAGGCCCCGCGCGTTGACCAAGCCGCCGTGTGCGTGATATTATCACGGCGCGCAAGCGAACGAAAACAACCTCGTAACCCTTCCCTACCAGGAGAGCCATGCCCGCGGAATCCGTAGCCAGCCAGGGACTGCCCGTCATCGCCGGATATGAGATTCATGGCGAGCTCGGACGCGGCCCCCTGGGAAAAGTCTATCGAGCCCGCGAAATAGCCACGGGCCGGATTGCGGTCTTCCGTGGATTCGCCCGGCCCGCCGGCGCGGACGAGGAACAATGGACGCAGGCCGTTGACCGTTTCAGGGAGCTCCTCGCCGCTCACGAGCGCGTGGATTCTCATGCGGCCATACAGAAGATCTTTGCCTTCGGAGAGCAAGGCGCGCTTTTCTATGTCGCCACCGAATACTTCGACGGCCGCACCATCCGCAGCATCATCGACAACGACGGGCCGCAGCCGCTGGCATTTGCCATTGAAGTCTTCCGCCAGGTGGCGGACGCAGTGGACTACGCGGCCGCCAACGGCCAGTGCCACACCGATATCACGCCATACAATATCTTGCTGACGCCTAACGGCAGCGTGAGGGTGATCAATTTTGGCCTGGGCCACACGCGCGACAAGACCGGCTCGCCATACGTTTCGCCCGAGCAGCTTGCAGGATTCGAAGGTGACCTTCGCTCAGACGTATACGGGATGGGCGCAGTCATGTATGAATTGCTGAGCGCCAAGGCCCCATTCACCGGTGAGACCGGCCACGAGGTCGTCGCAAAAGTACGCTCCAGTATCCCGGCGCCCTTGCTGAATCAGCCGCCCTTCGTTCGAGACGTCCTGGCGAAGATGCTCGCCAAGTCGCCAAGCTATCGTTACGAGACTGCGGCGGAAGCCATCTCGGATTTGGAGCAGCAGCGCGCCCCTCTCGAAGTGCGCACCGGCATGGTTTCCGCCGCGGAATTCGGCCGGTATCATGCGCAGAAACGCCACACTCTCGCCGATTATTCCCTGTCCCAGATGGACCTGTTGCGAATCCAGCCGCGATGACAAGTGGTATGGAGTAAGGGAGTGATGGAGTATTGCGACCCATCACTCCAATACGCCAACGCTTCCATCACTCCACACTCTCACAAACACGTGGACTCGCGTCAAGGTATACTGACGGGAGAGACTGCCGGTAGAAACTCCCCATGCTGATCGACAAAGAGTTCCAACTCGAGATTCCGCCCGATATCCGGGCGCTGTGGGATGAGTTGGACGGCCCCATCGTCAAGTATCCGGATCCGGTGTTGGAACGGCCGTCAACTGCGGTCGTTAAGCCGACTGCTGCAACGCGTCAGCTCGTCGACCGGATGAAACAGGCGATGGCCGACTGGCGCGGCATCGGACTCGCCGCCCCTCAGATCGGGGTCTCGGAGCGCGTAATCATTTACAGGCTTCCGGAGGAGGATGAACCGGTGCGAGTGGTGGTGAATCCGAAGATCGTCTCCTTGAAAGGAGAACAGATCGGAACGGAGGGCTGCCTCTCTATTCCGCGCCTGCAGGGCGAGGTCAAACGCGCCAATGAAGTTATCGTCAAAGGCATGGACCTTCTCGGCCGGCCGTTCCGCCGCCGCGCCCGTGAGCTCGAAGCGCGCGTTATCCAGCACGAAATCGACCACCTGGACGGAATCCTCTTCTTCCAGCGAGCCGAGCGCGAGACCCTTCACTGGCTCGTCGAATCGGAGCTGGATGAAGAAGACGATCCGGAGATGCGAGAATAGCCGCAAATGAACGCGAATGAACGCGAATACTTGAACGACCTGGTTCGCCGGGTAATTGGAGCCGCCTATGAGGTTTCCAATGTGCTGGGCGCCGCATTTCTTGAGAAAGTGATGAGCGGGCGCTTATTCAGGAACTTCGTTCAATTGGGATCAGGGCCGAGTCCCAGGTTCCGGTCCCTGTCCTGTATAAGGGGGAACTCGTCGGTGAGTATTTCGCCGACATTCTAATCGAGGGCTGCCTGGTCATTGAGCTAAAGTGTGTTGAATGCTTCAGTGATGAACACATGGCTCAATGCCTAAATTACCTTCGGGCGACCAACATCAAGATCGCCCTCCTAATAAACTTTCAGCACCCACGCATGGAATGGAAACGAATCGTTCTTGACTTTTGAATCCATTCCCGTCCATTCGCGTTCATTTGCGGCTAATTCTCAATGCGCGTGCTTTTCTTCGGGACGGCTGAGTTCGCGGTGCTTTCCTTAGAGGCGCTGGCGGAATCCGGCCGACATGAAGTTTTGGCGGTCGTTACTCAGCCGGACAGGCCGCAAGGACGAGGTTTAAAGGTGGCGTTCTCACCGGTCAAACACGCGGCTCTCCGGTTGGGTCTGCCCGTCCTGCAGCCGAAGCGGGTGCGAGCGGAATCGTTCATCTTACAGGCGAGGGAGATGAATCCGGAGGCGCTGGCGCTCGCGGCGTTTGGGCAGATCATTCCGCAGGCGCTGCTGGATCTACCGCCGAAGGGCCCTATCAACGTGCACGGGTCATTGCTTCCGGCATATAGGGGAGCTGCTCCGATACAATACGCTATCTTGAACGGCGAGACCGTAACGGGCGTAACCACCATGTGGATGGACGCAACTCTGGATACCGGAGATATTCTGCTCAAACTGGAAGTTCCGATCGATCCGGAGGATACAACCGGCACGCTCGTCCCCAGGATGGCCGCCGCAGGCGCCGAGCTGCTTCTGGAGACGTTTAGGCAGATTCAGGAAGGGACTATCGCGCGGATTCCGCAAGACGACGCGCTCGCAACACACGCCCCTGCTATCACACCTGAAGACACTGCTGTCCGATGGAACGAGCCCGCGACGAGAATTCGCAACCGGGTGCGGGCGCTCTCACCTCGGCCGGGCATCTTCGCCTACTTCCGCGGGCGCAGGATCAAGTTGTGGTCGGTAGCGGTATCTCCCCTTCCGGAGAAAGAGCCTGGAACCGTCGTTTCCAGCAGCCGCGATTCCGTGACCGTAGGAACCGGGAATGGCGCTGTTGATCTATTGGAAGTGCAGCCCGAAAACAGCCGCCGAATGTCCGGCGCAGAGTGGGCTCGCGGGGCTCGCATTTCACCGGGTGACCGATTTGAGACGGAAAGCAGTAATCAGTAAACAGTGATCAGTAAGGGCCATTACTGTTGACTGATTAGTTAATTACTAAACGACCGGGGGTCGTGAACGTGAAGATCGAAATGGACGGCGGTGACATCATCCAGGGCGACTGCATTCAGGTTATGCAGTCGCTCCCTGAGCAGTGCGCGGACCTCGTCTTTGCGGACCCTCCGTATAACCTTCAGCTTCGCAAAGAGCTCTACCGGCCCGATATGTCGCGCGTTGATGCGGTGAATGACGGTTGGGACCAGTTCATGAGCTTTGAAGCCTACGATAGGTTCACCCGAGAGTGGCTCCTGGCATGCCGCCGCGTGTTGAAAGACACGGGGACTATTTGGGTTATCGGCACCTACCATAACATCTTCCGAGTCGGCTCCATCCTTCAGGACCTCGGATATTGGATTCTCAACGACATCTGCTGGGTCAAATCCAATCCCATGCCGCAGTTCCGCGGGGTCCGATTCTGCAACGCGCACGAAACTCTGATTTGGGCGAAGAAGTCGGCGGAACAGAAGCGCTATACATTTCATTACGGGTCGCTCAAGGCCGGCAACGAAGATCTGCAGGCGCGCAGCGATTGGTATCTGCCGATCTGCCAGGGGAGAGAGCGACTCCGCGACGCGAACGGTAAAGTCCACACCACCCAGAAGCCGGAAGCCCTTTTGCATCGCATCATCCGAAGCTGCACAAATCCTGGCGATACCGTTCTGGACCCTTTCTTAGGAGCGGGCACCACGGCGTCGGTCGCAAAGCGGCTGGGCCGCCGGTTTATCGGAATCGAACGCGAGGACGCTTATGTTGACGCTGGCCGCATGAGGATCGAATCCGTGACGCCCGCGCCGGATGAATCCCTAGCGCCGCCTCCGCCTCAGCCGGAGCGTGTCGCTTTCTCCGTCCTGTTGGAATTGGGTCTCGTAAGGGAAGGGGACCGGCTGCGTCTTGGCAGCGGACCACTATTCGGATTGATCCACGCTGACGGCACTATATCTTCTAACGGCGCACGCGGGAGTATCCATTTCGTTGGCGCCCATCTTCTGGGCGCTGCGGGCTGCAATGGCTGGACTGCATGGATGGCCCGCCCCGAAACAGGCATTGAATATCAGCCCTTGGATCGGCTCCGTCAGCGCGCGCGGGAGCTTCTCAAAGAACCGGCGGCAATCGGTGACGGCGGGCAGGGCCGGGATATCGGTTAAGGTATACTAGCGGCGGCGTCAGGCTGCGCCACGCACATCAGCCGCGCACTAAGTGAGAGCCTCAAGCTGTCGATGCGCGCACGTTTACCGCGCAACGCGCCGGGGCTTTTTTGCGGCGTGCCGAACTCGGGTTGAGGAACGATGCGAAGTAGGGAGAAGATCGAGCATGACTTTTGTTCTGTATCAGGCCGGTGCGTTCGTCGCGTGGTTCGTCTATGGGAGCTTTTTTGAGTGGGTGTTTCATAAGCATCTGTTCCATAGCCCGAAGTTGATTCCGGCCACCTACAAGGCGCATGCGCTCACGCACCACGGCATGTACCGGGGCGACGATAGCTACGATCTGCCGAGCGAAGACGACCCGCACGGCCACCATATCATGATGGACTGGTTCGCCCTCCCGCTCTTCCTCGGATTCCACTTTCCCTTCGCCTGGCTCGCCCAGAAGCTGACCGGAATCCCAAGCCTCTGGGGAGCGATGGCCTCCATCACCTTCTACTACTGCTGCTACGAAGGCATGCACTACGTTATGCACGTACCGCGTGATCGCTGGATCGAGCGGACCCGTCTCTTCAGGTTCCTGAACGAGCACCATCGGCTCCATCACAAGAACCACGGCACTAACCTCAACGTCGTTTTTCCACTCGCCGACCTGGTTTTCCGGACGCTGCGGACCCACGCCATGCGTAAGGCTCCCTCCTCCCAACCTCCGGCTGGCGAGAGAGCGGCCATCCCAACTCCGAAGCGCCGGAGCGTCTGACCTACCGGAATCCGCCGGTTACCCTCGAGGTAGCTCAGGGGCCGGCACGCCGAAGCGGAGATGCCGTCTACTCGATCATTCAGTTCGCCACACTTCATTGGGGGCGCTTCACAAGAAGCCGGGACAGACCGAGGCGTGACGGAATCTTGCGAATTCAGAGGAATTGATCCAGCCTACCGTGAACGTGACGTATCGAGAATGTTATCGATGAGCGTGCGTCCTCATGCCGTGGGTCTGGATGGACCTGAGATCCGCGCGTTTCTTCTGTTGAGGGACTCCGGCACGATGATTACGCCGTGGAGAATCGAGTTTTTTGGAGGCTTAAGGGCGATTAGCGATGGGCGCGAGATCGTTCGCTTCCAGACGCGCAAGACCGGTCTCCTCCTCGCCTATCTCGCCTACAACCTGAGGGAAGACCACTCCCGCGATGAGCTTATGGAGTTATTCTGGCCCGATTCCGAATGGGATCGCGGCAGCCAGAGCCTCAGCCAGGCGCTGACATCGCTTCGCAAGCAGCTAGAACCCCCGGGAGTTCCCCTATCGACTTTCCTCATTGCTCCTCGGCGTTTCGCCCGCCTTAACCCTTCTAGCATCACGACCGATGTCGCTGAGTTTCTGAGCCTCATCGAGAGCGCTAAGTCGACGGACGATCCCGACGAAAAACTCCAACTTCATCTTCGGGCAGTCGAGATGTATCATGGCGGATTCCTTCCGGGCTGCTACGACGACTGGGTGCTCGTCTCGCGCGAGCGACTTCTGGTGATGCATCTTCAGGCCCTCAGGCAGATCGTATTGCACCTCGAGGAACGAGGCTCCTACCAGGATGCCCTCGACTTTGGACTGCGGGCCATCTCCGCTGCGCATGACTCCGAGGAAGCGCACTATGATCTCATGCGGCTATACCTGAAGCTCGGCCGGCCGCATGACGCGCAGGAGCAGTATCGCCGACTGTCCCGCATTCTCCGTCGCGATCTCGGCCTACGCCCCAGTCCGGAGATAGTCGAGCTAACGAAGCTGATTCGGCTGCAAACCGGAATCCTCGTGCGGCGGGATCCAGCTTACCGCGCGACTCGACCACCCGGCAGCGTTGTCGCGAGCACGCCGGCTGAGGATTTGCCGAAACCGGAGCAGGCATCGAAATCACCCGAACCCGTACGCCTGCCCCTGGTTCTCACACGATTCTTTGGCCGTGAGGTTGAACTGCAGCGCCTTCTGGAAGCCCTCCAGCAAGGAGCCGAGCGGCTGGTGACGCTTGCGGGCCCTGGCGGCGCGGGGAAAACCAGGCTGGCCCTGGAGCTCTCCCACCGTATCTCCGCCGATTATGCCCAGCGGGTCTATTTCGTCCCGCTGGCGGATCTCCATGACGCGCGCTCCCTTCCTGACGCGCTCGCAAATGCGCTAGGCGTTCCGCGTTCACCCGTCGGAGACTTAGAGCTGATGACCGTCAACGCGCTGGCGGGCGCTCCAGCGCTTGTCGTGTTCGACAACTTCGAGCACCTCGAGCCAGAGGCGGCCGAGTGGGTCTGGGGTTTACTCCAGAAGGCGCCAACGCTTACCTGCCTTATCACTTCTCGCCAACCGCTCGATCTGCAAGGCGAAGTCGTCATTCCCCTCAGGCCCCTTCCCATACCGTCTCGACCCGGCACGCCGGACCGGCTGATGGAGTTTGCGTGCGTACAGATGTTCGTCGACCGCGCGCAGGCCGTAAGCCCGGACTTTCAAATCACGTCGCGCAATGCGCCGGTCGTCGCCGCGATATGTGAAAAGCTCGAAGGAGTCCCTCTGGCTATCGAGCTGGCCGCAGCCAGGGCGCAATCGATCAGCCCAACGCAAATGCTCAGCCAGTTGGGGCGGCGGCTGAGTTTCCTGGTGAGTCGCAAGAAGAACGTAGAACCCCGACACCAATCCATAAGATCAGCGATTGCCTGGAGTTACGACCTCTTGCCGGCGGACATGGCTCGGTTCTATTCACAACTCTCGGTCTTTCGCGGGACATGGACCCTGGAGCAGGCGCAGCAGGTGTGCGGGATACCGGACGCCTTCGAGCTCGTTGACGCGCTGGTGCAGCGCTCGCTCATTGTTACCGAGCTTCTCGCTGAAGACGATATGCGCTTCCGCATTCTCGAAACACTTCGGGAGTATACGGACGAAATGCTGGATGAAGCCGATCGCAGGTCGCTTTATCGTCTTCATGCCGAGCATTTTCTTCAGATAGCGGAATCGGCTGAGTCGTCATTCCGAAGCGCGGATTCGACTTCGGCGTACACCCGCATCGAGATGGAACACGACAACTTCCGAGCAGCGCTGTCACGGTTTACAAACGACGAGATCGGTCTGCGACTGGCGGCCGCACTTTGGCGTTTCTGGTTCGTGCGCGGTTACGTCGGTGAAGGCCGTCAGTGGCTCGAAGTCGCCCTTGCCGGTTCCCAGGAGCCAACAATCACGCGAGCCAGAGCGCTCAACGGACTGGGCGTGCTGGCCTATCATTTGGGAGATCAGAAGTGCGCGGAATCCGCCTTGACAAGCAGTCTGAACCTCGCGAAGCGATTCCGTGACGCATCTGCTAAGGCGGAGGCTTACAATAATCTCGGCGTATTGGCGGGTGATCGCGGCGATAGCCGAACGGCGCGGGAGAACTACGAGCTCTGCCTGGACCTTCGTAAGAAGATGGGAGATCGATGGGGGGAAGCAGCCTGCCTGAACAACCTCGGCCGTATCTCTCAGGACCAGGATGACCACCTTACTGCCATCGACTACTATCGCCGGAGCCGCCAGCTATTCGAGCAGCTCGGCGACCGGTCGCAGGCGGCGATAGTCCTCAACAACGAAGGCAGCGCCGCATTCGAGCAGCTCAAGTTCCGCCCTGCGTACGTCTGTTACCAGCACAGCCTCGACCTATTCAGAGAGCTGGGAAACCGTTGGGGCGAAGCCTTACTCCATCACAATATCGGCGAAGTGAGATTGCGCCAGGGGGACCTTCGCCGCGCCAGGGAGCATTTCGAGCAAAGCCTTCACATGAATCGCGACCTGGGCGACAAAGCCGGTATGGCGGAGACCATCGCGAGTCTGGGAAACGTGGCCCGCTGCGAGTCCCAGCCGTACACCGCGGCGAAGCTCATGGCGGCGGCGGAATCCGCCCAAGCCAAGCTCGGGATTCCATTGGGTGAGCGTGCGCGGAGCCTCCGTGAGTTGGACATCCGCGCGATGAAGGCGGAGCTGCGGGAGGAGGACTTCGCGGCAGCGTGGGCCGCGGGCGCAGCATTGTCGTTGGACCGCGCCGTCGCACTCGCCCTTCACTGTGACGACACGGAGCCCCTGGAACAGTTGGTCGCCTGACTCGCTGGCCAATGACTCTCGCCTGGTGGGTCGCCGCCCTCTTCTCACTCAGTGCTTGGACGGGACTCACGTTCCTCTTCCACCGATACTTCCGCAGCGAGTTGGCGCTTGAAAGCATCCCACCAGCGACGGATGGGAGTCTTCCCGCGCTCGCCGTTATCGTTCCGGCCCTCAACGAGGAGGAAACGATAGATCCGGCCATGCGATCCTTACTTGCAAGCGATTACCCCGAGCTCACCGTCATAGCGGTCGACGATCGTTCGACTGACGGGACAGGGCGGACTCTCGATGAACTTGCCACGGCCGCGGACCGGCTGACCGTCATCCACGTGACAGAGCTGCCACCAGGCTGGCTTGGAAAGAATCACGCGCTCTGGACCGGCGCGTCTCTCGCCAAGACCCCATGGATTCTGTTCACTGATGCCGACGTCCATTTTGACCCGGGAGCGCTTCGACGTGCGGTCGGATTCGCGGTGGACCGAAACCTGGACCATCTAGCCCTTTTTCCACGGGTCTTGCTGCGCGGATTCTGGGAAACGCTATTTGTCAGCTTCTTCGGAGTTATCTTCAGCGCTCGATTCCGTCCATGGGACGTCCGAAATCCGATGAGTTCCGCGTATATTGGGGTGGGCGCCTTCAACCTCGTAAGGACGGAAGCCTATCGAAAAATGGGCGGCCACGCCGCGCTCCCGCTGGAAGTGGCGGACGACGTCAAGCTCGGCAAGCTCTTCAAACGCAGTGGCGCCCGGTGCGACGTGATCGCATCCCGCGAGATGGTCAAGGTCCGTTGGATTTCTGGCCTCGGCGGGGCCATAAACGGGCTAACGAAGAACATGTTCGCCGGTCTCGGATTCCGCCCGGACCGAGTGGTTGTTTCGTGTGCGATGCTATTCTTCTTCGCCGTCTGGCCGGCGATCGGAGCGTTCGCAGGGCCGATCGGACCGCGCCTTATCTGCTGCGCCACATGGCTGATGATGGCCGCCGCCGCAGCCGCGCCCGGCCTTACGATGGGAATATCACCACTTATCGGCCTGGGATATCCGTTGGCTGGAATCCTTATTCTCTATACGATGCTGAAGTCGATGTGGATCACCTACCGGCAGGGCGGGGTCCTCTGGCGCGGCACCCTCTACCCGCTCAATGAATTGCGGAAGGGCGTCGTATAACGGTATTCGTAGGGGCGGCCCTGTGTGGCCTGCCTCGCGTGTCAGTTTACACAGGATAAGGGCGGCCACACAGGGCCGCCCCTACGATTGCCAGTCCGGTGACAAGCCGGTGGCGGCCGCAAGGGACTCGCCCCTACTTGGAGGGACGCGCGCGTTTGGACATGTCGGTTAGCGGAATCGGCTTGCCGGTGAGTAGCGCGAGGGGAGGTTTTGTAATTCCCGAGGGGGTGAATGGGTAACGCGTTACCATGATGGAATCGAGGGCCAGGTGGAATCGGCCCTCTGGAGCGGCCCGGTCTGTCACGCGCAGGGTGAGCGTATGGTCGCCCTTTTTAAGCCGCGTGCGTCCCAGGCGAAGCCAGATCAGCCGGTCGTGCAAGTACGTGCCGCCTATCGGTACCGCCTGAGCGCTGGTCTGCGGATCGTCGGAATCGATGGTCCAGTAGAACGGCGATGATTCCGTGCCGGGAGGCGTTGCGGCTGCCCAAACCATATAGACGTCTTCCCGCGGCACCGAGAACTGGAACTGCGCGGAGTAGCCGGCGGCGGGCGGATTCGTTTCGGTGTTGAGCGCCAGGAATCCCCCGCCGGACGCTGCCGCATCGTGGTTGGCCTCGCTGAAGCTGTGGTTCTGGGCGGATTCCGCCTCGATCCAGGTATAGGGCTGAAGCGCGGCCCCGGCCTTATTCAGACCGTCCACCGCGGCGGTGAAAGCCATTAGCGGCTGGTTGTTGTTCATGGATCGCAGCGCGCTCTCGAATGAGTTGCGCGCTTCGTGCACCGGGATCTTGCCGGCTTCCGCTTCTTGCAGCAGCGCGTAAAGCTGTTGCAGCGAATCCTCGACCGCTTCGAGCGGTAGAAAGTTTTCCCCAGCTCCCCGGATCACCACCGGATTCTTATCTATGACCACGGTTACGGTGCGCTTCTTCAGGTTCGCCTTTGTCAATAGGGGTTTTAAATCCGCGGTCATGACCTGGACCGTACGAGGATCGGCGACGTACAGACGCGTCTCGCGCGGGCCGGCGAGGGACCAGAGGACTGTGGTATCTCCCTCCGGCATCGCAATGACGTAACCCGCGTAGGACGTCCCGAATTCGAGCGATCTTCCGGCGGAAAGGGACGGCACCCACCACACACTTCCACTTCCGATGGGTCCTTCGCTTACCAGCCCCGCAGCGCATGCCGGATAGGGGAGAGTGACCGGCCGATTGTGCGCCACGTTCTCGCGCTGCACGCGGTCGGCGTATCGCTTCAGCCAGTCGATCTGCTCGGGGGCTTTGAGGAGCTGCGCGTTGGCGGCAGATGCGTCGGGCAAAAGCTGAAACCCGTTGACGAAGAACCCTTTGGCGCCGATTCCGCGCAGCCAGTCCAGGTCGCGCGTCATTCCCTGTTCGGATTCGTATCCGGGCGTCAATTTTGATTGGATCGGCCCGTCCAGCATTTCGGTCACTATCAGCCAAGACGGCCGCTTGCTCTCATTCGCTTGCGAGTAGGCGGCGCTCGCGCCGCCGCTGACAAGGGCAGTACCGCGCCCATACGCCGCAATTCCGATACCGTCGAATCCGCCTGCCGGCTGGAAGTTGGTGAACATCCGGTGCTGATCCGTATAGGTGTAGATGACCGGAACGTCCGCGATATGGCGCTTCAACAGATCGGCCGCATTGTTCATGTAGTACGCCAGCGACTCATGGCGGCACAGTCGGAGATCTTGCCAGAAACGGGACTGATCGGCGGAGTTCCGGTCCATCTCGATCAGCCGGTTCTTGATCGGATCGAGCATGTACGGCACTCCTCGGCCGCGAGACCAGAGTGGGACAAGCGCGGCAGCATGGGCGTACGTATCCACCTCGCGATCCAGGATCGCCCAGCTCGCCAGCAGCTCGTCCGCGCTTCGGTATTTCCGCGACAGGTACGCCTCCCACTCGAGACGGAATCCCGCGGAGTCAGGCACCAGGTCGTCCGCCTCCAGGCTGATTCGCAACGGATGCGCCAGCGGGTCAAGGAAAAATCGCAGACCTGGCCCGAACTTTACTGCGCCGAGGCTTCGAAGCAATCGGTCGCGATACGAATCGTAATCCGACCAGACGTCCGGCAGCCAACCATCCGCGTGGGGCTTCAGCGTCTTTCGCGGAAACAGCAGCGCAACCGAGCCGGGAAGTACGCTCGTGTCGGGGACGAAGGTCGCCTTTCCGCTGGTGAATTGGATATCGCGCGAGTCGTGGACGGTCCCTTCCCCATCGGCAATTACAAAGCGGGCGGAATCCGCGTCGGAGACCTTCCAGTTGATCTCCGCGCCTTCTCGAATGTTGGGCTGGCGGTAGCTCTGTGGCTTGATAAGCGTCCCTGTCAGAGGAGCGCGGATTCCCAGGCCGAATGAAATCCCATACCGGAATCCGTTCGCGTCCAGGTAGTCGATCAGTTTCTGCCACGCGGCGGCCGGAATCTCAGCGGCAGAGACCACGGGGTTTATAAGGATGTCCTGCATTCCCTTCGCTTTGAGGGAATCCAGCGCCTTCGCGTCGGCGGCCCAGTTTGATTCCGTCTGGCCCTCGGCCAGGTAACGCGGACAGAAGACCCCACCCACAGGGATATAGGGTTCTCGGTCCCACGTCAGCGCGTGGGATGAGTTAATGTTCCACGCGTGTTTAGCGCCGCTCCGGTCCGTAAAAACCCCTCCGGTTGCGGGCTGCTGTGAAGATAACAGGCGGAGCGGGACGAACGCGAGGGCGACGGCGAGAACGGCGTAGGCTAAACGGCGCATAGGGGTTAGTACTCGCTGACCGGGGAGAAATAGACCACCGTGACGGTGTCTTCAAGGTTGATCTCAGGGCCGTAAATGCGGCGGAGAAGCTGCAGGACTTCGTCTCGCGAGCGAAATTCCGGATTCTCTTTCGTGATGTCACGCGGTGAGATGTCCGCAACCAGCTTCACTTCGACGCTGTCAAGAATCGCGGAGAAGAGCTTCTGGCGCTTCCCGAACCGCTGGCCGACGGTGACCCAGCAAATCTGCCCCGTCTGGTATTTGTCCGATTTGTCGCCCAGACGTATCGTCGCCGATTTGCGACCCGTGCGCAGAACGTCTTCATAGAGATCGGTGTAAAAGTTGAGGGCGAACATCCAGACTCTCGGGGGGAACGATTCCGCCGGCCTCGAAGAATTGCCTGGCGGCAGTCGTGTCAGTGTATCACAGCCCCCCGGATTCGTCAACCGACCAATGGGTCGTTGGGTCGGTCGTGGGTCGGTGGGTCGTTGGGTCTTAATCTTGATCTTAATCTTAATCTTAATCTTTCTCTTAATCGCCGTTCTACATTCGCCAGGAGAGATGAATGCGCGTGTTGATCGCGGATAGCTTCGAAGAATCTGGTATTGCAGGTTTAGAGTCCGCGGGCTGTGAAGTTGTTTATCATCCGGACGCCAAGGACGAATCGCTTGAGAAAGCGCTAGCGGATTCCGTCGCGGACATCCTGGTCGTTCGGTCCACCGAAGTCTCCGAGAAGGCGTTGGAAGTCGGGAACCTGAAGCTCGTGGTCCGCGCGGGCGCCGGCTACAACACCATCGACGTGGCCGCTGCCTCCCGTAAAGGAATCTACGTTTCCAACTGCCCCGGTGCGAACTCCATCGCGGTCGCAGAACTGGCGTACGCCCTCATCCTTTCACTGGACAGGAGAGTCGCCGACAATGTCATCGCCCTGCGCAAGGGCGAGTGGAACAAGAAGGCTTTCTCCGAAGCGCGCGGACTATTCGGCCGCACGATTGGCCTAGTGGGACTGGGTAAGATCGGACAGGAGATGATTCCGTGCGCGAAGGCGTTTGGAATGAAGGTCGTCGGCTGGAGCCGCAGCTTGACGGCCGAAGAAGGCGCGCGCCTCGGAATAGAGTTCGCGGAGTCTCCCGTAGACGTCGCTCAGCGATCCGACGTCGTCAGCGTGCACATAGCGTTGAACCCGGAGACGCGCGGAATCATCGGGGCGGAATTCTTCGGCGCCATGAAGGAGGGTGCGTACTTCATCAACACATCCCGAGGCGAGGTGGTGGATCAGGCCGCGCTGGTGGAGGCGATGCGCTCCCGTGGAATCCGCGCCGGCTTGGACGTGTACGCCACTGAGCCCAGCGGCGGGACAGGCGAGTTCACAGACCCCATTCGCGAAGAGCCGAATCTATACGGCACCCACCACATCGGCGCATCCACTGAGCAGGCCCAGGAAGCAATCGCCGCCGAAACAGTTCGCATAATTACGACCTTCAAGGAGACCGGCAGCGTCCCAAACGTAGTCAATTTAGCAACGAAGACGCCCGCCACCCACCGCTTGGTAGTACGCCACCGCGACCGTCCCGGTGTCCTCGCCATTGTCCTCAACGCCCTCCGCGCCGCCCACATCAACGTCCAGGAAATGGAAAACGTGGTCTTTGAGGGCGCCGAAGCCGCCGTAGCCCGCATCAACCTCGACGGCCCCCCGGATTCCGCCCTCCTCGCCGGAATCCGCGCCGACTGCGATGAGATCATCGAACTGGACTTGCTTGAATTGAGACGCTAGGCGCTTGTCGCCGTTGTGTAAGGGGACTCACACCGAAGGCCGCGATTCTGTCGCGGCCTTCGGTGTGATACGTTCGGCGTAGGTCTATTGCGGCCGGCAGCCGATGCCCCACCCGGATGCCGGAATCGTGCGCCACTTCCGGCCGTACGGGACCAGCTTGGCGTGACCGTCGAAGTAGATGGCATTGTAGCCGCGCGGGTGATTGAAGATTCCGCGACGATCTGTCCACGGTTGGCAGGCACCGTTCTGGGCGTCCGCCCCGTCCCAGCCAAACGTACCGCGCTCCGTGAAGAGCATTCGCTCCGCCACCCGGTCCGATTTCTCCGACGGGTTGTCCGAGATCAGGTTAATGAACCCTTCCGGATAGCGGACGTCGATTCCGCAGCAACCGTTGTAGATCCAGTTCGGGAACCACTGGTAGGACTGCATTCCGGTAGTGATGTTCTGCGGGCTCGGCGTTCGGTACTTGTCGGAGGGGCAGTACCAGATCTGTTTGTTCTTTTGGTAGGGGCCGAGCTGTATTGTCATGAGCGTCCGGTAAAACTCTCCGCCGTAGCCACAACCAACATAGTTGGGGCCGCCGTCTCCAGGGTTAAATCCCAGCCATCTCATCGGACCGCCAGACACGGGATCGGCCCAGCAGTCATTCCACCCCAGGTTCTGCTGCGGCACGTCCATGTTGACTTCCCAGTTGCGGGGACCGTTGTAAGTTCCCATCGGAAACGCCTCGTCATAGTCCGTTGCGTACATTTTGACGCTGAGGCCTATCTGCTTCACGTTTGACAGGCACGAGGTGGAGCGCGCCTGCTCCCTTGCCTGAGCGAAAACTGGGAACAAGATTGCGGCGAGAATGGCAATAATCGCGATAACCACGAGCAGCTCGATCAGAGTAAAACCACTTCGTTTCATTCCCGACTCCCTTCCTTAGAAAGCCGCCAGGGAAAGCTTGTCCTGGCGCAATTGTTCCGAACTACTATCTGCCGGACATTGGTGGCGCGGTCATACCTCCCATTCCGGGAGGCGCACCCATTGCACCTCCCGTTCCAGGTGGCGCAGTCATACCGCCGCCCATCCCTGGCGGCATCATGCCACCGGGTAATGGAGGTCCACCTGATCCCGTGGGCGCCGTCTTACCCGTGGGTGGCTGAATCGTCTGAAGCGCGGCGGCCGCGCTCGATGGAATTGGCGGGGGTCCTCCCGCCGCGTTTCCTTGTGGGCTGCCGGCCAGCCGGAACCAGACGAAGGCTGCAATTCCGATAACGGCAAGTACTGCGGCAATAGCGACCGGCAGCGACACCTTTTGTTTCATAGGCGTTCCTCCTTGAGAGCGCCGGGGGTAGAGTGGGGCGATGCGGCGAATGTAATGTGAGCGTTCGCCATCGAATGCAGGAATCCTTCAAAACCTGTTACTGACGCGCGCGGCGAAAGTCTACGTCAACAGAACGTGTCACATACGGGGAACAGTCTTCGTCAAGGAAGGTATCCCTTGCCTGGCGTACCGCATTAACTCCAGTGCCGGAACCTACTACGCTGGCGCGTTCGTATTCGCAGCTATCGGTATCGGGACGCTCGCATACTAGTGGAATAGAAAACAAGATGCAAACACGTACATACGCTCTACCTCGCAGGACCCACGCAGCGGCAGCGATCATGTTGCTTGTTTTCGCGCTGTTTGGCGCGGCTTCGCAGGCTGGGCCGCGCGACGGATTTCTCGCCATCCAGAATCAGGTAGAGGCGATTCAACCGGCGCTGGTGAAGACCGTCGTGAACCTCCGGATGGCGGGCGCTACCGGCTCGGGAGTCATCATCTCGGCCGATGGCCTCGTGCTCACCGCCGGCCACGTTATCAGCGGCCGGCGCAGCAGCCGATGCACGGTGACCCTGCCGGATGGACGGAATCTTCCGGCGACGTACCTCGGGTCCGACCGCGAAAGCGACCTTGGCCTCGTAAAAATCAACGAAGCGCAGGACTTGCCCGTTGCCCCACTCGGAGATTCCTCCACCTTACGCCGCGGTCAGTGGCTTCTTGCTATGGGACACCCACTCGGCCAGATGAAGGACCGTCCACCCGTACTCAGAATCGGCCGCATCATCAGCCTGATGCGCTCGCGAGACGAATCCGAGCCCGTACGCGTCAGCACAGACGCCCCGCTCATTAGCGGCGACAGCGGCGGCCCGCTCTTCGACCTCAATGGCCGAGTGGTCGGAATCAATTCCATGATCACCTCGGCGGGCCGCCGCATGGCCAGCATCCACGTGCCCGTCAACCTCGCGAAAGCAGCAGTGGAAGCAGCAAAGAAGGGCGAGGAAACCCGCACCTGGAGCGGCCCGAGCGCGGCCTACCGCGATGCTTTGACGGAAGCGGGCGCCGCGCTAAGGGATGCCGGACATGCCGATGCTATACGCCACGCTCGCGAGGCTGTCCGACTCGACCCCGCCAGCGCCGCCGCCCCGATCTTGATGGCGCGCGCCTACGCCAAGATGGGAAAGCCGGACCTGGCCGCCGCTGCGCTGGTCGATGCCGCCGATCGCGGATTCAACGACCCGGAATTCATCCGAAGCGACCCCGACTTCTCCACGGTGACCCGCCTCGCCTCCGTAACCCGGCTCCTGGACCGGCTCGACAATCTTAATACGATTCCGGGTCAGCGCAAAGGGGACCGGCTGCTGCTTTCCGCCGCCGGCAGCGCCGCCGCGAGCCTCGCTCGCGGAGTGGTCCGGATTCGCACTGACGAGAAGGATGTCGCGCTTGGGACCCTCATGTCCGCCGACGGCGACATACTCACAAAGGCGAGTGAGCTTCCTGAAGGGATTCTCACTGTCATCCTGTCGGATGGCCGGTCTCTTATCGCCGAGCGCGTAGGGACGGAAACCGGATGGGACGTTGCCCTTCTACGCGTGAAAGCGAGCGGATTACAGACGGCGATAAAGTCCGATTCCGCGCCGCCCGGTCACTGGACCTTCACACCGGATTCCGCCGGCGGACTTGCCGCCATCGGAATCGTGGGAGTGGCCGAAATGCCGGTCCGCGGCAAAGGAATTGCTCCGCGACCTACTAGCCGCGCCTACATGGGCGTAAGCCTTGCTCCGGTAGACCGGGAGACGCTGGACGAGTTGAAGATCAAGCAGGGAGTCCGCATGTTCGTGCAGCCCGATCTCCCCGCCGACCGCGCCGGAATCCGAACGGGTGATATCGTGGTGGAGGTAGAGGGAAAACCGGTGGACGATCCGGACACCTTCATGGACCTGATGGTGAACAAAAAACCGGGGGACACCGTGACCGTTCGCCTGGCCCGCGGCGAGGAGCGTATCGAGGCGACTATCAACCTCACCACCCGCCCGGCAGACCTACCCGGCCGGGGAGGGCTGCCGGAGATGCTATCGGGCGAGGTCAGCCGGGTATCCGGCCCGTTCCCGAGGGTGATCCACCACGACGCGATCCTGCGCCCCGCGCAGATGGGCGGACCCGTGCTGGATACCGAGGGCCGGCTTCTCGGCCTGAATATCGCCCGCGCCGACCGCACCAGCACCTACGCGATCCCCGCCCGCGACCTCCAGGAAATCTACGCCCGGCTCAAAGCGAGCAAATAGATTCCGTACCAAAGAAGACCCGCCCCGGCGGAATCGGATTCCGTCGGGGCGTCCTTATGCAACCAATACACTCAATCGCTACCAGTCGGCTTGCCTATCAATCCGTAGCGCACTTTTCCATCGAAGTTGATAGAGCGGCCGGCGGGAAGAAAAGCGACCTCTGATAGAGTTCCTGTGGGTGGCTGCGGCGCGTTCCATGTCAATCGCTCCGTGCCTTCGCCGGACAGTATCAGGCGAGTAATCCGGTTTCCATCCAGTTCCAGGAACCCTTCCCACGTGAGCTTCACTGAGTGTCGGAAGTGCTGCATTTCGCCTTGCGGTGCAGCATCGGTAACAAGGTGAGAGGTTCCATCTAGCCGCAGGACTGACTTTCCGTCCTTCCCACTCGTTCGCTGGGCCCAGAACTCGTACACAGCTATCTTTGAATGGCCCCCATTCGGATTCTCCAGCGGACGGACGTCGATCTGCCCCAGGAAAGCGTGGAAGACGAGCATCCGGGCGAAACCATCCGGAACGCGGATTGGGCCGAATTCCGCGCCGGAAAGCGCCGCGGCTATCAGCCGCTGCATCGGCACCGGAATCTCGAACTGGTCTTGAACGTACTGCGATTGGTGGAGCGTATCCGCGCCGGGCTGCCCGCGGTCGTCCAGAGCGCGCCCGATAACCTGCACCCGGAGCGTGCCCTTCGGATGCTGGGGACGGCCAGGACACGCTTCCCCTTGAGGATGACTTGCCGGAGCGCGTAACCCGCCCGTGTACGCGGCATCCGGCTCGCGCATGGAAGGAAAGCGCTGGAATCGCTCGCTCTCGAATGGCCGCGACCTGTCGCCATACTCCCGGAATCGGCGCTTCGCGTAGTCCAGAAAGTCGAGAACCGCGGAGTCGCTGTCGAACATCAGGGTCCAGGCGAGCGGCTGCCCGTCGGAGTTCAACACGGCGATTCCCTGTGGAGCGGGCGCGACGCGACCGGCCGCTTGGAGCAAACGCCCTTCAATATCTTGCGGCGGTGTATGCATCCGTGCGGCGCTGACCGAAACCGGAATGAATTCGGCGTTCAGCCGACGGATCACCGTCGGGTTGGAGAAGACCGCCTCACGGGCAGCTCCTGCGAACACTCAGCACCGCTCCCCTTGCGGATCCGCGTTGATGAACGCCCAGAGCAGCACCGGCTTTTTCTGCTCACGCGATTGTTTCAGCCCATCGAGCAGGCACCGGTTCCAGCCGATCTCTCTCCAGACGAGCTGTTTAGGCCGCAGCGTCTCGATTTTCGCGGTCAAGGATTCCGGAGTTGCCGGAGCCTCTTGTTCGGCTCGCGACGACTGGCCAAAAGCGAAAAAACCGACCACTGTCGATAGCGCAAATACGGCAGACCTCATTGTCTCTTCCTCCTCATCACAACTGCGAGAGGGCTTACTCTACCATCTCGAAGGTCCCCCGCGCCGGAAACCAACCCTTCTCATTCGAAGCGAACGACAGTACCGTAATATCGGCAAAGTTCAATACCGCTGTGAGCGTGTATCCGGATTCCGAGAGATAGGAGACCACGTGAACATCGCGCGTCACCTTCTCCACCGCGCATTTCCGAACCGTCTCCCCCTGGCCATTGCCGCCCACTTCGTTGTACTTCGCCGAGCCATCTTCGTTAAAGACATGCTCGAAAGTCTTTCCCTTCGTCGGACCCTCGTTAAAGCTCCAGCGGACCGTTTTACCGCGCAGCGATTCAGGCGCCTGCTCTGCCATTGCCAACCTCCAGAGTTCAGTATTCTCCGAATTCTTCATCTACGTGGCAGTAAAGCCAGCGTTCCCCCGGCTCAGCCGAAGCGATAACCGGATGCCCTGAGGCCATCGCATGCCGGGTCGAATGCCGATTCGGAGACGAATCGCAGCAGAGAGTCTGCCCGCACGTCTGGCACGTGCGCAGGTGGACCCACGTATCCCCCGTCTTCACGCACTCCTCGCAAGCAAACTCCTTCGCCGCCTTCATTTCAACAACGGCACCGATATGCTCACACATCGCAGGTGGCCCTCCTAAACGTGCCATCCAGCCGGTCTCTCCAGCGCATCCCGGTCCCAGTTTCCGTGAATGGCTGCTGCTTCATACGTCGTCTGCAGGAAATCCAACAGCGTCTCATCCGGATTCCCCGCCTGGCGGACCGCTTCGTACGGCAGGACGAACTCCCGCAAGTCCTGGCTGTAAAACGCTGTATCCGGCTTGAGGGTAGCATCCCGGAATCCCGCCGGCTCGGGATAACCGTAGGAGTAGAAGACCGGATACGGAATCGAACCGCCTCCTGGCCAGAACCCGGCGCTGCTCACCTCATGCGAGTAGGCCTCGCGCGCAACGCGGTCCGGCAAGTGGGGGACTCCGCCGGGATGCGGCGGGGCGGTCCGCCCGGAGAACCGCGTCACCGCCAGATCCGGCCCGCCCCAGAAGTAATGCACCAGACTGCACTTGCCGATAAATCTCGAACGAAACTCTTTGAACACCCGATCCGCCTGCACCAGAATCCGCCAGAACCGATTCGCATACTCGGGATCATACGACCCATGGGACTCATCCTGGTCAAGCCGGACAGTATCCTGAATCTCGTTGGCGATCGGGTCGACCTTGACGTGAAGGTCGAGCCGGTCCATCTCGCCCATCAATTCTCGATAGAAGGCCGCAACCGACTGCGGCCGCAGCGGGATCTGTCCCGTGCCGCCATCGCTCGATCGGATCGCCAACTCATGCTCGATAAAGTCAAACTCGATCTCAAAGATGCGCGTACCGTGCGGAATCGGCGACGAAGTAAGGCCCCGTGAAGTCACATACAGCGTAACACCCCACGAATGATCCACCCACGGACTCTGCTCCATCCGGATCTTTCCAACGATTTGCGTCCACAGATGCAGCGTTGCGCAGGTATCGCTCCATTCCTCTAGCGGTAGGCTCGGCCATTGCGATTCGCAATCGGTCGTCAGGCTCCCCTTCGAACGGACTTCTGATTCTACGCAGACGCCACATTCAAAATGCCCGACCGACTATTGACAAAAGAATTGACGACGATATCCCCTTTTACAGGTCTTTCCACGCCTCGTCTTCTTCCTATCTGAGCCAATCCTTCGCCAGCGCGGATTCCGCCAGCAGCATGGGCTCGTTCCGTTCGTCATGGATTCGGCGCTTCAGGAACCGCATGTAATCTATAACGCTGCGGAGAACTCTTCCGGCGCATCTTCCGTCTCCTCAAGCAAGATGTCTCTGGTCGTCGCCATCCGAATCACCCCGTTTCAAAAGTCTCCATAATCATTATGCCGCCACGGACCCACACATCTCACAAGCCTCTCCGCCATCAATGTCCAAACCTCTGGGCGCAACTATTCTGACCTGCTCGCCACTCTTCTCGCCTTCTTAAGGATCTCCGCGAGTTCCCGGAGGGTAATGGCACCTGAGTTGGCAGCCTCCAGTTCTTCAAGGCCACATAAAACAAACTCTGTTTGAGACTTTGTGAGCACGCTGGTAATTGCACGGCCGATCGCTTCACGCGACTTCTCCGTCGCACCTGCATGCTTGTAAGCCCGCGCCAACATCAAATACATGAAGTGCATGTTGATTGGGTCCAAGGGAATGCGCTTGGCGGCGCGAATCGCTTCCTGCCCCGCCGCCACCTCCTCGTCTGGTCGTCTTAGGACACTGTACGCAATCTGCAAGTCCAGTAGGGCACCAATGCGGAGTCTTTGGTCATCCTCGGATGTGGTGCCCCGGCGTATCGAACGAGCAATTCGCTTCTCGACATTACGGCAGAATGCGGCCAGGCCGACCCAGTCGCTTGCTCGCTTGAAACTCGCGGTCCGTGCTTGATACTCGTCGTCACCGACATGCAGGCTGGCTTCGTTCGTCATCCCAGGCTCCTTCGGCTGTTCCACGATACTCAGACTCCGGAATCCGCGAGAAGCCGCGTGAAGTGTGGTTCCGAATGCCCAACGCCCAACGCTTAGGGAGCTTTGGCGAGCTTCACGTCACCGGTGCGCGTCTGGATGTTGACGTTGCCGGTGCCGGTGCCGATGGTGCCGGTCCAGAGGGTGTCGGTTTTGGTGGTGTCGTGAGCTTCGTAGTCGCAGGAGAGGTCGCCGGATTGGGTGCCGATGCTGAAGCGAAAGTTGCTACCGGTGGGGGCGGCGATGCTGACGTCGCCGGAGACCGTGTTCGTCGAGAGCGTCCCTGCAAACGGCGCGGTCAGCGAGACCTTCACGTCGCCAGACACCGTCTGGGCCTGCAGAGTGAGCGCGTTCAGCTCATCGCCGGATACGTCGCCGGAGACGGTCTTCAGGGTGATGTTCCCGCCCGCCCCTTTCAGGCTGATATCGCCGGAGACGGATTCCGCGGTCAGGTCGAGGGGGCTCTCCTTGCCGGCCTTTTCGATTTTCACGTCGCCGGAAACGGACTTAGCCTCCAACCGACCGCCCTCGACGCCGGTGATGGAAATATCTCCGCTCACGCAGGTAACCGTCGCGCCGCGGCTCAGCGATTCCGCCCGAATGTTGCCGCTCTTGCTGGCCAGATTAAGCGCTCCGCCGATGTTGGCGGCCCGCATGTCGCCGCTGATTCCCTCCGCGCGCGCATCGCCCTTCAGGTTGTCGAAGGAGACCGCGCCGCTGATAGTGTGCGCCTCCACCGCGCCGGCCTGGTTCTCCACCCGGATTTCGCCGAAGATCGTTCCGAGCCGCAGCGCAACGGAATCCGGCACGTGCAGCCTCAGATTCACAAATCCGTCCCGGAACTGCTCGGGGCCCGTAACTTTCACCTCGAGGCGCGGGATGCCGATGTCCGGGCTGAAGTCGTTCGTCTCTACCATGAGCTCTTTCAGCCGTGCCTCCGCCTCTTCTTCCACCGGCGCCCAGGCTTCTTTATCAATCTCCACCCGCGCGGATTCCGCGCCGCCGAAAACGGCGATCGAGCCGAATGAGTTCTCCATCTGCACCAGAGAATCCGGTTTCAGCTCAAGATCGATCGTCTCGCTTGTCCTTGCGGTCGGATGGCCGGAGACGTTTTCGGGCCGCCCGTCCTCCCCATCTCCAAAGAAAGCCCAGCCCTTGAACCGTTCGTTGAACCTTTTTCCGCCCTTTTGAAATCCCGCCCTGGCCTCGCGGACCATCTTCTCCGGGTCGATCTTCTTGACCGCGTCGCTGATCTGTTTCCCAAGGCCACTCAAATCGAAAGGGAATGCTTTGCGCTGGCTCCATTCGAATTCAAAGGATTTCGCCTTACCGGATTCTTCCCGTGGCGGCGATTCCGCCCGAGCGCTGGAGTTTCCGTCCGCTGCCCGCGGTTGCGAAGTGGGTGCGCCCGGAGGAGGATCGGCCTTCAGCGCGGAGATCAACGTCTGCGCCTCCGTAGCCGATATCTTCCCCTCCTCCAACATCTTCAATATGCGAGAAATATGCTCTTCCATATTCGCTCCCTCAGAGGTCCTTTAGTCTTTTCGTCGCCTCGTCCGCCGTGATCTCGCCTCGGTCTAGCTGCTCCAGAATCTGAAGCCGTTCGCCTTCCAAATGCTGATCCGTCCGATCTGGCTGATCCGACCGATCACCGTTCAACGCCAACACCGACAGCACGGCGTCGAGACGCTTTGCCACGGTAGGGTAGGAGATTCCAAGCTCGCCGCCGACTCCGCTGAGATTGCCGCGGTTCGATAGGAATATCTGCACGAACTGCAACTGTTCCAGTGAGAGACGGCAGAAGCTGCAACCAGCAAACGAACCGCTGACCCTGGTGCCGCACGATCCGCACGCCAGCTCCGAAACGTACAGCGAGGTCGAACAGACGGGGCAGCACGACAGCGCTCGGTTCATACTTCCTCCCGTATGCACCCATTACGTCTCCAATTTCACAAGGTTTCGTTTCATTTCTTTGAGTACGTAGCTGATTCTGTTTTCGTTTTTCGTACTTGCGCTGTCCTCTCAGCCAACCTCTGCGGAGAGGAACGCGGGTTGGAACCCTTGAATGAGGGGATTGCGTCTTTGCTTCTGCTGCCTTGGCGGCTTGATGGAAGGGGGAAGGACAATGAACTACCAACGATCGGGCGGTGGATTCGGCGGCGCGAAGCTGATCATTGCGCTTTTGATCGCCGGCTTCGCGCTCTGGAGATACTACGGCTCGGAACAGATCAACGCCGTCACCGGCGAGAAGCAGCGGGTCAGCATTAAACCCGATCAGGAAATTGCCCTCGGACTTCAAGCAGCGCCGCAGCTCGCGCAGCAGTTCGGGGGGGAATCCAACGACCCGAAAGGTCGGCAATTAGTCCATGAAGTGGGGCAGGAAATCGTGGCGGAATCGGACGCGAAAAAGAGTCCCTATCGATTCGAGTTCCACCTGCTGGACGACGAGAAAACCGTAAACGCTTTCGCCCTTCCCGGCGGCCAGATCTTCATCACCGAGGCGCTGCTCCATAAACTGGATTCGCGCGGCCAGCTCGCCGGGGTATTGGGCCATGAGATCGGCCACGTCGTGGGCCGCCACGGAGCCGAGCACCTCGCCAAGCAGGAGTTGACCGCCGGCTTGACCGGTGCCGCAGTAATTGCCACTTATGATCCGAACAACGCCGGCAGCCGCAACAGCGCCGCGGTCGCCGCGGCCATCGGCCAGCTCGTCAATATGCGCTTCGGCCGCGAGGATGAGCTGGAATCCGACAAACTTGGAGTCCGCTACATGGCCCAGGCAGGCTACGACCCTCGTTCCATGCTAACCGTCATGCAGGTCCTCAAAAAAGCCGCCGGAGGCGGAGGCCGCCAACCCGAATTCTTCAGCACCCACCCGAATCCGGATAAGCGCACGGAGCGGATCAAGGAAGCCATCCAGCAAACGTTTCCGAAGGGGATTCCGGGCGGGCTCCACCCCTAGAATTGTCAATTATCAGTTATCAATTATCAATTATCAATTATCAATGTAGGATGGGGGCTTATTGATAATTGATATTGATAACTGTTCATTTCTTCATCCTCCGCGCCCCCCAATAGACCGGCCCGTAATGGACGTCTTCCAGCGGGCTGATCGAGACTCCATTGTATCGTCCCGACGCGTGAATGAACCGCGCGGAGTCCACCATAAGGCCCACATGAGTAACGCCTCTGTTGCGCGGGTCTTCCTTTGCGGCAAAATAGACTAGATCTCCCGTGCGCAATTCGTCCTTTTCCACGGATTCAAACTGTTCGAACGCGGCCTGCTGATAGGCGTCACGCGGAATCACGTGACCGCACAGCCAGTAAACCCGCTGCGTGAATCCGGAGCAGTCGATCCCGAAGGGCGTACGCCCACCCCACAGATACGGCGCCCCAATCAGGCCGCGCGCAACGACGGCCAGATTCGGACCCAGCTCTTCCGGCGGTGGGTAGTGCGGCACGATGAGCGCTGAGCTCTCCAGGTATCCGATCTCCCCACCCGGAAACCGGATGGGGAAGAACGCGGATCCCGCATCCCCGTCCGCCAGCTCGACCGCAGTGCCCAGAGTAAGCAGCGTAATCCGCTCCGACCGTCCGGATGGCTCGCGAAAGACCGGAAGAATGAGCGATGAGACCATGGCGGCGCGCGTCGGGTTTGGGTACCGCTCATCAGTCTCCAGCACCCAGAGCTGAGATGACCGTATCCAGCCGGAGTAGGAATCCGGAGTCTGAATCCGCGTGTACTCGCCCGACTCCTCATGGACCCGCACCGTCTCGCCAAAGATCGCCTGGCTCGTCTGTTCCGATCGGCTGCCTGGTTCGCCCCTCATCGGCGCGACATTAGCGATTACCACGGCCCGCGCTTCGCTCACAATCCACTCCTTCTGGAACGCTAAAACGATTATGCCACAGACGCATTGACCCCGCGCGCGACTGTGGATTACACTTAGTCAGATGGATTACCGCCTGGATTATGGTCCGGCTCCATGGTTCGTCGTCGGATTCAGGCAATCTCAAGGAGCAATTATGATCTCATTGCGAGGGGTCGTTCCGGCCATAATCTGCACGCTGGCCCTGGCGCCCGGCGCCAAGGGCGCGGAGTTGGAAGTCGGCCAGAAAGCGCCGGAATTTGAAATGGCCGACCATTCCGGCAAATTCCAGAAGCTCAGTGATTACCGCGGCAAGCGCGTTGTGCTTGCCTTCTATCCCAGCGCCGGGACGCCTGGATGAACGTGCGAAGTTAAGGCCCTCCGGGACGTGATGGGCCGCATTCAGGAGCGTAACGCCGTCGTATTCGGAATCAGCACCGACACCGTGGAAGCCCAGAAAGCGTTCCACGAGAAGGAGATGCTGAACTTCCCACTGCTTGCCGATTCCGACAAGAAGATGAGCGAAGCCTATGGCGTTCTGCAGCCCAGTGGCCGCGCCGCGCGTGTTACCTTCGTGATCGGAACTACGGGCACAATCACCCACATCGACCGCAATGTCAACGCCCAGTTCGACCGCACCGGCGGCGCTTTCACCACCCGCCACGGCGAAAACCTCGCCCTGCTGCTTTCCAACTGGAAGGGCAAGGTCGGCCAGCCGGTCCCAAGCTTTTCGGTGAAGGATGTCAACGCAAAGACCGCCACCCTGCTTCCGGCCGGCAAAAAGGTTTCAGCGGTCCTCTTCCTCAGCGTGGATTGTCCTGTAACGAAGGCGTATGAGGAGCGCCTATCTGAGCTCGCCACAGATCCGGCCTACAAAGACGTGGCGTTCCTCGGGCTCTATCCCAACCAGGGCGAACGGACCGTGGCGATCAAAGCGCGCGCGGAAGAACGTAAGATCGGCTTCCCGGTGGCGCGCGATATGCGGAACAGCCTCGCGAACCGATTCGCCGTTGAGTTCACTCCGACCGTCTGGGTGGTGGATGCAAAAGGAACCGCGGTCTATAGCGGCTCTATCGATGACAATCAGGATCCCGCCGCCGTCAAACAGCGCTACCTGAAGGACGCCCTCGATTCCGTTCTCGCGGGCAAACCCGTCGCCACGCCGGAGACCAAAGCGTTCGGCTGCGAGATCAAAAAGGCCCCGCGCCGCCAACGCTCTCTGAGCCCGAATCCATAATAAACGAGACCCACGCCGGAGCGTTATCGAGTGTCTATCCACAGAAGACACTAGAGAAACTCCGGGAGGGTCTGCCGTGAAGTGGGCGATTGTTTCCATCGGCATCTGTTTGATTTCGGGTTATGCCGCCGGTCAGGCGGAAGTTCAGAAGGGCGCAATTCCCAGGCCGACCGATACGGAGACGTTGGTGCGCCAGCTTGCCCCCGAAGTGCGGCTCCACTCGCGTGATTCCTACCGTCCAGCGTCAACTCTATGGTACATGCAGCGCGTACACATGCGCCTGCACCGTCGCCTGCGGAGCGACGACCAGGTCCTGAATAAGGGGCAGGTGACGCCGGCGGCCATCGCCGCCCAATCTCGCCGCGGCCAGAGCTCCGGCGGTCGCAGCAAAAGCGACTTCTTCCTACAAATTCCTAATGACCGGGATGAAAAGACGACGCGCCAGGGAGACCTCGCCTCGGCCGTTTGCTACGCGCATACCATCGAGGGTCGGGGCTACCTGGACATCCAGTACTGGTTCTTCTATGCCTACAACGGCGATCCCGTTCTCGGCAAGTCGCACATCCCTGGCGTGGAGATCGTCGGTCACGAAGGGGATTTCGAGCATATAACGGTGCGAGTGATTAACGGCAAGGCGAGCCACGTCTACTACGCGGCGCACAACGGCGGCGAGTGGCATCCAGCGGCGAGTTGCATGAACTCGGAAGGACGTCCGGTAGTTTACTCCGCGCATCACAGCCACGCGAGTTTTCCCACGGCCGGACGCAAATCGTTTGACCATATGGACGCATCCGGGCCCGTTTGGCGCACCTGGGAAAGGCTGGAGTGGGTCGACCGGACGAATCCGAGCTGGCTCAACTATTCCGGCCATTGGGGTGAGATGGGCAACTTCGAATTTACCTCCGGCCCGTACGGGCCAAAGTTCAAGCCCGCGTGGTTGGCGGAGGCGCCAGGAGCTCCCGGAGCGGCGTACGACCCCAGGCGCGACCATCGGCGTCGTCCCTAGCGCCGTGGAGCCCTAAAGTCGCGCGTCATCCCGCCGCGAAAGTAAGATATTCCCGTGAAAAGGCGAAGCGGAGAAGCTCACGAATTCGGTCGGCAGTGGCGCGATCGGTGCGTTCGCAATCTGAGAGTAGGCGTCGCAATGTGGGAATCTTGTGCTTCGCTGCCGCAAGCTCAGGTGAGAGTGCGACAATGGCCGAAACCGCGGAGCCTACGCTGCCGCAAGCGACAAGGCCGGCGCGGTCAGCGCTGTATTCTACGGCCTGAATCCACGCGCGCACCCAATCGTGCACCACTTCCGGCAAGATCGTTTCCTGGTCCTTGTCCGGCAGCAGGTCGCCGACCGTGTCAAACACTTTCGCCGTTCGCGAGTTGTCGGGCAGCCAATCACCGATCTTCTTCGCCGCCAGATTCGCCCGGCTAAACCCCACCGCCTTGCTAGCGAGCTGAATAGGCGTGCGGAAGAGGAACGGGACCTGGTCGAGCATCAGCGCTTCCAGCCTCTCCGGACTGATCTGCAGCAAAGCCGTGTGACCGCTCTTAACGTGCTCCAGTTGGTGCGCCAGCCCGAATCGGAGCTCCGACTCCGATAGCTTGCGATTGGACTCCGCCACGTAATCATGATGAACGCAGAGAAACGGAGCGCGGTCCAGCATAGCCACAAATAACGGCTCCTCTCCCCGAGCGACATACACGGCGGGTGGCTGCACGCCCAGGAATCCCGAGCAAGCCTTATTCGCCAAATCAAGCGCCGGATAGGTCGTATCGGTCCCGCTCTCACAAACCCGCGTGACCGTCTTCGCCGCTTCATCGCCCTGAACAAGGTGAAGCACGCGCCCGAGAAGCGAGGCAAGCTTATGCCGGCGCTCCTGCTTCTCCCGCGGATGCACCACCAGCCCTTCATGTTCTGCCTTATTCAACGGCTTACGCAGGGGCTCGGAATCGGATTCTGCGGAATTACCGCCATCAAGAACGTCGCACACCTTCGAGAGGGCTTCGAGAGCGCCAAGCTTCCCCCCGTCGAGCCGTAGCGCCTCTCGCAGCTCGCCAAGCGCTTCCGCGTTCAGTGGATCGGATTCCATGCGCGCGCGGCAAGATTCGGTTTGATCCGGCAATACTAAGATCGGAACGGAAGACACTGTTACTCCCCTTGCGTTACTTGGGCACTTTCAAACTGCTGATGAAGCTGTACTTGCCGGAACCAACCTCGAATACCGCATACCCGTGCTCGTATCGAATTGGCCCACCCGACCCTCCAAAGGCTGACCGCTTATCACGCGCCGGCACGTAGACTACGGCAAATGTGTTTGCCGGGACTTCAACATTAAGCAGAATCGTGTCCCCATTTCGAGTCCATCCCGCTCGAACGGCGCCGCGTGCGGACCGATAACTTGCCTTGACTGCTCGTAAACCCGGTGGAAGGTGCGGCTTGATGATGAACCGCTTGAAACCGGGAGTGGCGGGGTCGGGGTTGATTCCGGCGAGGGTTTTATTGAACCACGCGAGGATGTCGCCGTACATGATGTGATTTCGCGATTCTGTGCCGTTCCACTGTTCCCAAAGCGTTGTCGCGCCCTGCTTGATCCACCAGCCCCAGCTCGGAATCGTCTCCTTGCTCGCAATTCCATAGGCCACGTCCGCCCGACCCATATCCGTCAGCACGTTCAGAATGTACTTGGCGCCAAGGATTCCAGTATCGATGTGGCCATCGGTCTTCTGCACCGCTTCCACCAAGCGCGCTTGCGTCTTCGGGCGCGTTTCGGAGTCCAATAGGTCTTGATAGAGGGCGCAGCTCAACGCCGTCTGAGAGCCGTTCGCGACGTTTCCTGTTTCGCGGTTTACAAAGCGGACATTGAACGCCTTCTTGATGGAGTCCGCCAGCTCGCGATACCGGATCGACTCGTCCACTTTTCCCAGCAGCTCCGCAGTCTTCGATACGATCACGGCGTCGACATAGTAATAGCCGGTCGAGGTCACGGCCACCGGAGTCTCTGTCTTCCAGGGCGCCCAATCGCCGAGACCTATCGAGACGATTCCCTTGTCCGCTTTCGTCGTCAAGTAGTCGACATACCGCTTGAATCCGTCGTAGTGGTCGGTCAGAATCCGCTTGTCGCCGGTGTACACATAGACGTACCAGGGAACCAGCAGATAGGCGGAATCCCAGGCCGGACCGTTGCCCCACTCATAACCCCAGCCGCTAGTCGGCACGATTCCGGGCAGCTCGCCGGTCGGCTTCTGCTCATCCTCCAGGTCATTGATCCACTTGGCATAGACTGTCGCTGCGTCGTAATTGAACAACCCCATCTCGCAGGCTAGATGCGCGTCGCCTGTCCAGCCGTTCTTCTCCCGATGGGGGCAGTCGGTCGGAATCGATTGCAAATTACTCAGAAACGCCCAACGCCCTGCCTCCCAGATCTTATTCAGCAGCTCGTTCGAGCAAGAGAACTCCCCCACCGGCTCAACCGCGCTGTTGCATACCTTCGCCCGAAAGTTCTCAACCGTCGGTTTGCCGGGGAATCCGGTGACCTCCACGTATTGGAATCCGTTGTACTCAAACGAAGATTCCCAGCGTTCCGTGCCGCCGCCCTTGAGAATATAAGCATCAGTCTGGAATCGCTGCGGTGGATTCGTTTTGATCATGTGGACGTCAAGGTTGCTCCGGTCGAGGTTCCCGTCCGACTTGATCTTTTCAGCGTACTTGAGCGTTACTTCGGTTCCCGCCGGACCGTTGACACTGATCTCCGCCCAACCGGACAGATTCTGCCCGAAATCCACGACATGCACGCCCGGTGAAGGCTCCAGAATCCGAGCGGGTTTCAGTGTCTTCGTTACCCGAATCGGCGGCATCTGCTGGGATACCAGTTTTCCTCCGGGTGGAGCGACCACCAGGGCCGGCTGCCAATCTCGGTCGTCGTAACCGACGGTGTCCCATCCGGGCTTCTCCAGGCGCGCATCGTACGTCTCGCCGCTATAGACCGATTCGTACGTAATAGGACCCGAAGACGTCTTCCACTTCTCATCGGTTTGGACTATCTCGGAACTCCCATCCGCATAACGGACCGCGACCTGCATCCAGAGTTTGGGCGCGGCGCGCCAGGGCGCCTTGTCGAAGTTCCAAACCGCGAGCGGATGAAAGTTGTACCAACCGGACCCGAGGACGACTCCGACCGCGTTCTCCCCCTTCCTTAGAAGCTTCGTCACATCATGAGTCACATAAAGAACGCGGCGGTCGTAGCGCGTATAACCGGGATCGAGCCGATGATCTCCTACACGTTGGCCGTTTATGCGAAGATCGTAATATCCGAGGCCGCAGATGGTGGCCGTCGCGCGCTCAACCGGACCGCTCAATTTGAACTGTCTTCGAAGCAGTGGCGCCGGCCGCACGTCCTTGTCAAGGGTCCGGCCGATCCACTTCAGCCCCTCGCCGCGCGGATTCAGAAGTCCCATCTCCCATCGAACGGGCCGGCTGTATGCGGATGCCTTCCCGTCTCTATCCCACACGCGCACCTTCCAATAGTAGCGCTTCATCGCTTCTAGCGGTTTGCCCGCGTAATCGATGTGCAGAGATTCATCGCTGGCCACTTTGCCGGAATCCCACGCGTCGCCCTTGTTCGAGCGGAGGTTCTTCTCGTCGCCGGCGACCAGAATCTGGTAGGCCGTCTGCAACTGTCCACGCTCGCCCGATTCGAGCATCCAGCTCAGCCGGGGCTTGACGGATTCGATTCCGAGCGGATTGACGAGGGACTCGCAGCGCAGATTCACAGCTTTCAAATCGGCATGTGAAACGCCAACGGCGCAGAGAATCATCACGAAAAAGAAGAGGAAGTTCAAGAGGCATTCTCCATCGTAGGGGTCGGTTCGCTCAAACACTACCGTCAATTCACCGTACAGCGTTACACAACCTGCCGGCGGGGAGGGATGACGGCTTTGACGAAGAATTCGGAGGAGACCACATTGTGGATCGGAGGCGCGTGATGCTTGGGATCCGCACAGTTTTTCTACTTACCTCACTTATGTTCGCAATTCCGGCCGCGGGCCAGAATCCTTCGCGGCGCCCGAATGTCCTATTCATCGCCGTGGACGACCTACGGCCCCAGCTCGGGTGCTATGGCGGTATGATCAAGACGCCGAACATCGATGCGCTGGCCGCCGGCGGAATCCTGTTTTCACGCGCCTATTGCCAGCAGGCAGTTTGTAACCCGTCGCGAGTCTCGCTATTATCAGGACGGCGGCCCGATACCACGAAGGTATACGACCTGGAAACGCATCTGCGGCTGAACCTGCCGGACGTAGTGACGCTGCCGCAGCACTTCAAGAACAACGGCTATCACACGCAGTCCCTCGGCAAGATCTATCATCCCGGACTGGACGACCCGTTATCGTGGAGCGCCCCAACCTGGAATCCGCGCGGCCAGGAATACACCAACCCGGCAACAAGGGAGGCTATTCAGAAAGAGCGCGCGCGGATTCGGGCCGCGGGCGGCAGGCTGCGCAGCGAGCAGGTCCTCGAGCGCGATCCGAAAACCGGCGCGGCGCTAAAGGTCGCCCGCCCCGGCCGCGCGGTGCGAGGGACGTCCTGGGAAGCGGCGGATTCCGCGGACAATGGGCTTGGCGACGGAAAGATTGCCGATAGGGCCGTCGATCTGCTGGCCGAGTACAAGGCGGAGACATCGCCATTCTTCCTGGCAGTCGGCTTCCACAAGCCCCACCTGCCGTTCATCGCGCCGAAGAAGTACTTCGATCTTTACCCACCGGAATCCATAAAGCTTCCCGACAACTACCATGCGCCGAAGGACTGCCCACCGGCCGCCCTGCACAACTCCGGTGAGCTGCGCCAGTACTCGGATATTCCCAGGGAGGGGCCGGTCCCCACGGACAAAGCGCGCGAATTGATTCGCGCCTATTACGCTGCGGCCAGCTACATGGATGCGCAGGTCGGCCGGGTCCTTGACGCCCTGGAGAAGAACGGCCAGCGTGAAAACACCATTGTCGTCCTGTGGGGAGACCACGGCTGGCACCTGGGAGAGCACGGGCTCTGGTGCAAGCACAGCAACTTCGAGGTCGCCACCCGCTCCCCGCTCATTGTTAGCGCTCCCGGTCAGAAAACGCGGGGCGCTAAGACCGACCGCCTGGTGGAGTTCGTAGACGTCTATCCGACTCTGACGCAGCTCGCCGGCCTGCCCGTGCCGGATGGGATCGAGGGTACAAGCCTGGTTCCGCTGATGGAGAATCCAAACCGCGCCTGGAAAAGCGCCGCCTTCAGCCAGTACCCACGAGCGAGCGGAGTAATGGGCCGCTCCATACGCACTGAGCGGTACCGTTTCACTGAATGGGCCTCAGCAGCAGGCGAATCGGTAGGAGTGGAACTCTACGACCATCATGCGGATTCCGTCGAGAATGAGAACGTCGCCGCGCGGCCTGAAAACAAGGACCTGGTCGAACGCCTTCGCGCCCAACTCAAAGCCGGCTGGCGCGCCTCGGCGCCGGCGCCGCTTCAATAGCCTACGCTGCGTCCGCCTCCATTAAATCCGGCGCCTGCTCCATTGCCGGCAAATCGTAGCGCCGAATCTCGGACTCCGGCTGCGATCTGCGTTTGCTCAGTTTAGGCTGGTCCGCTTTTGGAGTGCGCTCGGCCGCTTCGCTCATCAACGCGATTCCGCCAAGCGCGGCGGTGAGACCGAGCGCTCCGCCTGCTCTTGCTCCTCGCAAGACGAGCGCGCATCCAGCGAGACACGCCACCAGTCGAGGACCGTCGGTCCAATAAGTCTGCAAGAATTCGGGCTGTGGCCCGGTTGAAGCGGCGTGTCCTTGAAGGGCGGGATGGTCCGTCGGCACTCCGTGTTTCTCGAGCAGATTCTCGACGCCATTGACTCCGCGCATCCCCGAGACCGCGTAGATCAACTTCGGCGCTTCGTCCGAAAAGATCGCGCCGCTCAAAGTAACGCGCCCACAATCGACGCATACTTCGATGGCACGTGGATGGGAGACGATCCGGCCCATCATCGCCCGAATGCGGTCGTGAAGCGTCTGGTCCGAGATAGGATCCTTACGCACTGCGCTTATGGCTTCCGCCGCCGCGCCTCGAGCGCGATTCGCCAGGTCTTCCACTCCCCCCTCCAGCAGGTCTTCCGCGTCATAGAGCGTGCTGACTGCTTTGTCGCGAATCATGGCGCGCCTGCGCCGGCCGGCCACGGGATCCAGGAGGTACATCAGCCCGGCGCCCAGCGCCACACCTCGAGTCATCGCCCAGCATTCCTTAACCATTCCCATTCCGAACCTCCAGCGCCGCCCTCGCGCGGCGGCATATTTCCCTACGCGTCCGCTTATCCGCACTCCAACTCTCGGAAGACGCGGCGGCCGAACCGCATGTTCCCGGCGGTAGCGCCCTTCCGCTCTGCTCGGCCGCGCGTCACGGAATGACCGAGGGGGCGTTAGGACTATCACACCATTTCCCCAAAGGAGAGTTAGCCATGCGATCCATCCGTCTCTCGCTGCCGGCCGTCGTGCTGGGTGTGGCCGTTCTTTCCCTCCCCGCCCGCGCGGAATCGCTCCTCGTCCGCTACGACCGCCAATACGGCGCGGTATCGGTCGATGCGAAGGAAGCCGATGCTCGGCGAGTTGTTCAGGAGCTGTTCAATCAATGCGGCGGCGCTCCGTACATGCTGGCCCCCGACTTCGCAGGACGGATCACCGTATGCATCCGAGGCACGGACCCAACAACGGCTCTGCGCATTGTGCTGGACAAGGTCTGCGGTGGCTACCGCATGCTCGGCCGGACCTATTACGTTTTCAATCACGCAAAGAAGGTCCATCCGCCTCTCGAACGGCGCGCGGCCCGCAGTTGTCGCTGTGATCGAAGGCCGGGCTGGCTGTTCTGCCCTGCGTGCGGAAAGAAGTTGAACTGACGGAGAAGTCCCGATTTCTTCGAGTCTCGGCGTGGATTCGTAATCGTTCTCGTATTCGTAATCGATGGGCGGCATACTGAGTCTAGCCCGGTCGAAAGCGAGACGATAATGAGATTCCCCGTTATCCTTGGCAAACCAATAGTTGCGCTGAGCCTCCTCGTCGCGGCGTGCGCTTCCGCCTGTTCGCAGCGAGCCGCCGCAATCGACCCGGCATTCTTAACCAAACTATCATTTGCCGTGAACCGGCAGGATGCCGGTGCCTTAAAGGCGATGACCCAGTCCGGAGTTGAGAACGACTTCCGGTGGGCCACTAAAGGCAAAAGCCTCGTCGCCCCGGATCGGGCCTGGCAGGTCAAGCGGTTGGAGGTCCCCTGGATTTCCGAGCCCGGCCGGAACACCTTCGTCAACGTCACCAAGTACCACCCGTGCGAATCGACGGGTGACCATCTGTATCCGATCTCGCAAACGGAATCCGGCCCAAAGCTGGGGAGGGAGATTCCGGAGACCGATACTACGGGGTACCGAATCCGCGACCACAAACTGGCCGTGCGTTTCGATCTCCCTAACCGCCGAGTCCATATCACGGACCGCATAAAAGTCGAGCAAAAGACTGACCGACTGCCGGCCGCCTTCCTCCGCCTTAACTCGATCTACAATGTCACAGCCGTAACTCGCGACGGAGCGCCGGTCGAGTTCCGGCAAGCGGGCGGAATCCTGGCGGTAAAGCCGGCTGAAGGCGACCATGCGGTTTATGACCTGGCTTTCACAGCGAAGATCGGAGAAGGTCCGGAAGATTACATTAAGGACAATCAGGCAGGGCTAACCGCCTACTGGTACGCCCACACCGGACGCCTGCCCGCCACGCACGAGGTCGCAATCACGGTCCCGCGCGGCTGGTCAGCCATTGGCCAGGGAGAACTGCTCGGCAAAAACGTCGGCGAAACGGAAACGACCTACTCGTTCTCGAACAAGCTGGCCGTCAGTTACTTCACCATCGCCGCCGGAAAGTACACCGTCACCACGCGCAAGATCGGCGGAATCAACGTCTCCGCGTGGCTCCTGCGTCCAAACGCGGAGCGCGCCGAATCCGCGATCCAGACCGCGGGCGACGCCATCGAATGGTTTGCCCGGAATCTCAGCCCCTATCCCTACTCGAGTTACGCCGTGGTTGAGACAGACGTCTTCCCGGCCGCGCTGGAGTGCTATTCCTGGACGCTGTGCGCCGCGAATTATGTCCCGCTCGCCATTGTCCACGAAGTCGCGCACACCTGGTGGGGCGGGGTCGTCCCGAACACCTACACCCGCACGCTCTGGAACGAGTCTTTCGCCGAGTATTCAGACGGACTCTACGGGCGAGTTAACGGCAAACCCGGGCTGCATGAATTCAACACGAAGGTCATGGGCGCGATGATTCCGATGCTCAAGAGCGCCACCCTGGCTACCGCCAACGATGCGATGGAGATGACGGAATCGATCATCGGCTACGGCAAGGGCAGCGTGGTATTGGAGAATCTCGAGCGGCTGCTCGGCCAGGAGAAGACGCTCGCCTGCATGCGGCGGTTCATCCGGAATCACCGCCAGTGCGAGGACGCCGAATGGCAGGACTTCATCAAAGCCGTCACGGAGGAGGCCGGCGAAGAATGGGCTGCCTTCTTCCCGCCCTGGCTCAACCGCTCAGACTTACCCAAACTGCGCCTGGTTGACGTCAAAGCAGCAAAAGAAAACGGGAAGTATGTGATCACCGGAGCCATAAGCCAGCCTGCCCCGCCGTTCTGGATCAGCCTTCCACTGGTGGTTCAGAGCACGGGCGGCTCCCGAAGCGTACACATCCAGGTTAAAGGCTCCGCCGCGCCCTTCCGCATCGAGACGACCAACCCGCCCAATTCCGTCTGGCTGGACCCGCAGCGTGAGAGCCTGCGCGCAGACACCGAGGTCCCACCGGGCCCTAATCTGCTGCGTCTCCACACATCCGTCGGACTGCTATTGGTCGTTTACGCCACCGGCGGGTCCGCCTCAGAGGTAAGCGCGGTCAAATCCGCAGCGGCGTGGGTCGCCTCCGTAGTTCCAACCGCCCGAATACGCACTCAATCAGACCGTTCCGTTACCACCAGAGACCTCAGCGCGTCCAGCGTATTCCTGATCGGCAAGCCGCAGAACCTCCGGATTCCGGCGGCCCTGACGTCGAAGCTCCCCTTGCGCTACTCGGATTCCGCCATCGTTGACACAAAGTCCGGGCTCACTACGCGAGGTACGGAGCTGTGGGGACTTTCCATACAGTCCCACCCCTCCAACCCAAAACTGATCCTCGCCCATGCGGCGAGCACCACGCCAAAAGCCATCCGCGGATTCCGCCATCAGGATAGTCTCACCCCAACCGAATCCCGCTTCATAGCCACCCCCGCCGGCAAGCTCATCGCCGCCCGCCGCGCCGTAGGCGATTCCGGCGAAGTAGCCTACGTCAACCCTTAGTGATCCTACCGATCCGTCGGATTTGACCGATGTTCACTCATCCGAGTATTGGCAGTCGCATTCAAGTGCCACCTTGCCGCAGGCAGGGCAGCGCTCGTATTCGCAGCCGGAAACGTGATACTCGCCGGGACGGACGGCGCAGCCAAGGCACGGATTCTTCGGTCGCTCGGTTAGATGCCGTTCTTCGCCGAACGCCACGCGTTCGAAAACATCGCCGTTGATCAGATAGGTCGCCTTCTCCTGCGCCCTTTTGATCTCCTCGACCCAATCCCGATTGACGCGCATCCCACGGTACTGTACAAACGCCCTATCGTCCATAGAGTTCTTACTCGATTTCAAAAACAACTCTATCCAGTGATGCCTGCACCTGACAGAATCGCTAGGGTATTGGTCGTAACACCATTATTGAAGGGCATGCACCGTCATCGAAGTCCCTATCATCCGACACAAGGGGTACGCCGAGAACGAGCGCTGTTGCCGCGATCCAACCGTCACCCGCCTCCAACCGCCTTCCCGCGCGTCTGGCATCATTCATGACTTGTGCCCAGGCTCTCCCAAGCTCTTCGGTATAGACTGCAATTGTAAACCCGCTGAGGAAGGATTCCAATTTCTGAAGCCGTTTCTTGCCCCATCGGGCGTTGAGCGCACCGAGCCGCATTTCCGCTATGGACTGGAAACTCAATACGAGTCGGAATCCGATCAGGTAGGGCTGATAGCGAGCCAGCAATGGATTCAGGTCCATCATAATGCTCGCAATGTTTGTGTCGATGACGCGCAGATTCAATCGGCCGTCTCGCGAGAATGCCGGCGCCTCTCCACACGTTCGTCCGCTATTGCTTTGCGCATGCTTTGCGCTTCCGCTGCATCAAACCGAGGAAGAGACTGTAGCAGCGCCTCGAAATCAGGCGGCTCCTTCGCGTTCTTTGGCAAAACGAGCATATCAAGAGGCGGGCATGCGGTCATGGGATTTTTCGCTTTGGATTTCGACTGCTTGCGTCGTATTCTCGCGGTGTCTATGTCCAACGCCATTCTCTAAACGTCCTACTTTCAGGTCTACATGCAAGTTTTCCGGATTGTCGCCGCCATCGCCCAATCGAGTCTACACTAACCAGCGCCGTTTCGCCGAGCAAGCGCGTACACTTGCTCGGCCAAAAGCTCGATGGCGATTCTATGGGCCAGCTTCTCTCGCCACTTAATTGGAATACTGTCTTCCCCGTAATAGGCGCCGGCGAACTGCCCGTACACCGCGCCAGTGGTATCGGCGTCATCACCGAGATTCACAGCCATCAAACAGCCTTCCTCGAAAGACGTACTATTGTAAAATGCCCAGAGTGCCGCTTCCAGCGACTGCACGACATAACCGGTTCCGCGAATCTCCGGCGGATTCTTCGTCTTGTACGAGCCGGACACTACCCTCATGATCTCCGGATGAAGCGGCGATTCGGTGAAGACCTTGGAAGCGCGTTCGAAGTCTGGCGCTAGGAGGTCATCCTTGGTCGCTCCGTTCAAGGCACCAGCCAGCAAGACGCCAAAGAAACGACACGCATCCAGGGCTGTCTTAGTCCCATGCGTAGTTCGCGAGCTAAGCTCACTTTTACTCGCGACTTCACCAGGATCATAGAAGTGGGCCATTGCTACCGGAGCCAGCCGCATAATACTCCCATTCCCAGCCGACATCGTGTCTGTTGGTCCAGATTCAGGATTGCCCGTCTGTGTATAGGATTCCAGTGCTCTACGAACGGTGTTTCCGATATCAAAACAACGCCCGTTTGATGCAAGGTAACCCGATTTCCACCACCGCACATATCGCTCGATCTGATCTTTAAGGTCGAAACCGTCACATTCAATCAAGCTTGCAGCGAGGCAAAGCGCCATCGACGTATCGTCAGTCCACTCGCCCGGTGACAAACGAAAGGGTCCTCCGCCTGCCAAGTCCTTGATGGGCGCAAATGTTCCCGGACTTCTGAACTCCAGAGTCGTTCCCACTGCATCACCGACGGCTAGACCGAGTAGACAACCGCGGAATCGGCTTATGGTTTGCCGATTAATATTAACCTTTCCGGCATTCATCCGGCGAGAAGGCTCGCTCCATTCCAGAACCGCCTTTCTTTGACCGCCGGTTTGAGGCGATGCAGGACTTCGATACGCTTTTTCTACACTGGACCAGAGTCGTGATACCGTTTCGAGCGCTTCGGTCCCAGACATCCCGCGCCGCACGAAGAGACATCCAACGACGACGCCGGTCCTTCCGGCGCCACCCCAACAGTGGATATATGATTTTCGCCCTATCCTTGCCGCCGCTTGAATTGCATCAAGGATCGCAGTAATCTGGTCAGCCGTCGGAATCCCGAGATCGGGAACCGGGAATCTCTGGTATTCTGTGACTGTACCCCGCTTGGCGGATTCAGAATTAAGGGATTGTTCGTACGGTACCAGCTCGCATTCCATGGTGAGATCAAAAAAACAAGTGACGCCATCGTCCAGGATGCTTCCGATCTTTGCGCGCGCCTTACCGGCATCCTTGTCCCCCGGGTATTCACCAGCGAGCAAAGCTTCGTCTACCCAATAACAGTTTTCGTGTGGTCGTCGCTCGGACACTGCGGTTTAGCCTTCCTCAGATTCGTACTTTTCTTTGAGGCCGGATACTACGGCGGGGTCGGCGAGCGTCGTTGTATCCCCAAGGGCGCGGCCTTCGGCGATGTCTCTCAGCAATCGGCGCATGATCTTGCCGCTGCGAGTCTTGGGGAGGTCTGCGGTGAAGAGAATATCGTCCGGGCGGCACACGGCGCCGAGCTTTTTGCCGACGAAGGCCTTGAGCTCATCGGCCAACGCATCGCCGGTCTGGAATCCCTCGCGGACGGTGACGAATGCGCAGGGGGACTGGCCTTTGATGTCGTGTTTCTTGCCTATGACCGCGGCCTCGGCGACCGCCGGGTGCTCCACCAGCGCGGATTCCACCTCCATGGTGCTGATGTTGTGGCCGGCCACCAGCATCACGTCGTCCACGCGGCCAAGCAGCCAGTAGTAGCCCTCGTCATCCCGCTTCGCCCCATCGCCAGGAAAGTACACTCCCGGAAATCGGCTCCAGTAGACATCGCGGTAACGCTCGTCATTTCCCCACAGCGTGCGAAGCATTCCCGGCCACGGCTTCTTGATGACCAGGTAACCGCCCCCGCCGAGCGGCACGGATTCGCCGCGGTCGTTCACTACGTCCGCCTCGATTCCAGGGAAGGGGAAGGTCGCCGAACCGGGCTTCGTGCTGGTGATTCCGGGGAGTGGGGTGATCAGAATGTGCCCGGTCTCCGTCTGCCACCAGGTATCCACGACGGGACAGCGGCCCCAGCCGATGTGCTCCTGGTACCACATCCAGGCTTCCGGATTGATGGGCTCGCCAACAGAACCGAGCAGCCGGAGGGAGGACAGGTCGCACCGCCCCGGATACTCGTCGCCCCACTTCATAAAGGTCCGAATCGCCGTCGGCGCCGTGTAGAAGATAGTGACCTTATGCTTCTCGATGATCTTCCAGAACCGGTCGCGCTCCGGCGTATCCGGCGCGCCTTCGTACATCACGCAAGTCGCCCCATTCGCCAGCGGACCATAGACGATATAGGAGTGCCCGGTGACCCAGCCGATGTCCGCCGTACACCAGTAGATGTCGTCTTCCTTCAGGTCAAAAACCCACTTGGTGGTCGCGTAGACTCCGGTCAGGTATCCGGCGGTCGTGTGCTGGATTCCCTTCGGCTTGCCGGTCGAGCCGGAGGTATAGAGGATGAACAGCGTATGCTCGGAATCCAGCGGCTCCGGCGCGCATTCAG
>JBKJZI010000235.1:0-10562 GCA_046715155.1 Chthonomonadales bacterium | reverse complement strand
AGCAATTAACGGACATTATCCCTGAGCAGGAACAGAGTACACAACGATCGAATCCCAGAGGACGAAACATGTTTCCGTTCGTTCCCCCCGAAACGGGCCGTGGTCCCGTATAATGAGTACCATGGTTTCAATGGAGCAAATTCAGGACCTGGCCGACCGAATTGCGCGCGAATTCAAGCCGAACAGGATTATCCTCTTTGGTTCGTACGCCTACGGCAACCCGACACCGGATTCCGACGTAGACCTCCTGATCGTCATGTCCGTAGAGGGCAAGCCTTACCGTAAGGCAGCGGCGATCCTGACACAAACCCGTCCAGTGTTCGCGACAGACCTCCTTGTTCGCACTCCGGATGAGCTTGAGAAACGCTTGGCAAAGGGCGATACCTTTCTTAGGGAAGTGGTGCGACTGGGAAAGACCCTTTATGCTTCCTGAGACGAATGAATGGCTACAGAAAGCTGAGGACGATCTGAAGGTCGCGCGGATTCTGCTCGCAGACGTTGACGGGCACTACGATGCCGTTTCATTCCATGCTCAGCAGTGTGCTGAGAAGTACCTGAAGCCACGCTTAAACGAGGCCGGAATAAATTCTCCCAAGACGCACTCACTCGGCACCCTCCTCAATTTGCTGTTGCCGATAGAGCCGTCCTGGAACTCGCTGCGTGCAGAGCTCGATCTTCTCAGCACACGGGCCGTCTAAACTCGCTATCCGGGGTACTTCGCCGATCGTGCCGACGCCGACGAAGCTTTGGGCAGTGCGGCACGCGTAGCGCACTTGGTGCGATCGAGCCTCGGCCTCCCTCCGCTGCCTTAATCTTCTACGACAATACGAGCTATCAACCCTGAGTCTACGGACCCGGAAACCCGATAATCCTACCAGGTATTCACTCAAACACCGACACAAGCAAGCAGGCAACATGGTCAAGTCAAGATCCCTCTCTAATGCCGGTTCATCGAGCCGACGGGCGGCCGATATTCTCGGCCTGGTCTTCTTCTTCACCGGCGCGGCCTGTCTGCTGTGGCTGACGTTTAACCAGAGCGCGCCGGTGCCTGACATCATGGTCAGATGCCTGCGGATTCTGGCCGGGTCCGGCGCGTTTGCCATCCCGGTCATCCTCATGTTCATCGGGGCTATGTTCCTTGTTGGATATGACCGGCTCGCTTTCAACCACTCAACAGCAGGATCCGCTATTCTCTTCCTGGCTTTCGTAACGGGCCGCCACATCAGCGCGCTTAGCGGGAGCATGCCTTCGCTGGCGGAGAACCCGGGACCGGTCATGGAAGCCGGCGGAGTGATCGGCGGGGCTTTCGGAATCCTGTTTGTAAAGCTGCTCGGGACGACAACCAGCTACCTTCTACTCATCGCGCTTGCCTGTGTTGCGGTGGTCCTTATCGTCGAGCGTCCCTTCGTCGAGGTCTTGCATTTCGTCTTCCAAAGACCCGCCAATGCCGGGCTGGCCGCAGCCAAGCAGGGCGCAGGCTTCGTAAAGCAAAAGACGATCGGCTCAAAGACACCCATTGCATCGCGTAAAGCTCTCCCACCGGGCCTTGAAGACGAAGAGGCTCAACCGGAACCCAGGAAACGCTCCCTATTCTCATTCCTAGGCAAGCGGCCCGATTCGGATTCCGCCCCCGAACACCCGAACACCCGAACACCTGACCACCCGGAATCCCAACAACCTAACTACCAAACGGCTCAACGCCCAAGGACCAAAGCCCACCGCCCCGCGCCCCTTGCCCAGCCGCCTTTCCCCAGTCTGGACGCGGAGACCGGCGGGACCGGCGACTTCAAGCTGCCCCCACTTTCGCTCCTGAATCAGCCTCCCCCACCGCCGAAAAAAGGCGTCCAGGAGATGGCGGAAAAGATCAAGGTGCTGGAGCAGACGCTGGAGCACTTCAACATCCAGTCGGAGGTCGTGGAAGTTGCGCACGGGCCTACCGTCACCCGCTATGAGATTCAGCTCGCGCCCGGAATCAAGGTCAGCAAGATCGTCTCGCTGGCCGACAATCTCGCGATGGCGCTCGCCGCCATTGACGTACGTGTGGAAGCTCCGATTCCGGGCAAATCCGCAATCGGTGTGGAGGTTCCCAATCCGATCCCGGCGCTCGTCAGCCTCCGGGAGTCGATCGACACCCCGGACTTCTGGAACGCCCCCAGCAAGCTCACTTTCTGCCTCGGCAAGGACGTGGCCGGCCAGAATCGTTACGCCGACCTCGCCAAGATGCCCCACCTGCTCGTCGCGGGCTCTACCAACTCCGGGAAGTCTATCTGTCTCAACACGCTCATCGCGTCGATACTATATCGCGCCACCCCGGATGACGTGAAGTTCCTGATGATCGACCCGAAGCGCGTGGAGCTCTCGCTTTGGGACGGAATCCCCCATCTCATGCACCCGGTAGTGAAGGACGTGAAGCAGGCCGCGGGCCTCTTCCGCGCCGCCCTTAAGGAGATGGACCGCCGGTACGATCAGTTCGCCCGATTGCAGACGCGCAACATAGACGGCTACAACCAGCGCGTACCCGCCGACGAGCGGTTACCCTACATCGTGATCTTCGTGGACGAGCTTGCCGACCTCATGATGCAGATGGGCGCCGAGGTGGAAACGTCCATCTGCCGGCTTGCCCAACTCGCCCGGGCCACTGGAATCCATCTTGTCATCGCCACGCAGCGGCCATCCGTGGACGTCATCACCGGACTCATCAAGGCGAACATCTCGTCTCGGATCGCCTTCGCCGTCAGTTCCTCAGTGGACTCGCGCACGATCCTGGACATGAACGGCGCGGAACGGTTGATTGGCCGCGGCGACATGCTGTTCATGCCGATCGACGCTTCAAAGCCGATGCGGATTCAGGGCTGCTTCCTCTCCGAGCACGAGACCAACGCGCTGGTGAGCTACCTCAAAGAGCAAGGCCCGCCGCAGTATTCCATCATGCTCGCAGAACCGGGCGAATCCGGATATGGCGGCGGCAGCTTGGGCGGGGATGACGAGGTAGACGACGAGCTGTTCGAAGCTTGCGTGAAGCTCGTGGTCACGAACGGCCAGGCGTCCACCTCCATGCTTCAGCGCCGCTTCAAGATAGGCTACACCCGCGCCGCCCGTATCGTGGATGTGATGCAAGAACGCGGAATCGTCGGCCCGCCCGACGGCGCCAAACCCCGCGAGATCCTCATGACTCGCCTAGATGCCGAACGCCTCTTCCACCCCGCCAACAACCTCGACAGCGAGGAATACGAATAGCCTGATTCGAATGGCTGTCCGACCGCCACTCCCCGTTTCGCAAAAGGGATACTAAGATAAGGCTGGTACGAGAACTGTCATTTGAGACGGCTTTATGATCGAAGAATCCGCTATGAAGTCGTTTCGGAATCGACCTAGAAGCAAATGCTTCGCAACGGCGGCTCTTAAGAAACTAACGGCGAAAAGCAGGTCCTTGCAGGATGACGGCCTGCCGATCGTTTCTTTCCCGAACCAGCAGGCCAAGCTTGTTTATATGCTCAGAATGACGGGTTCGCCGGGTTTCCTGCGCGCAATGCCGCGCACGGCGGTTCGACCACGGGGAGTGCCGTGGTCAAAGACCTGGTAGGTTGTGCGATGAGGAGTGACACCGGCCGTACCGGGTGCGAATTCTCGGTTGGGGGGATTCAGACGGCGGATAAAGCCCGCCGGGTCTGTCAGCATCCGGCAAGTCCCAGGGAGTGGATTGAGGAGAGTTGAGACTCTACCATTAGTGGTGCACGAAAGTCAACGCAGATCCGACGAGTAATTCGGCACATTCTGTGCACCAGATTCGCTAAATACAACCGTCCGTGCAAATCCCGCGACGCAGACAGTCTAACAACATCCCGGGTATATAGAGACTAGATAAAGTCCAGGGCCGGCCGTCTGGCGAAGGATGGCTGGTCTACATCAGCCTTAAGGAGGACGCGGAAATGGCAAAGATGTTAACCCTGATTCTCGCAACACTCACCCTATCCGTCAGCGCCGTGTCGATGGGACAGGACCCGCTCACCGCCGCCGGACACATGTACAAGCAGAAGTTCGAAAACGAGAAAGTCCGCGTGCTGGAAGTGACCTTCAAGCCCGGACAGAGCATCCCGTGGCACTCGCATCCGGACCACATGGGCTATGCCATCACAAGGGGAACGCTCACGATCTATCGGCCGAGCGGAAACAGCCAGACCGCCAAGCTCAAGGCGGGCGACGTCCTGTGGATTCCGGCCGAGAAGCATCGGGCGAAGAATGTCGGGAAAACGACCCTGCGTGTGCTCATTGTCGAGCTCAAGTAACCGCTGTATCAGCCCGCCGTAATACCAGGATGGCCGCTTGACCGGAGGATTTCCGCAAGCGGCCATTTAATCGACAAAGCAACTGCTGTGTTTGTATTTGGCAATGGAAACTATTGAAGTAACCACGTCGATTATTATCAACGGGTATATCATCGATCCCGAAACTGGGGAAGTTATCGGGCATGTGGAGCGGAAAAAGGAGTTCCACGTTACCGACATGGATTCGGCGGAATGGGTGCTCGACAAGCTGCCGGGATTGGCCTCGGAGGTCGCTGGACTGGCGCAAGCAGGCGATCATCGAACCGTAATTCGGCGATCGTGGCATTCTGAGACGGCTTTATCGTCGAAGAATCCGCTCTTAGGCGCTAACTGTAGCCACCTCTAACTAACGCGTAACGAGGTTGGGCGCTCGGCCGTCGGGAGGCAGTGGCGCGGGGAGCTCAGTCGGAATCTCGAAGTCGGTCTTGCCCGTCACGCGATGACTATTCCAGATCGGGACGGCGGGTGGCACGATCGGGATTCCGCTCGAAGAAGCCATTGGCGGGAGAACGGCCGCTGGAACGATCGCACCGACAACCCTCACCGCATGGCCGGTAGGACTCTCTGGCGCAACCTGCACGCGATCCTGCGCGCCGGTTTCGATGGCGGAGGGTAGTTTAGGCGACTCGGAAACCCGGATTGGCGAAATCAGTAGGACTGCTATAATCGCAATAGCACCGACAATTGTCGCGGATGTCTGCCTAATCGCAATGCTATCGCGCTGAACGCCGCCCCGGATTGCATGCTTGCGATCCAGCTGCCGCGTGCGGTGCAGCCACTCTTGAGTTCGATTGTCCACGTAGCTATTATATCGGCACGCTGATCAGATTGGTACGTATTTGTCGGCGACCTGTTCGTCCCTTGCTTCGCCTATGACCGGTCTGGGGTCAGGAGAAGAACGCGGTATTCCCCTCTGAGATAGCCATACCCCACTATCTGGCCGATGTTATTGATCGCTGTGGCATGTGTTAAAAACCAGCCCTCCTCTCGGGATGCGAGATCGTTTAGATCGTACGCTCGGCCGGCTGTCCAGAGACACGCGCTAAGCCCATACGGCGTCCCGAATTCGTTCCGGATGTCTGTGGCCCAACCCACTATGTAGCCCCGGTCGTTGATATCGTTTACGGAGGCACTCTCGCCGGTTCGTAGGGGCGCTAAGCGGGTCATATTGGTGCCCGTGAACAAGAATGCCTCGACCGGCCCTGCGTAATTCTCGATAACACCGACTACCTGGCCGGAGCCGTTTACTCCTGTAGCGCTGCTCGAGAATCCGCCAAGCGTACCGAGATCCATTAATAAGCCGCCCCGATACACGAAGGCGTGGCTCTCCCTGAATTGAGTGTCGGAATTGCCTACAATAGTTCCATCTGCCGCGATTTTGCTCGGGCGAATTGTCTGCCCTCCGAGATTGCCGAGATTCTGCCTGGACTGCGATTCCCAGAGAATGAGGTGTTCCTCGCCGCTTGCCGCCTGTGCATAGCCGGCGATAGATCCCTGGTTGTTCACATCAACCGCCCAGGTATTGGTGTCTGGGTCGAAAACTCCAAGGTCTTCGATCCGGCCGCCCACCCATCGTACTGCGTGCATGTATCCGGTAGGCGAATCGGCCGAGCCAACTACCGTCTGCCCGTCCGGGCTGATCGCGGAGGCGTAACTCGTGCCGGCGGGATACAGCCCGGGAAGCAGCTCCCTCCGGCCGTTTTGCTGAACAAAGGCGCGCGCCGAGTAAAACTCGTTCCAGGTCGTCCCGACGATGCGCCCGTCGTCGCTGATGTCCAACCCTCCGAGAGGGAAGAAGCCGGATCCGACATCTGTGATGACGTAACGTGGGGGCTCTTGAGGTTTCCCGCCGCCACAACCAGTGAGAAGGGGTAGAGCAAACGCGGCAAGTAGAAGAAGAATCCTCGAGGTGAGGACGCTCACTTTGCGGCCCGAACCTCGGATTCGATTGCCCGAAGAAAGGCTAGGTCTTTCTTGGTTTGAGCAAGAAGCTGGTCCACGGGCAGCGATTCGTACTCGCTGTGGAAGCTCAGCGGGCCCTGGTAGTTCCGGGCAATGAGGGCGCGCATCATCTCCCGCCAGTCCACCAGACCCTGGCCCGGCGGGCAGAAATGCGAGCGCTTCGGTTTGCCGCCCTCGCCCTTGATCCACTCCGAATCCTTGATCGCCACCAGCGCCAGGTAGTCCGCGACCATGGCGAACCCCAGCGTCAGCGGTTCACCCACGATCGCCAGGTGCCCGGGGTCCATGTACACGCCGATATCCGATGGATTGAAACCCCGCGCCAGGTGCATCACCGCCGCCGCGTTCAATCCCAGGTTATTGCCGCTGTGTGTATGGAGGTTGCACCGCACGCCCAGCCCGGAACCCAGGGCAGCGAACCCCTCGATATCCTTTCGAGCGGAATCCACCTGCTTCCAATAGTCGCCGCCGCGAAATCCCCAGTACCCCACCTTCACGTCGCGGATTCCGCTGTCATGGCAAGCCCGGAAGACATTCTCAGAAGCAGGCGATTTCGGGTCTATGAGGTTTGTGGGCGCGCTCACCATCGGAACCGCCAGGCCGGACCCCTGAAACAACTTCGCCGCCTTCGGGAGCTCCGACCGGCAATTCTCCGGGTTCACCGGATACCCCGGACGAACGCAAAGGTCCACCCCATCCGCGCCGATGGCCTTTAGCGTCTCGAAGAGCTGCGGGAGCGGTTGCTCCCGTACCATTTTGCTGAAGAAAATGTATTGCATGGGTGTGTGAATTAGCAATTAGCAATTAGCAATTAGCAATTAGCAATACGTACGTCGTAGAAGAAAATCACTTTCCTCGCTTTGCAGTCATGATACTTTTTGCTGTTATCGCGATCAGTTCCTGGCATTCCTTGAGTAGTGACGACGCGTCTTCAACCGAAACGAGCTTCGATTCCACGAGAAGGCGAATCCAATACCGGGACTCTTTGAGTTCCTTAAGTCCTACTCCCATTTTGTGTACGAAATCTGCTCGTGACTCGCTCCCTCGCGCTTCCTCGTAATGCGCGCCAGGAGACGTGCCTGCTCTTAGCAGTTGCCCGCCGATGTGTCTGCACATTACATCGGCGGGCAGCTTACGCACGAGCGAAATCACTCTTGCCCCGAATCTGAGCAAACGAATCGCGATGTCATCCCCGGGACCCGGAGCGAGGACATAATCTGCCCGTTCTTCCGCCACGAACACGGAATCCTCCGATAGGCCAAGCCTATCCAGTGCGTGGTCCTCATCCATAACTTTAACCCAATCGTCCATAAGCAAATTGCTAATTGCTAATTGCTAATTGCTAATTCGCCACTGTCCCCAAATCCCCCCCGACCCAGCGCAGGAACAGCCAGAATCCGACTATTAACGTGGCAACCGCAAGGGGAGCGGCGTACTCAATGGGGAGGAATCCGAAGAAGAGAATGACGGCAATGATCGAGCCGGACGCCACGATCCAGGTCCGAATCACGGCCTTCGGCCCGCCGGCGAGGCGGATTCCGTGGGCCATCCCTGCGCGGGTGCCAAACTGGGCGCCGCAGGTCTCGCATTCCGTAACCCAGGACGGATTCTCGGCATGACATTCGTGGCATATGATCGGCTTGGGCGCTCCTATCCTCTGCTTCTCCCGGATCCAGGCGTCCATCTGTGGCCGAACGCGCAGCGACATTTGCGGCGACTGTCGGATGATCCATTCCATGTGCTGCACCGCCAGGTCATAGTCTCCACGCTTCCGCAATACCTCCGCAAGCGCTATCCGGGCAGCATGATTCCCGGGATCACGTTCGAGAATCGCCGCCCAACCCTGCACCCGGATGTCGTCGATCTGGCGATGCTGCCGCTTGTCGGAGACCTTGCCCATAACGGGCGCTAAAAGCGCAGACGCGCAGATCAAAACGAAAATCAGAACGGCGAGGAATGCCGGCGCCGCCATCATCATCGCAATCAATACGAAGTACATAAAAATGCTGACCATTGCGATTCCGGGCTCCGCGCCGCCGTCCATCCACCAACCAATCATCTTCAACACCGGGAAGGTAGCGACGATAAGCGCGACCGTTACCATGCCCACGGCGAGCGGCGCCTGCGCAGGGTCCTGTATCCGATCTAAGCTGAACATGGCAACTCCCTCACCAAAACGGCCGCTTAGTGAAGTATCTTTCCTTTCGCCGCCCGATCCAGGTCCGTCCGTATCATCTGCTCCACCAGGCCCTCGAACTTCACCCCCGGCGACCATCGCAGCTCATCCCGCGCTCGCGAGCTATTGCCAAGGAGCAGCTCGACTTCCGAAAGCCGGTAGTAGTCCTCGTTCACCTGCACAATAGTGCGCCCAGTCCGCCGGTCCCTACCCTGCCGCTCAACACCCTCGCCCTCCCACTCCAGCTCGAAGCCCGCGCCGGACGCTGCCAGGTGAGCGAACTCTTCCACGGTGTGCGCCTCACCCGTCGAGATAACGAAATCGGCAGGCTCCTCCTGCTGCAGCATCATGTGCATCGCGCGAACGTAGTCGCCCGCGAATCCCCAGTCCCGGGTTGCTGAGAGATTCCCGAGCGACAGGACGTCCTGCTGGCCGTGCTTTATCCTCGCGAGCGACGAAGTGATTTTCCGCGTCACGAATTCCAACCCTCGCAGAGGCGACTCGTGGTTGAACAGGATTCCGGAGGCCGTAAAGATTCCGTGCGCCTCGCGGTAGTTCACGGTCATCCAATGGCCGTACAGTTTCGCGACGCCGTAGGGACTGCGCGGGTAGAACGGCGTTCCCTCGTCCTGCGGGACCTGCTGGGCCTTGCCGAACATCTCCGACGTGGAGGCTTGGTAGAATCGTATCTTCGGGTTGACGGTCCGAATCACCTCCAGAATCCGCGCCACCCCGAGCGCATCGGAATCGGAAGTGAAAAGCGGCTGCTCGAACGAGAGCGCTACGAAGCTCTGCGCCGCCAGGTTGTAAATCTCATCCGGCTGAATCCGCTCGACCGTTCGCAGTATGTTCGTAAACTCCAGCAGGTCGAACGGCGCCATCTGGACGTCGTTCTCGATCCCCAGCTCCGCCAGCCGCCACAGATTCACCGACGCCGTCCGCCGGAACGCCCCAAAAACCTCATACCCCTCCCGCAGCAATAGCTGCGCAAGGTAAGCCCCATCCTGCCCCGTAACCCCCGTTATCAGCGCTCGCTTCGACATGAGCCCCAATTCGACAAGAGGCCGCTGGAATCCCTAGTACGGCAAGAATGGAAGAGTGGAAGTATGGAAGAGTGGAAGACCCAAAGTCACAGGTCTTCCACTCTTCCACACTTCCACTCTTGTTGTCGCCCTTAGCCTCTTCCGCTAAGCTCCCGCTGCCGCTCCCGCTCCACGTCACGCTTCGCAATATCGTCGCGGCGGTCGTAGAGCTTCTTGCCTTTGCCCAGGCCGAGCTCCAACTTGGCGAAGCCGCGCTGGAAGTAGAGCTTCAGCGGAATCAGCGCCAACCCTTTCTGCTCCATCCACGCGCGGATTCGGTCGATCTCATGTCGGTGCAGGAGCAGCTTCCGCTTGCGGCGCGGCTCCAAATTCCAGTGCGTCCCGTGCTCGTAGGGGTTGACGTGCATGTTGTAGAGCCAGACCTCGCCGTTCTCCACCTTGCAGAACGCGTCCTGAATATTCGCCTGCCCCGCCCGTATGGACTTCACCTCCGTCCCGACGAGCGCAACCCCCGCATCGAAGCTCTCCTCGATGCTGTACTCATGCCGCGCCTTCCGGTTGCTGATCACAACCCGCTTAGCATCCGGCCCCAGTTCCTCAGCAATCTTCCCCTTCTTCATAGCCCGACCATCTTACCAGAACATTCAATTACGAAACAAGGGAATCGCCGGAAACCCGGCTGACCCCTCATCCGTACTTCAAATCGCCCGCCTACCATTAGAATTCGCCCGTTTGCCTGAGCGCCCTCCATTGATTGAATGATAACTGATAACTGATAACTGATCACTTCCCATGTCCATCCTCGGAATCGACTCCTGGCTCAAGAAGCCTGCCGACCACACCATCATCGAGCGCTGGACCGTCAAAGGCGGCTCCCACACGCTTGACCTCCCGCAGCCCTCAAACCAACACGAATTCACGTTCCTCGTGCTCGGCGACTCCGGCGACTCGGAATCCCACGGCTCCGGCCTCTCCCCCCAGGACGCCATCGCCCAATCCATGTCCGCCGAATGCGGATTGGGTCGTCAGGTCGTTGGGTCGTTGGGTAGTTGGGAT
>JBKJZI010000234.1:0-5838 GCA_046715155.1 Chthonomonadales bacterium | reverse complement strand
GCGAAGAGCTGATTGGGGAGGTGCTGAAGAGGCATCGGGGCGAGCGGGTTTATGTCGCGACCAAGGTCCCGCCGCGCAACTCGAAGTGGCCTCAGAAGCCAGGGACGCCGATTCAGGAAGCGTTTCCCGCCCGGTGGGTAAAGCTGTGCGCGGAAACGAGCCTGAAGCGGTTGGGGACCGACGCTATCGACCTATTGCAGCTCCACATATGGCTGGACGAGTGGAATGAACAGCTCGATTGGTACGAGGCGATGTTGAAGCTTCGGGAGGAAGGAAAGGTCAGGGCATTCGGTGTGTCTATCGCTGACTACGACCCCGAAAGCGGAGTCCGGTTGGCCGAATCGGGCCGGGTGGACGCGATCCAGGTCATATACAACCTCTTTGAGCAGAAGCCGGAGAATAGGTTGTTCCCCGCCGCGCAGACAAACGGAGTCGGAATCCTCGTACGCGTTCCGCTCGAGGAAGGGGCGCTTACTGGCCGATTCCATCTTGGGATGAACTTCGACACGGAAGATTGGCGGAAGGATTATTTCACTCCGGTGCGGCTGGAGCAGCTTGAGCCGAAACTAAACGACTTGAAGCACCACTTGGATTCCGAGACTTCGGACCTCCCTACGCTGGCGCTGCGATTCTGCTTGCATCATCCGGCCGTCGCAAGCGTCCTACCGGGTATGCGGAAGGTCGCGCATGTAGATGCGAACTTGCGGGCGGATTCCGGCCTTCCCAGTGAAAAGGTGGCGGCGCTTCGGTCTTCTGCCTGGGACCACGGCTGGCGCTATCCCTGGGTAAACACATGGTAACGAGTGTAAGAATCCTCATACTTGGCACGCTGATAGGGAGCGCCAGCATGACCGCACTTTCCCGTCATGACACCGTACAGAAGGACTCGATCACGCCGGCCAGACTGCAATTCAAGGGCAAGAAGCCGGCGATGAAACGGCGGGGACTGCATACGCTGATGCGAGGGAAGGCGGACCTTCCGGCGGTCAAGGAGCTTATTACCAAGCATTTGCCGGAGCGGCGGCTGAATGAGCTGATTCTGGAGATCAACTACTTCTATGAATTCAAATCGCATCCGGAGGTTGCGGAGTCGGGGGCGCTGTCCCGGGAGGACTGCCGGGAGCTGGCGGCGCTGGCGAAGCGTCATCGCATCCATCTGGTCCCGATGATCAACTGTTTGGGGCACCAGTCGTGGGCTAAGGAGACGTTCAAGCTGCTCGCGACGCATCCGGAATTCGACGAGACCCCTGCCCTGCCGAAGGACAACCCCGGAATCTACTGCCGGAGCTGGTGCCCTTCACATCCGAAAGTGCACGACTTTGTCGCGGACCTCTGCGACGAGCTCATCGATGCGTTTCAGGCGGACGCGTTCAACGTGGGGATGGATGAAGTCTTTATCATGGGCGAGTGCGGGCGGTGCAAGGGGAAGCCTAACTCGGAGCTGTTTGCCAAAGCGGTGAATGACCTGCACCGGCGGCTGGTCGGAAAGCGCAAGGTCGAGATGCAGCTCTGGGGCGACCGGCTGCTGGACGCGAAGACCACGAAGTATTCGAAGTGGGAGGCGAGCGACAATGGCACCGCACCGGCGATCGACCTGATTCCGAAAGACATCGTTATCTGCGATTGGCACTACGGCGTGCTGCAGGACTACCCGTCGGTCAAGCTGTTCCTCGACAAGGGGTTCCGCGTCTGGCCCGCCGGCTGGGATTCCGCCGAGAACGCCCGGAATCTGGCAGCGACCGGTCTGCGTAATAAGAGCGAGAAGATGCTAGGCTACATGGCCACCACCTGGTTGGGCGCCGAGACCACGGTTAAGATTCTGTCAGGCGACGAAGCAGCGTTGAAGTCCCACAAGAGCGCCCCCGGAATCGTTGCCGGAGTGAATGAAGGTGCGCGTATTTCTTGGGAAGGGAAACAGTGAGGAGGCAGAGCACGATGGATAGTCCTTCGTCAGGACCGGATTTCACGGCCGAGTACGAGAAGTATCTCCGAGGGTGTGAATACCTCGGATGGTCCCCGGTTCCGGTCGAAGCGTTCCACGCGAAGTATCGGCTTTATTGGACATCGCGAAAGAAACTGGACGGCATCAACGCGCGAGTGTCTCGCGGCCTGCCGTGGATCCGTTGGGTCATATTCTCCGAAACAAAGCGCGAACGCGAGCGATTGGCACGGATTGAACGCCAGCTTGGACACCTTCATGCCGCGGTAGAGGCAGGCAGTTCGGGTGGTGATGGCCTAACCGATTCCGGTGTGGCTGCCCCGCTAGTCATAGGCCCATTTTCCCGGTCCGGCGCAGCCAAGCTGGAGCTTCCGACCGATTTCGGCGACAGTCCTGCGGCCTGATGGTCTCGCGGATTCTCACGGTCGTCCTGCTCATTGCAGTGCTCTGCGGCTCTTTGCTTCTTTGGCGGAACTCGCAGCATTCGCGCGGGCGGGTGTCGGCGAATCCGGTTATTGAGGCTCGGCTGCAGAGTACGTCGTCGGATTCCGCGCGGAAGCTGGGTTACAAGGTGGTAGCTTCGTATCCTCATGATCCGGAGGCGTTTACGCAGGGGCTGGTGTGGCAGGATGGGCGGCTGTATGAGAGCACGGGGCAGTATGGGCAGTCCTCGCTGCGGCAGGTGGAGCTGAAGAGCGGGCGGGTGTTGAAGAAGCTGGCCCTATCTCCACAATACTTCGGTGAAGGTCTCGCGCTGGCGAACGGGCGGCTGTATCAGATCACGTGGCAGTCCGGGCAGGCCTTTCTGTACGACCTTCAGTTCAAGCAGCTCAACACGTACCGCTACGAGGGGGAGGGCTGGGGGATCACCTTCAACGGGACCAGCCTCATCATGAGCGACGGTTCGGATACGCTCACCTATCGGAATCCGCAGACCTTTGCGCCGGGGCGAACGGTGAAAGTGACGATGAACGGCGAGCCGCTGCGGAATCTCAACGAGCTGGAATACATCAACGGGCTGGTCTGGGCGAACGTCTGGCAGACGGATTATGTCGTCTGTATCGACCCGAAGACCGGAGTTGTTCGCTCCTACCTGGACCTGCGCGGCCTGCTGCCGGACCGGCTGCGAACCGGCAAGGAGAATGTGCTGAACGGAATCGCCTTCGACAAGAAGTCGCGGCGGATTCTGCTGGGCGGCAAGCTGTGGCCGCGATTGTTTGAGATTAGAATCATTGGCCATTGACGTCATTGTGAGCCTTAATCCCGCTGTACGCGCTGGTTTGAGAAAGAAACGAATTCCGTCATCCTGTAAGGATCTGCTTTTGACGTGCCTCTCATAGGGAACTAACGGCGAAAAGCAGATCCTTACAGGATGACGGTGTGCCGGGAGTTTCCTTCCCGGACCAGCAGGCCGAGACTGGTTAGCTACTCATAATGACGTCGGGAACTTAGCTTCGGTGGCGCGGCGAGCCACGAGGTCGGTCAGGCTGGGGGAGCGGCCGAGATAGTCTGCGAGGCGGAACTCAACGTGCGGATAGCGGTCCCGCGCCTCTTGCAGTATGGTTGGAAGGTCGGCCGCAACGTGTTTGCCGGTGTGCAGGAAGTAGGGAACGGCGTCGATTCGGTCTGCGCCCTGGTTGACGCATGCGGCGATGGCTTCCGGTATCGTCGGCTCGTTGCACTCCAGGAAGCCTGCTTCAACCACGGGATATGCGCCGCGAGAGCGTATCACTTCCAAAACCTGGAACAGAGGGGCGTTTGCCTCGGCCTGCGGGCTGCCGTGAGCGATGAGGAGCAAGGCTCGCTTCACGCGACCGCCTCCGGTTTCCTTGCGATTCTATCGCGGCACCGTTCGGTCCCAAACAGTGGACACCGCGGATTCCGCTCGCATCTGTCGGCCGCCCGCTTGAGATCCGCGCCCCAGGATTCCGACGCATACGCGCTTTCCGCCAGCTCAAGGATCACGTCCGCCAAGGCCGCGTCAAACCCGATGGGCTCGGCGATGAAGAAGTCGACTTCCGGGCAATCCAACTTTGCCTGAGCGATCGCGCGCGGAAGGTCATGGGTGACGAACTTACCGGGCACGAGGAAGTATGGAACGATGACGATTCGACGGATACCGTTGGAGGCGAGCCGTTGGACTGCTTCCTGGAAGGTAGGCCGGCTGTAGTTCAGGTAGCCTATCTCGACGGCCGTCCATTCACCGCGCTCGCGGAATCGATGGGCGTGCGCTTCCAGGGCCTCACCCGCGCCGCACAACACGGAACCGTGAGAAAACAGAATCAGGCCGTCCAATCCTTCCTCCTACGCCAGTCTACCCCAGGGGTTGCGAGGTGGAAGATTGACGGCCAGAAACTGGTTAACGGGACGGGACCGCGGATCCCGGCGCGTAGGTTGTTACGATGGCGGAGCCGCGCTCCTGCGCCAGAAGGCGGTCGTGCTCCACGTTTCGGAATGTGTAAAACACGCCGGCAGCCAACACGACGATAGCCAGCACCACGGCTGCCAGAATCTGCCAGTGCGCAGCCCTGATCTCCTCGCGCTCGTGCACAATGTTCGCGACGGCGAGGTCGCGGTTCGTCTCATCCCACAGGGCAGCTGACTTCGATTGGTTCTTAAAAACCTGCCTCTGCACCGCCGGCTCTGCCGGTCGACCGTCATCTATAGTAGGCGTCGTCGCGATAGCGGGCCGACGGCGAATCAGTCTCAACATGGTCTGTCTTCTCCCCAGATAGTGATTGGGTCACTCACTCTGCTAGACGCCCCTCGCCACCGTGATGTTCCGGTTCGGCCGCTACGCAATAGGTGGTTGGATTCACCCAGCAGCAGGAATTCGCCGGGGGCTTTCCGTAGTATAATGAAGCAAGAAATACTCGTTCGGGCCGCTGATTCCGGCCCTTTCTGGCGCAAGGAGACGGAGATGCGAAACATACTGCGAGGCGCCGCCGGGGCGCTGCTCACTTTTGTCGGATCGGCCGCGCTGGCCGGACCCACGCTAAAGGGCGATTACATCGAGGCCCGCACCTGCAATATTTACATCGGCGCCTGTCACGCCAACGGCGAAAAGGTGACCTCCGGCCGCGAGGCGATCATGGCCTGGAATATCAAAGAGGGCGAGGTCGACGGCTATAAGATGAACGGCCTCGCGGTGGTCGCTATTGTCGTAGGCAACGACAACCTGGGCGACTGCACCACGCCCGCCGGACAGTGTGGATCGCGCAAGACGGTGCTGTACGTTGACTCCAAAGCCAGCGACGGTCAGCGTCAGTCCCTCGCCTGGGCGCTGAGCGAAAAGTACGGCAAAGCGCTCGGGACCATCGTAAAAGTGAAGTCCGCGCCGGTCAAGTTCTCGAAGAAGGGCCAGACTTTCACGGTCAGCGTGGCGGACGTGGCCGAGGTGAAGGCGACCGCGCTCAAGAAGAGCTGCTGCGTGATGCCGCACGAAGTGTGGTACAAGCCGATGATCGAGGTGAAGAACACCGTGATCGGCACCTGTTCCATCAACGAATTCAAGGGCGCCGCCGAGCTGAAGACCCAATGGCGGCGAACCGACGAGAACAGCACCTACGTGGCGGAGTTTTCGTTTTAACTAGAATCTAACTGCGGAGAACGCGGAGGACGCAGAGAACGACAGAGTGGAAGAATGGAAGAGTGGAAGACCCTGTTACTTGGGCCTTCCACTCTTCCATTCTGTTTCTTCTCAGCGATTTCTGCGTCCTCCGCAGTAAATCCTTACGTCACTGCCCTCAGGTTGCCTAGCCAGAGCGTGTTTTCCTGGTCCACCTGGTTGATCGGGCCGGCCGTGTCGAGGATCAGGATCTGTTTCACCTGGTCCAGGTCAAGCTTCGTATTCGTGTCTTTGGAGTCGTCAGCCGCTTTCATGTCCGTGAACACGAGTT
>JBKJZI010000233.1:0-4520 GCA_046715155.1 Chthonomonadales bacterium | reverse complement strand
TCCACGCTCGTGCGCAAGTATCAGCAGAAGATCTCCGGCCCGCTCCTGGACCGTATAGACCTGCACGTAGACGTCCCGCGCCTGGCTGAAGAGGAGCTGGTAAACTACCCGCCCGCCGAGCCGTCCGCCGCTATCCGCGAGCGAGTCTGCTCCGCCCGCGCCCAGCAGCAAACCCGATTCGACGGCCGCCCGCTCTACTGCAACGCCCAGATGGCCGCCAAGGAGATCAAAGAGTTCTGTCCCATCGGCGACGACGTCAAGAACCTCCTCCGCGCCGCCATCCAGCAGCTAGGCCTCTCCGGCCGAGCCTACGATCGCATCCTCAAAGTCTCCCGCACCATCGCCGACCTCACCAACTCCGAGCACATCCAGGTCCCCCACGTAGCCGAAGCCATCCAATACCGCTCCCTGGACCGCAAAATGTGGACCTAGTCCGATAGGGGATTACCGGTCCACGCGAATTCGGTCGTGGCAGGATTCACCAAAGTGTGACGCGCACTGATGATAGTCCGATCAGTGACGCACCGCCGCAGACTTGATCCAGCCGTAGCGAGCCGCCATATATCGCGAGGGAGTCAGTTAATTGGTCGATCCAAAGGTGCTCTGGTCCGCAAGGGTGGCCGGGTGGGAAAGGCAGACCTACTCCGTCGCCTTCTCGCCGGACGGGCGCACGCTCGCCGCCGGCAGTATCGTGACTCGCGCCGGCAAGCACATGGGAGAAGTAACTTTATGGGATGTTCCGTCCGGCCGGTTGCGGCGGAGACTCGATCGCTTAGGTTTCATCGTTACCGGCGTGGCCTTCTCACCAGACGGTACCAGGCTGGCGGTCGCAGCGGGGTATCGCTTCCTAGTGATTCTGGACAGTCAATCCCTCGCCATAGTGCGGTCAGTCGATCCGGAACGCTCCGGCTGCACGGACGGCGTGTATTCCCCAGTTTTCACGCCGTACGGTAAGTTTATCGCGGGAACGGGTGGTCACATCGTAATAGTGTGGGATATGGAGTCCCTGAGGTTGGTAAGGACGCTGCAGGGTGGCGGGATTGCATTTTCACCCTCGGGCGAAATAGTAGCGACCAGCCACCGTGAACCGGATGAAGTGAGAGTCTGGGAAATGAGAAACCCGGAAGACAGCCCGTCGCTCCTTCGAACATTTCCCCATCCCTCCACAGTCCTTTCAATGAGCTTTTCTGCCGACGGGTCGAGCCTGGCGTGTGGATGCGACCGAGACCCGCTACTGCGTCTCTGGAAAGTCGAGACTGGTGAGTTAATGACCATAGAGAGCGACAGCAAAGGACCAACTCTTGTCCTGTTTTCACCCAGGGCAGAGGTGCTGGCAGCCGGTTCCAACTGGGCATCAACGATATACATTTGGAACACGAGCAGTGGAGCTTTGAAGCACACGGTTCGGGTAGATGATCCGGTTGTCGGAGCGCTGTGGCGTCTGCTTGGAGCAACCGCTTCTCCCGTATATGCACTCGCCTTTTCGCCGGACGGAAGCAAGCTGGCAGCGGCATGCGGCGGCAAAGTGAAGCTATGGCAGGGTCGAGTAGGCTAAGCTGACCTGGTCACTTTTCGTGCTGGCGGTACCATGCTGCCCGACAAGTGCGGCCCCGCCCGTTGCCGTAGCCATCCAATACCGCTCCCTCGACCGAAAAACGTGGACTTAGGAAGACCGTTGAGCGGATCATGAACATGCGGCAGACTAGACTTCTCGACACTGCTTCCTGCCTGGAGAACTACCAGCGGTTCATCAGGCGGATAGTCGAGCGAGAGTCCGTCTGGATTCTGTCGCGGGAAGGTGGGACAGCATATTGTGAATCAGACGACTATGAGGATACTGACGTACTCCTGTTCTTTTCCGATGAGGCTTATGCCCGCCGAGCGAAGGACGAATCGTTTCCAGAGTTCGAGCCCAAACAGATCTCGCTATTTGACTTCCTCTACCGCTGGCTGCCGGGCATGACCGCCGACGGTCACCTTGCCGGGCCTAACTGGACCGGCGATCTCATCGGCATTGAGATAGAACCATATGACCTAAGGGTGGCGGTCGAGGATGCGCTCTCGCCGGAACAGCAAGCTCGGTTCCATAGGGTCTATGAGAATAAAACCAAAGAGGCGGAGGGGGTATAACCGGCTATGGTAACGGCGGAACAGATTCAGCGGCTTGCTGATCAGATTGTGAGTGAATGCCGGCCGGAGAAGATCATTCTGTTTGGCTCGCATGCGAACGGCGCGCCAAAACCGCATTCGGACGTGGACCTGCTCGTTTCAATGCGGTTCGAAGGAAATGCCCTGAATGAGGCGGCGAGGATTCTACGCAAGTTGAAGCCCGCTTTTGCCGTGGACCTGATTCTGCACCGCCCAGAACAGATTCAGCAGCGGTTGGAGTGGGGTGACCCGTTCGTGAAGGAAGCGGTGGAGCGCGGAAGGGTACTGTATGCTGCCCCTGACCGCTGAATGGGTCGAGAAAGCGGAGGAGGACTTACAGGTCGTCAAGCGGGAGCTTCGGGCACGTGTCAATCCTGCCTATGGCGCGGCTTGCTTTCACGCCCAGCAGTGCGTGGAGAAGTATCTGAAAGCGCTCCTTACGGAATCCGGAGGCGCCTTCCCATTGACCCACAATCTCGTTGCACTTATGCATCTCGTGTCGGCGTCAGACCCGACGTGGGCGCTACTGCACCCTGATCTGGTTGTTCTGACCCTCTACTCCGTTGCCATACGCTATCCTGGCGCAACCGCGAACCGCACGACTGCCAAGGACGCGATGAAGATATGTCGTGAGGTCCGCCGCCGCGCACGAACTAACGTTGGGGTTGCCACCCGAACCTTGATTCCGGAGCAAAGCTCTATGGCGTACCGGTGCCAAGGAAGGGATTCCGCCGCCCGTACATGGGCCGCCTGGCTCCCCACCGATTCCATTCGCCAGCACGATGCGACCTTCCCGAATCCCCTCGCCAGAATCTCCCGCGCCGAACGAAGGGCCCCGGCAGGAGATCCGCCGAATCCGCCTCCAGCCAAAGGCACCCAATACCGCTCCATCGACCGCAAAATGTGGACATGAAGTGCCCCACTTCTGAGATATCTGAATCATTCTGTTCCTATAGGCCTGACGCACTGAGAATTCTGATTCTATTTCTTAACTTCCTTCCGTTTGGCATTCGAGGGCGTCTGCCTCACTCACTTCTTCTTTGAGACATCTGGAACGTCGATGTTCAGCGCGGTTGCCAGATCGATCTGGTGCTCTTGTTCCTGGACCAGAATCTGCCGAATACTCTCCGCAATTGCATACTCGCCGAGCGCCTCACACTGCCTCACTCGCTCCCTATAGTTGACCACCGTGTTGTTCTCGTTTTCCAGGTCGAAGCGAAGCATCTCCTCCGCCTTTTCGGAGGTCTTGACGGTCAGCGGCACTACGGTCGGCATACCGCCCAAATAGTCGATCTGCTTGGCAATGATCAAAGCGTGGGCCAGCTCCTCTCCGGCATGGATTTCCAGCTCCTGGGCGATTGACATGTACTGTGCGCCCTTGAGTACTTGCGAGTAATTCACATACGCGATGATTGCCTGGTATTCCCGCGCCAGGTCCTGGTTCAAGAGGTCGATGAGTTTTTCACGGGTAACGGTTGTCGCCTGATTCTCCGGCATGTTCGTCTCCACAGCAAAGGGTAGGTAGATCGATAGGGCGATTCCCTCCGCCGCATCTAATACGTCTCCTGTTCGATCACGTTCCAGGACGGGAAGGACCAATTCGATTTCATGACGATCGCCTTAGCAGGGAGCCTGACTCTTTGCGCCGAAAGGGATCATGGAACCGATACGAACTCTGTGCGTAATTGATTTAAACGTCGCACGGTCTTCTCTATGGCCCTCGAACTACCCATCTACCTGGATCATGCCGCCACTACGCCGGTCGCCGATGACGTCTTGGAGGCAATGCTGCCCTATTTCAGCCAGGCCTTCGCGAATCCGGCCTCCATCTACGGCCCCGGCGCGGAAGCCAGGGCGGCGGTCGACTCGGCGCGAGAGACCATCGCGGATTCCATCGGCGCGCGGCCGGAGGAGATCTATTTCACCGCCGGAGGAACCGAGGCCAACAACTGGGCCATAAAGGGCGTTACCCAGGCGACCCGCAACGAGAAGCTCCACGTCCTCACGACCCAGATCGAGCACAGCAGCGTGCTGGAGCCGTGCGAATCTCTCCGATCTCTCGGATTCGACGTCGAATTCTTACCTGTCGATTCCGAGGGCATGCTCGACCCTGCGGATCTTAACCGACGGATTCGGCCGGACACCGCGCTGGTTTCGGTGATGTTCGCCAACAACGAGGTCGGCTCGATCCAGCCGATCGCGGAGTTGGGCGCGATTTGCCGTGAGAACGGGGCGCCCTTTCACTGTGACGCCGTGCAGGCGCTGGGGAAGATTCCGCTTGATGTGCGGGCGCTGAATGTCGACCTGATGTCTCTTTCGGCGCACAAGCTATACGGGCCGAAGGGCGTCGGGGCGCTCTATGTGCGTCGGGG
>JBKJZI010000232.1:0-8811 GCA_046715155.1 Chthonomonadales bacterium | reverse complement strand
CCGGACGCCCTTTCGGAGCTCCCCACCCCGCCCGAACTCGACATTTTCACCAGCAAGCCGCCCATATATCGCGAAACGACAGACGGATTCATCCTCTATAGCGTTGGTGATGACTTCAAAGACGATGGCGGCCAGACAAAGAGAGACAAGAAGACCGGCGCCTTCGACCTCGTCATCCAATACCCCCGACCAATGCCGCAACCTCCATAGGCGTTGTCGTCGAATCCTCGCCATAGACCCGAAACTCCCAGCACATTTCTGATACAATCGATTCCGACTATCTTAAGGAGCGGATTCTGGCGCGCAAAACCTGTTTCGGCGTTCTGCTTGCTGTCGCGATTGCCGGCGTGAGCTTCCTGATCTTCCTCCTCTCGCGCATACAGGAGCCCTACGTCACTCTCGCGGACCACCTGCCGTCCGAGCTCTCCGCTGCGCGCATGGAAGGCCTCCCGCTCGTCCCTAACGACCTTCGCCCCGCACGGCACCCGCTGCTTTCCCAAAATGCAGCGCCTCTCTATCAACAAGTTCTCACAGCATGGTACTCCTTACCAAAAGCGCAGCGCGAGGAAATTGGCGAACTGGATACGCTGCTCAAGTCGCGGAATCCGACTGACCAGTTGAAGGCACATTCAATCGTCGAAAGTCGGCGGCGAGAGCTGGCGTTAACCGAAGCGGCTGTACAACTTCCCGGCTGCGACTTCAACCGGCAATACGAGCAAGGTCCTGCGCTAGTTTTCCCGGAGTATCCGTCGCTTCGGGACATGGCTCGCCTATTGGCGGCTCGCGCCATCCTCGAAGGCAGGAAGGGGGATCTCAAGAAGGCCTTTCAAACGATAACCGCCGGCGCAAAGATGGGCCGACACATCGGCCTCGAGCCCACCCTCATCGCCCGGCTCGTTAGCGTCGCGGTGTACGCCATGATGGACCGCGCTTTCCAGGACGTCGTGTTCTCAAATCTTCATCGAGCCGAACTGATTCCGCTCGCAGAAAGCGCCGCCCGGTTCCCTCCGCATCCGGATTCCGCGCACGCATTCTCCAGCGAAGTCGCAATGGTCAGAATCACACTGCAGATGATCCAACGCGACCCGAACGGGTTCGGCATGATCTTACCTAACGATCTGAACGGTCTCATTGCATCTGTCGATCCCCGGAGGCGGGCCATGATGACGGCAGCCTGGGAGGCCCGCTCCATTCAGTATTGGCGGCGCTGGTACGCGGGATTCCGTCAACACCCGCACGATCTCATCGCTCAGTACCACATCGCCAAAGGCCTGGCCGACGAAGCGGAATCGAAAGCGAAGGAGCCGACATACGAGTTGACCGCGATTCTAATGCCCTTCTTCCACGCTGCCATCCTGAAAATGGCCGGTGTCATAGAGCAGGAACGACTGAGAGAAACCCTCGTTGATCTCGTCCGCTACGAGCAGGTTCATAACCAATGGCCCCCTTCCGTCGCCCAGCTTCCCACAAGACCCGGTCCCGACATCTTCACCGGCAAGCCCCCAATCTACCGCAAGACCAGAAACGGCTTCATTCTCTACAGCGTTGGTGATGACTTCAAAGACAATGGCGGCAATGCAAGGGCTGAAAACCAGTCCGCCCCCTTCGACATCGTCATCCAACACCCCCCTACTGGTCGCTGAGCACGCGTCGTTCTAGCGGGCCATTCGTCCTAGGTAGCATCAGCCACTCGTGCTCCGTCCTTAGTGTCCTTCGTGACTTCGCGGTTCAAGAACGCGTAATCTCAGAATCTGCGTCCGCGCGGTTTCTGAACGCTTGAACGCCGATGATATAATAGAGACCCCGTTTCGCGGTGCCGCACGCGCACTGCGCTTAGAGAGGACCCAAGGGTGATCCAATCGTTCGGAATCGGTCGGGTGACGTCTATCCTTCTGTTGACGGCGATACTGCCAAGCTGCGGCGGCGGAGGTGGCCCTGGCACTCCCACTCCAGGCGGCACACCCGACCTCATGGTTCGTCAGGACATTACCCGGAAGGAGTGGGTCGCTCGTCTTGAGGATTTCGCTCATGTTCAGTGCAGCGCGGTGGAAGGCAGAATCACCCCTGGAACCCACGCGGTGCTGCGGTTCTCGGTCAGCGCTTCGAACGTCGGGACGGGCGATCTCATCATCGGCGACCCGAACGATCACGTCGCGGCCGGAGACGGACTCTTCGAGCTAGCGACGTGTCACAGCCACTACCACTACCGGCACTTCGCCACATACGAGCTCGTCAGCGCCGACGGATTACGCGTCTGGCAATCGGCCAAGCGCGGATACTGCTTCGTGGATACCGAGCCCGAACCTAGCTACGTTGGCCCGCGATCCGCCGGGAAAGTCTATACTTGCTGCGGCTCCGTCGGACGTGCGGGCAACCAGGGAATCGCACGCGGGTGGTCGGATAAATACAAATGGAGCCTTGCCGGACAGTTCTTCGTTCTCGACGGTGGAGATGGTCAGCCGGTCGTGCCGCCAGGCGACTACAAGATCAGGATAACCTTGAACCCGTCCTTCACCGCGCAGAGCGGCGAACCGTGCCCAAACCTTGACGGCGCCGGGTTGTGTCGCCAGCTTCGCGAATCCGACTACACCAATAATGCCTTTGAGGCCACGGTGACGGTTCCCGCAAATCCCACGCGCGCAGGCTCGGGCCCGCTGCGCGGCGCTCCCGCCGGCGAGGAAGAGCCTCCCACTCACTGCTGAGTGTCCGAACCCTGTACCCTGTACCCTGTACCCGAGTGTTATAATATCCTGCTATGGAATTGTTGGAGTTCGACGTTCTGGTCGTGGGCGCTGGACATGCCGGGTGCGAAGCGGCGCTGGCGGCGGCTCGCATGGGCTGCAAAGTCGGCGTCGCCACGCTGAACTTCGACCGCATCGGCCACATGCCGTGCAACTGCTCCATCGGCGGTCCTGCCAAAGGACACCTCGCCCGAGAAGTGGATGCCCTGGGCGGCCATATGGGCCTGAACACGGATTCCACGCTGACACACATCCGCTATGTCGGCACCAGCAAAGGTCCGGCCGTTCAGACCCTGCGCGCACACGCCGACAAGTCGCTCTATCCCAAAGGAATGCGCGCCGCCCTGGAATCCGAGCCCCACATCACGCTTCTCCAGGTGCAAGTAGAGGACCTGCTTCTTGGCCGTCGGTCGTCGGTCGTCGGTCGTCGTGCAATGGGAGTCAAACTCTCCGACGGAACCGAGATCCGCGCGGAATCCGTTGTCATAACCACCGGCACTTTCCTTAACGGGCTCATGCACTGCGGGGACAAGAAGACCACAGGCGGCAGACACGGCGAAGGCGTTGCGGTCGGTCTTTCCGCTTCTCTGCGTCAACTCGGTGTCCGGATGGGCAGGTTCAAGACCGGCACCACTCCTCGGATCGACAAAACGTCCATCGACTTCGACGGGGTCGAGGCGCTGGAGTCGGAGGATTGCCCGCCGTTCTCCTTCCTGAACGACCGGCTGAATCCGCCGCGACCGCTGCTCCCCTGCCGGTCCACTCACACGACCGAGGAGACCCACGCTGTCATTCGCGCGAATCTGCATCTTTCGGCAATGTACGGCGGCCACATCGAAGGAATCGGTCCCCGCTACTGTCCGAGCATCGAAGATAAGGTTGTCCGCTTTGCCGAAAAGGAATCGCATCCGGTGTTCCTGGAGCAAGAGGAGTGGGACTCCGACTGGATTTACGTTCAGGGAATGAGCACGAGCCTGCCGGAAGAGGTGCAGATTCAGTTCCTCCGCACGCTGCCCGGTCTGCAAAACGTCCGAATGTTCCGACCCGGCTACGCGGTCGAGTACGACATGGCCTTCCCCGACCAGCTCTACCGGACCCTGGAATCAAAGCTCGCCCGCGGTCTCTTTCTGGCGGGACAGATCAACGGCACGTCCGGCTACGAGGAGGCCGCCGCTCAAGGGATTGTGGCAGGGATGAACGCCGCGCTTGCCGCGCAGGGCCGTGGCCCAATAGAGTTCGAGCGTCAAAACAGCTACATCGGCGTGCTGATCGATGACCTCGTCACGAAAGGCGTAGATGATCCTTACCGCATGCTCACGGCGCGGGCGGAATACCGCCTCCTCCTTCGCCACGATAACGCGGACCTGCGATTAACGCCGATCGCCCGTGAGGTTGGCACCGTCTCCGATGAGCGCTGGTCCAGATTCACCGACAAGCGGTCAGCAATTGATGATGAGCTTCACCGACTTACTAACACCTTTGTTACTCCAAAATCCAACTCCCGTCTGATTGGGCTCGGCACCGCACGAGTGGGCACGAAAGTATCTCTCCAAGAGATCCTGCGCAGACCCGGAATCGATTACTCGTGGATCGAGCAGGCGTTTCCGCCGCCCAGTTCACTCCCCCGCGCTGTAGGAGAGCAGGTAGAGATTCACACAAAGTACGAAGGTTACATTGTTCGGCAAAGGAACCAGGTCTTAGAGCTATCGCGGCTCGAGGGAGTTACGATTCCGTGCGATCTGGAATACGACGGGCTCAAGGCGCTATCCATGGAAGGACGCGAGAAACTCGGCAGAATCCGCCCGGGAAGTATCGGACAGGCAGCTCGGATTCCCGGAATCACGCCGGCCGACCTACAGGCGCTGATGATTGTGATCGAGCAGCGACGACGGGCCGCCTCACTGGTCACGGTCGGAAACGTCTAAGCGATGGTGGAATCAGCCGTAGGTGAGCTCGCGAGCCTTCAGACGGAAGCTCGGAATCCAAACACGTTCGAGCTGGACGCGCTTTCACCAATCGACCTGGTTCGCGCCCTTCATGACGAGAACTATTCCGTCGCCGAAGCCATCGAGCCAGCACTCCCGCAAATCAGCAAGGCGCTAGTGGTAATCAGCGACCGTCTCCGCACCGGTGGAAGGATGTACTATATAGGCGCCGGCACTAGCGGTAGGCTCGGAGTCCTGGACGCCAGCGAGTGCCCTCCCACATTCGGCATCTCTCCCGATTCAGTTCAGGGAATAATAGCCGGCGGCGACCACGCCCTGCGGAACTCGATCGAAGGCGCCGAAGATGACCCGGCAATCGGTGCGGCAGAAATCACCTCACGCGGAATAGGCACGAAGGACGTGGTGGTTGGAATCGCCGCCAGCGGGCGTACTCCTTACGTTATCGGCGGCTTGGGAGCCGCCCGCAAAGCCGGCGCATTTACGGTCGCCCTCACCAATGTACGGCCTTCCGCCTTAGAGTCTTATGCCGACATTACCATTACTGCCGTCACAGGCCCCGAACCCATAACCGGGTCCACGCGCATGAAGGCCGGCACGGCGCAGAAGATGATCTTAAACCTATTGTCTACGGGCGTCATGGTACTGCTGGGAAAGACCTATGGAAATCTTATGGTCGACGTAAAGGCCACCAACGCGAAGCTGCGGGATCGGGCGGAGCGCATCGTAATGACTGCGGCCGGAGTGGACCGTTCCACGGCCATCGCCTCCTTGGAGGGATGTGACTGGCATGCCAAGACCGCCATCGTTTCCATAATGCGAGGTGTTGAACCGGGAGCTGCGCGCAAGCGACTGGCGGAATCAGACGGCTTTGTGCGGCGAGCATTAGAGAAATGAAGAAAACGAAATTCCTCCGGTGGCTGAATTGGTGTCTGCTGGCGCTGCTGATAATCTGCGCGTTGTGGATGGCATACGAGACAAGGAGCGATGGGCACGCTCACTTCGGGCTCTTTCGCAACACGCCTCAGGAGACGATCGTAATTCGTCCTGGAGAAGCCGTACTCGCGTATTATACGTTTCTGGTTGTTCTGTCTTTGCTGCCTGCGGTCTGGTTATTCCGAGCGGCCGCGGATGGTCGCCGGAAGGGCACGCTTTGGGCAGGGTTCGCAAGCATCCTGCTCACCGCGATGATCGCCGGATTCGCTTACGAGACCCTTCAAACTGAGATTCGGCTCACGTTATCCCACCTCGGCTACCGGGCAGGAGGGCGGACGGTTCGTTTGAGCTGGAACGAGATTCAGGCGATAGCTGTTAGGACCCGTTCGCGTACGCAATGGATCGAGCTGCAAGGGCGTGAGGACGTTATTATTAGGATCGACCTTGGACCCTTTGCGCTTCCCGACAAGCAGCTACTCGTGAAAGAGCTTCCGAGAATCGCGCGACTGAGCTCGGTACCGAGACGACTTCCGGACGGTTGGGTTTGGCGCCGCAGCAGCAGAATTCAGATTCCGGAATAAAAAAGAGCCCCTCGCTGATTGCGAGAGGCTCTTAGAGTTCATCTGGTCGGATGGTTTAACCATCGGCCGTCAAGATCCGCTTGGTCGGCGCCTGGAAGATTATTCACCGCCCTATCCATTGTTACGGACAGCGCTTCCTCTTCCGTGCAGGTTCGTTAGAACCGGAAACCGACGTACAAACGCATTCCCTCAGGCTTCACGGGGCTGCTGCCCTGGATCCACTCGTACCGACCTTCGAAGTACAGGTTACTACCCCAATTCACACCCACGATCGGACCACCGCCGAGGCGAGTGATCGTTGGCTGGGCGCTTGGGTTCGCCACGCCATTGCGTGTGCGGGGACCAACGCTCCAGGTGTGAGCGCCTACTGCAAGGCCGGCATAGGGCGTGAACCCGTTCTGCTCCTCAAAGGTGTATACCTGGTTGATGGAGACAGGGAAGTACCGGTAGATCTGGGAAGTGTCGAACGGCGAGTCATCTCCACGCTGCGAATAATGGAAGTCCAACGATAAGCTGGTGCTCCAGGATTCGCCCGTGAACACATTCGGAATCCAGGGAACCTTATAATCGATTCCCACACCGAATGCTCCGAAGTCGACAATATCCCGAACCTGTTCTCGAGCCGGTACAAAGATACCGGCGCGAATGCTAAGCCCGCCGAGCACGTCCGCCTGTACGCTTGCCGGGATCGCAAGCGCAATGCCGGCAAGCAGGGAGAGCGCGGCACGCCGAACAAGGCTTGCCTTAGCAACGCTCATTCCAGTTGCTCCTTTCCCTTTTGGTGTTCTGGTACTGCGCGGCTGTTCAGTTCTGTCACACTAGAACGACGACAATAGCGGGAGTTTTGCCTTCATCCGCCGTCGAACAGGGGCAACGGCCAGACGTCGATACTCCTCTACAGACGGGGTCTCAAGAAGCAGACCGCCGCTCATTCACCCTTATTCTGGCACATCTACGGCGAATTCCTTCGCTGAAATACCAGAATCATTTGTATGGACTCGGATATTGCATAGTCGGGTCGCGGTGGAACGTGAAACCGATGCGCCCGGCTTGGGTAGCGATTGTGCAATCGAGCCGGTGGAAAGACGATCGGTCTGGCGAATCAGTTCACGATGGTGGAAAACAAGGGATCTGAGAGAAACAAATAGTGCGAGGAGCATGTTCCGCCTCATGCTCCTCGCTCCCGTGAAGCCTGCAAGAGCGCCGCGTCAGCGCCCAATCAGACACCCTTGCTAGCTTTCACGCCCGTCCTCCGACCAGGTACGACCGGAGGCAACCTAAGAATATTCACGCTGCCTTAACGCGCAGATACGATTCCTACAATGCAAGTCGCGTCACCAAAGCTAATCGCTGGAGTATCTGAACGACCATCTATCCAGACAGTTTGCTTGACGACGTACTGGCCGGTCCGGGCAGCCACCCACCACGCCTCACCTCGGAGGATTTCTTCAGCGAAGTACTCCACCAGGTCTGGTTCTTTCGTCATGAAACGCCCCGAAATGAGGTCGCTGACCGGCTTGTCCATTTGAATTACTTCTCCCAGCAGTCGTACTCCGAGGAACGCCGGCCGGGAACCGTCGTGACACATTCAGCCGGGTAGGAGTACCCCTGCTTCCGACGAAGTTAATCAAACGCAACGCCAGGAGGGCCCCCACAATATGCCCAACACACGCATCGCATTCATCGGCACCGGCACCATGGGGAAGCCCATGGCTCGCAACTTGCTACGCGCCGGATTCCGCGTGATAGCCTACAATCGTACGCGCGCACGAGCCGAGGAGCTCCAGCGCGATGGCGCGACGATAGTGGAAACGCCTTCTGAGGCGGCAGCCGAAGCAGACGTAGTCATCACTATTGTTTCAGACACGCCGGATGTTCGGGCCGTCATCCTTGGCCCCGGCGGTATCGCCGAGACCGTTCGATCGGGCTCGGTCGTCATAGACATGAGCACTATCTCCCCACGCGTGACGCGCGAAATCGCGAGCGAGCTCGAGCGGCGGGGCGTGGAGATGCTGGATGCGCCCGTGTCTGGAGGAGAAAAAGGCGCCATTGAGGGGACGCTTTCGATCATGGTGGGCGGCAGACAAGATGTGTTCGAACGATGCAGGCCCGTGTTCGAGGCAATGGGCAAGAAACTGGTCTATTGCGGTGACCATGGGAAGGGACAATTGACGAAGCTCTGCAACCAGATCGCGATCGTAAGCAACCTTGTGGCGGCCGCGGAGGCGGTGGCGTTCGCGCGAAAGGCGGGTCTCGACCCCATGGTGATGGTAGAGGCGGTTGGCGCAGGCGCGGCAAGCTCGTGGGTGATTCAAGTCCTTGGTCCGAAAATGGTGACGCACGACTTCGCGCCCGGCTTTATGGTGAAACTGCAGCAGAAGGACATGCGACTGGTAATGGAAGCCGCATCTGAACTCAGTATTTCACTTCCGGGCGCGGCCCTGGCGCATCAGCTCTTTGCCGCTGTCGAAGCCGATGGTAACGGCGACCTCGGCACTCAGGCGCTCGTCACGGTGCTCGAGAAGCTGGCGAACATTTCGTCCAACTGACTCTGCGATAGCCCACAAGCAGCGGCTCAACGACCTCTACCTGGAGCCCTTTAAGCTGCAC
>JBKJZI010000231.1:0-17601 GCA_046715155.1 Chthonomonadales bacterium | reverse complement strand
AGTTTGCCTACCCGCCGCTCCCGTGGATCGGGGCCCGATTTAAGTTCGAGGTCCGCGACCTGGACGGCAATAAGGTCCTCGCGAAAACTCTCGACAACACCTTCTTCCAGCGGGCGACCGTGTTCTTTGGTGATGCCGAGCTGAAGAACTACACCGTAGAAGCGGATCTGATGACGGACGGCAATCGCCGCTTGATGTCCACGGTCGGCCTGATCAACCAGCGGTATCTCATTGCCCTGCTCGGCAACTCCCAGGAACTGGAAATCAGCTCGAACCAGGAGAGGGTAAAGGCGGCTGTGCCGTTCAAGTGGAGCCCCAAGACCTGGTACCGCCTTAAGACGCGGGTTGACGTGGCCGCGGACGGTACGGGCGTTGTACGGGCCAAGTGCTGGAAGAAAGGCGAATCCGAGCCCGCGGCCTGGAACATCGAAGTCCCGCACAAACACGCACACACGGAAGGCTCGCCCGGGCTCTTCGGCTTCGCTCCCCAGAGCCTCTTCCGCGTCTATATCGACAATATCTCGGTCACGCCGAACGCGGCATCGACCGCTTCAAAATAGCATGAGGACGTCAATGCGATTTATATCTCGCCGCTCCGTTGCGGCGCTCGTACTTGGGCTGACGGTTCCAGCGGCAGGATTAGCTGCGGATTGGCCCACCTGGGGAGGTACGCCTACACGCAATATGGTTTCGAGTGAGACCGGGGTCCCGGAATCATTCGACGCGGGTAAGTATGTCGGCAACACCGAAGAGATCGACCTGGCGACCACCAAGAACGTCAAGTGGGTCGCTAAGGTCGGGTCGCAGACGTATGGGAATCCGGCAGTAGCTGGTGGGAAGGTCTTCGTCGGAACCAACAACGAGTCGCCGCGCGACCCTCGAATTGTTGGCGACCGCGGAATCCTGTATTGCCTGGACGAGAAAACTGGAAAGCTGCTCTGGCAGCTCGCGGTACCCAAGCTCGGCACGGGCAAGGTCAGCGATTGGGAGTTCCTCGGAATTTGCTCCTCTCCCACCGTGGACGGCGACAAGGTATATATCGTCACGAACCGCTGCGAGGCGATGTGCCTGGATGTGAACGGGCAGGCGAACGGGAATGACGGGCCGTTCAAGGAGGAAGGGCAGTATATGGCGGGTGCGAATAAGCCCGCCATGCCGGTGACCGACAAAGACGCCGACATCCTCTGGCGGTTCGACATGCGCGAAGAGCTGGGAGTCTTCCCGCACAACATTACCAACTGCGGACCGCTAGTCTTCGGTGACCGAGTCGTGATCACGACCTCCAACGGCGTCGACTGGACCCACACGACCATTCCGAATCCGAGGGCGCCAAGCCTTGCTATGCTTGATAAGAATACGGGTCAACTCATAGCCGAGGAAGCATCCGGAGTATCCGCGAGGACGTTTCATTCCAATTGGTCCTCACCCGCATATGGAGAAGCCAACGGGCAGCCGATGGTGATCTTTGGCGGTGGAGACGGAATCGCGTACGGGTATGATGTGAAACCGGTTGAGAAGGACGGGAACCAGGTCTTCCCCGAGCTGTGGAAGTTCGACTGCAACCCGCCGCAGTACCGCGTTAAGAACGGTAAGACGCTGAAGTATGCGACCTATGACGGACCGAGCGAAGTTATCGCGACACCGGTGTTCTATAAGAACCGCGTCTACGTACCGATCGGCCAGGACCCGGAACATGGAGAAGGGCTCGGCAACTTCGTCTGCATCGACGCGATGAAGCGCGGCGACATTACCAAAGAAGGTGCCATCTGGAGCTACGATAAGATTCATCGTTCGCTCTCGACCCCTGCCATCCAGGACGGACTGTTGTATGTCGCTGACTTCAGCGGATTCGTCCACTGTCTCGACGCCGAGACCGGGAAGCCGTATTGGGTTTACGACACCAAGAGCCATATCTGGGGCTCGCCGCTTGCAGTGGACGGCAAGATCTACTTAGGCACGGAAGACGGCGACGTGATTATCATGAAGACGGGCAAGGAGATGAAAGTGGTCGCCAAGATCGACATGCGGGCACCGGTCTATTCGTCGCCGGTGGTCGCTAACGGCACCCTTTATATCGCAACACAAACTCACCTGTACGCCATCGGAAAACCGAATTGAGGATTCCGAGACCCTCGTTACTCATTGTTGCCGGCCTGCTCGCGACGCTCGCTGTGCGTCCCGGAGCGGACACAAAGCCGAGTTCGGATTGGCCCTCTTTCCGCGGCCTGAACGCTCAGGGCCTTGCCGAGGGATTCCGCACTCCTATCACGTGGAACGCGGACGAATCCGACGGCAAGAAGTCGGAGAACGTACTCTGGAAGACTGCGATTCCCGGGCTGGCACACTCTAGCCCCATCATTTCCGGCAATCGCCTCTTTGTTACTACGGCCCTCAGCGGAAAGGATAATCCCGAGCTCAAGGTCGGGCTTTATGGCGACGGCGATTCCGTCGAGGATGATACGGTTCACTCATGGCAGGTCTATTGCCTGGACAAAGCGACTGGCAAGGTCCTCTGGCAGCGGACGGCGCACAAAGGCGTCCCCAAGATCAAGCGGCACCCAAAAGCCACGCAGGCTAACTCCACGATGGCCACAGATGGGAAGCACGCCGTGGCCTTCTTCGGCTCCGAAGGGCTCTACTGCTACGACTTCGAGGGAAAGCTGCTCTGGAAGAAAGACTTTGGGGTGCTGGAATCCGGGCCGTACAACGCGCCGTCCCTGCAATGGGGATTCGCCAGCTCGCCGGTGATCCACGACGGCAGAGTTGTGGTGCAGTGCGACGCGCTCAATACCGGATTCATAGCGTCGCTCGACGTTCGGAACGGCCGTGAACTCTGGCGAACCCCTCGGCAGGATGTAGCAACCTGGAGCACGCCGACCGTCTGCGTGGACGGAACCCGGTCGCAGATCGTTGTCAACGGTTGGAAGAATATCGCCGGGTACGATTTTAAGTCGGGCAAGGAGCTCTGGACGATGGCCGGGGGCGGGGACATACCCGTCCCTACGCCGGTAGTCTCTGGCGGCCTGGTCTACATCGCCAACGCACACGGCCGGCTGGCGCCGCTGTATGCCATCAAGACGACCGCCACCGGGGACATTACGCTCAAGGATGAGGACACCTCCAACGCGCACGTCGCCTGGTGGGAGAGACGCAATGGGGCGTACATGCAGACTCCGCTCATCCACGGCGAACTGATCTATAGCTGCCGAGATAGCGGGGTGCTGAGCTGCTACGAGGCGAAGACCGGCAAAAGGCTGTACCAGGAGCGTCTTGGCACGGGGCGGACCGGATTCAGCGCCTCGCCGGTGGCCGCCGACGGAAAACTCTATCAGACGAGTGAAGAGGGAGACATCTACGTCGTTCAGCTCGGCCCGGAATTCAAGCAGCTTGCACGCAACAGCATGGGCGAGATCTGCATGGCGACGCCCGCCATTTCGGAGGGCGTCCTGTATTTCCGCACCCGCTCCAACCTTGTGGCGGTGGGGGAGCGCGTGAAATGAAGTGGGGACTTGCACTGCTGGTTGCGATCGTGATCCTGCTCCATCAGGATTACTGGAATTGGACTGATAAGTCGCTTGTGCTCGGGTTCTTGCCAATCGGCCTTGCCTACCACGCCGCTTACGCGTTCGTCGCAACCATCACCATGGCCATCCTCGTGAAGTATGCCTGGCCGTATCACCTGGAGGAAGTAGACAAAATAACGACGCCTTCTGAACCCATGGAGGGTCAAGCGTGAGGCCCGAATATATCGTTTTTGTCTACCTCGCAGTCGTTCTCTACATTGGAATCTTTGCATTCCGAAAAGGCAAGAACTCTGGCGAAGACTTCTTCCTTGCCAGCCGCCGCCTGGGCCCGGCCGTATTCCTGCTCTCCCTTTTCGGGACGAATATGACGGCCGTCGCGATTCTGGGCAGTTCGGGAATATCGTACCGGCGCGGAATCGGGGTCTTCGGTCTGATGGCCTCATCCTCCGCCATCGTGATTCCGCTCACTATCTTCTTCATCGGGACGCGGCTCTGGGCGTTGGGGAAGAAGTATGGCCACATGACCCAGGTAGCGTATTTGCGCGACCGGTGGGAGTGCAGCGGAATCGGCACGTTCATCTTCGCGCTTACCGCGGCCATGCTCGTCCCCTATATTATCGTCGGTGTCATGGGCGGGGGCCAGACGTTGGAGACCATCAGCGACGGCCGGATTCCGTATGCGGTGGGTGGTGCGCTCGTCGCGCTCGTAGTCATGAGCTACGTCTTCTTCGGCGGAATGCGCGGTACAGCGTGGGTCAATGCGTTTCAGACGGTCCTCTTCCTCAGCTTTGGCGCCATCGCGTTCTTCTTGATCGCTCGGAGCCTTGGCGGGCTTAACCAGGTGATGGAGCAGATGGCCAGCGGGCGGGCGACCGCGCCGCTGTTGAGCCGGGAGAGGATTCAGACTCGGGAGTTCTTCAGCTACATATTCATTCCGCTCTCCGCGATCATGTTTCCGCACATTTCGATCATGTGTCTCACGGCGGAGAAGATCGGCCACTTCCGCAAGACCGTCATCCTCTACCCGCTGTGCATCGCCGCTATCTGGCTGCCATGCGTATACCTGGGCGTGGTGGGGGCGTCGCAGTTCCCCGGTCTCGGCCCCGGCGAATCCGATAACATTATTATTCGGCTCTTGACCGCGCACACTGACCTGTTCGTATCCGGAGTCCTCGGCGCCGGAATCATGGCCTGCGTGATGGCGTCGGACAGCCAGATATTGGCACTGAGCACGATGTTCAGCGAGGACCTGTTTGCGTACTACGGGGGCAAGAAACGGTTTGGAGAACAGGCTCAGGTATGGACAGGGCGCGCCTTCGTCGTCGGGATTGCTCTTACTGCTTACCTGATCGCTCTGACGCTGAAGGACAAAGAAGGCATCTTCGACGTCGCGATCCGATTCGCTTTCTCCGGGTTCGCGGCGCTGGCGCCCATTATGGTGGCAGCCCTCTTTTGGAAGCGCAGCACGAAGTGGGGAGCGTTGGCGGCGTGCCTCTGGGTTACCTTCGGAATGTTTGGCACCTGGTGGCTTACGTCTTATTCAGAGGCCATCGCGCCGAAACCGCCCTCCCGCCAGGTTCGCGCGGGTGGCCCTCCGGGTCCTGGCACACCGACGGCTACCCCTCCCGGACCTGCGGGTCTCGACGGCGCGCCAGGAGCGCGCCCAGGCGGCATCCCTGGCGGCGGTCCTCCCGGAGGTGGAAGGCCGCCTCAGGATGTGCCTGTCTTCCCGCAGCTCGGCGACATGTTCCTGCGCGGGCCGACGAACGTGACGATTTACGGATTCCTACCCGTCATGCCGATGGTGCTCGGCTCGGCGCTTCTCATGTGGCTCGTGTCGCTGCTGACGCCGCCGCCCAGCCGACAGACGCTTGAAAAGTACTTCCCGAGCGCCCGAGGAGGGTTAGGGGACGGCAGCGGCGAGCCAGTCGAAGAGCTCGAACCGGCGGTTGCATCCTGAATCAGATCTCCATTGATAGAAACCACACATCCAACTGAATTGACGGATTCGGCTGAGGCCGCAAGGCGTCTAGACGCGCACATTCGCGAGATGGTGGACTGGCACTTTTCGCCGGCGACAGGGTGCCCTTTCTGGCTGGAGTGGGCGGAGAAGTCCAGTTGGGACCCGCGCAAGGAAATCCACGGCTTGTCCGATTTGGCCACGTTCGGACATTTCGAAGACGATTCGCTCCGCGGCGGGCCAGTGAGGCGATGGGTCCCGAAGGCCTATGCGGATCGGCCGGTGTACGTCTTCGAGACCGGAGGTACCACTGGAATCCCCAAGAGCCGTATCAACGTCGATGACTTCCGTATTGACTACGAGCAGTTTTCGCCCACGCTTCCGGATCAGTACTTCCCGAAGGGCTCGAATTGGCTCATGTTCGGTCCTTCCGGGCCGCGCCGCCTTCGCCTGGCGGTCGAGCACCTGTGCCAGTACCGCGGCGGAATCTGCTTCTGCGTCGATCTGGACCCTCGCTGGGTGATCAAGCTCATCAAAAAGGGCTGGGTGGAGCATCTAAAGGCGTATCAAGAACACGTGATCGATCAGGCGATGACAGTCCTATCCGCCAGCCACGATATCCGCTGCATGTTCGCGACGCCTAAACTCGTTGAAGCGCTTGCGAATCGTCTGGAATCCGATGGTTCCAGCATTCGCGAAGCCGGCATCACCGGCGTATTCTGCGGAGGGACGGAGATGAACCAGCAGTGGGCTCGCTTCGCCTCGGAGGAGTTGCTTGGACCGGAAGTCTACCTTGCCGCCACCTACGGGAATACCCTGATGGGACTAGCCGCCTGTAAGCCATTGTCCGCGCAGGAACAATACAAGATCGCCTACTACGCTCCGCAGCCACGCGCAGTCTTGCAAGTGGTTGACTTCGAGGACACCAGTCGGGAAGTGGGATACGGGGAAACCGGCCGCGTTATGCTGACAACCCTGACGCGAGAGTTCTTCATGCCCCGATTCCTGGAGCGCGATGAGGCCGAGCGCGAACCCCCTTGCGAGGAGTTTCCGTGGGACGGCGTCAGTGGGGTGCGACCGTACCGTGCTTTCGCCGCGTCGACTACGGTGGGGGTGTATTAGTGGACGGCATTGTCCTTGGGATTCAAATCCCGCTCTGGCACTACGAAATCCTCCTGCGAGGACTAAAGGCAGCGTGGATTGAGTCCGCGAATACGGACTTTGTGGGGTCAGCGGGGGATTTGAATCCCTCGTTACAGGCCCGGCTGCGTGGAGTAAGGGAATGATCCACTTCCCAATCTATCGCTGGGGTCAGCCTTATACAAGCCTGGATGTGCAGCCGGTCGCCAACTTTATGACCGGCGAGCCGATCGCGGAGGTTAGCCAGGCCAACGGCGGTCTCATTGCCCGGGACATGCGTCAGGCGCAGCGAGCCCGTGAGGTTCTGCGCGAGATTCCGGGCCGTGACCTAATTGGGATGGCCTGCGACGCCGCCGACCTCTTCATGAACGCCGAACTGCCTGCCGGCGACGGCGTTATGGGACCGGAGGAGTTCGCCCGCAGCCAGTCCGCAACGACCGGTCTGCCGGAGCACATGTGCCGACTGAACATGCGGAAGCTCCACCACGTCCTCACGCACATGGGAGAGATTCTGAGCGCGCTCACTCGCGGACTGGACCTCGACCTACTAACTCGCGGCTATGGCGAGGAGAACGGGGTGCTGCGCAGCTTCCAGGCAAACAGCCCCGTGCTGGGAATGGTCCTCCCCTCCAATTCGCCGGGGGTACACGGCCTCTGGCTGCCGGTGATACCGCTGCAGATCGGCCTGGTGCTCAAACCGGGACCACAGGAGCCCTGGACGCCGTATCGCATAGCGGAGGCCCTCTTCCAGGCGGGAATTCCGCGGGAAGCGATCTGTCTCTATCCGGGCGGTCCTGAGGTTGGGGCGGGTGTCCTGCAGCATTCTCCCCGCAACCTGATATTCGGCGGAACAGCCACCGTGGAGCAATACAAAGGCAATCCCCGCGTGCAGGTGCATGGACCCGGCTTCAGCAAGATTCTGCTGGGCGACGACGTTGTCGATGAATGGCCGAGTTACCTTGACCTGATGGCGGACAGCGTTTTGATCAATAGCGGGCGGAGCTGCATTAACTGCTCGGGAATATGGGTCTCGCGTCACGGCCGCAAGATCGCTGAGGCTCTAGCAGAGAGACTTGGTCCCGTCGCGCCTTCCACGCCAGATGATCCGGAGGCGCAACTTGCGGCCTTTACTGTGCCTGAGCAAGCAGACGGAATCAACGCGGCAATCGAGAACGGCCTGAGCGAGTCGGGAGTGGAAGAGTGCACAGCGCGTTACCGTAACGGAGAGCGTCTTATCCGCCATGAGCGATTTGCATATCTGCGACCTACCGTGGTCTACTGCGATTCGCCGGAGCACGCGCTCGCGAATAGTGAGTACATGTTCCCGTTTGCCAGCGTCGTAGAGTGCCCGCAGGAGAAGATGCTTGAGAGAATTGGACCCACGCTGGTCGCGACCGGAGTCACGCAGGATGAGGGATTCCGCCGCCGCTTGCTCGATAGCACTCACATCGACCGTCTGAACCTCGGGCCGATCCCGACCATCCAGCTCAACTGGCTGCAGCCCCATGAGGGCAACCTGGTAGACTTCCTCTATCGCGCCCGCGCATTCCAGATGGCGTGAACATCCGCATACAAGGGCCGCCAGTTTAGTCGCAACGAGAAGACCGGAGTCGAGCCCAAATACTTAGCTACCGGATGAACTGACCTATGCCGATTCCTGAATTGAATGAGGACGGACTGCTGCCTCCAGGCATTCATGATTGTGCGATCGATGAGATTGGGCACCGATTCGGCAGATTTCAACGCAGTAGCCAACGGCAAGAACTCTTTCAGCGTCTGACGGAATACGTGCGGGAGTTGGCGCGAATCGACCGGGTGATGTATGTTATTGTTGATGGGAGCTTCGTAACGAATTCTGAATACCCGAATGACATTGATATTATCATGGTACTTGAACCTACCCTTACACCACCTCGTTCCCGTGGGCCGGAGGAATATCGATTGATGTCGCGTCGGCGAATCCGGCGGAGGCTTGGATTTGATGTATTCTCGGTGCTCGACAAATCGGCGGAATTGGCGGACCTCGTGTCTCTGTTCACGAAGGTGCGTGGCAATCCCGATTTGGAGAAAGGTTTGCTGAAGGTGACGTTATGAGCAAAGAAATCGAGGCGGTTAAGCAGACGATCGAACAGATGGAACGAATGTGCCGCATTTTAAGCACGCTCGGGCGTGACATGCTGCCGAAAAGCCGCGTGGACTTCGCGCTCATGGCCGAAGGCCCGCTCGATCAGCTGCAGAGGATGGCACACGAAATAGACGAATTCGTTCAGGCGTCTTATCCTGCGGAGGTAGAGCAGGTGGGGGAGATCAGCGCAGTGTAACACGGCTCTAGTAAGCGTCCGTATCCGGACGCTACCGCTGACGAACCCTTTCCTTTACGAGAGTGTTGTTTGACCATTGGGCAGCAGTTATGTGTGCATCGCCAACTAAGCGCCAATCAACGGGTCCGCGATTCGTCAGATACTTTGGTCCTGTGCTTGATGCACTCAGGAACCTCGGGGGAACTGCTCGCCCGGACGATGTCGCTAACCTCGTTGCTTCATCGGTAGGTATCTCAACCACCGAGCAAAACGAGCTGAACAAGAGCGGCCAATCACGATTTCGCAATCATCTTCATTGGGCACGTTTTTACCTGGTGAAGGCCGGATTGATTGAAGCATCCGAACGCGGCGTTTGGAGTCTCAATAAGACAGGGCACGATACCAACCTGGACCACGCCGCGGCGCTTCAGGTTTTTCACGATGTTCACTCGAAATGGCAACGAAAGGGTACGGCACAAGATCCACGCATCGCGGAGATTGAGACACTAGACTCAACTCCCGAGCAAGTTACTGCAATCGCATCTCAAGGGTACAGAGAATCTCTCATTGACGTTCTGAGAACTTTGCCTCCTGCGGGATTTGAAGCCGTATGCAGGAGATTACTTCTAGAATCCGGCTTTGAAACGGTCGAAGTAACGGGACGCAGTGGAGATGGTGGAATCGACGGCCACGGAATCCTTTTAATGAATCCATTCGTGAGCTTCCGAGTGCTCTTCCAGTGCAAGCGTTACGGTCATCCAGTAACACCGGAGAAGGTTCGCGACTTTCGCGGCGCGATGACGGGCCGTGCGGACAAGGGGATCATTCTCACCACTTCATCGTTTACACGTGATGCTCGGGAGGAAGCTACGCGAGATGGCGCACCGCCAATCGAGCTAGTGGACGCAGACAAACTCGTACTTATGTTCGAAACACTCAAATTAGGTCTCATGCCCATAAAGAGCTACGAGATTGATTACGACTTCTTCCAACAGTTTGAATAGGCGGCAGAAATGACATCCAGTCGACCACACCGTTCATTTCGGACCCACCGTAGAGTCACCGCTTGCGCCATTGCGTTGGTTGGGTGGCTTACGACTTCGCAATCCGTTCAATCTCAGGAGTGGACTCGGTTCCGGGGGCCGAATGGGACCGGGATCAGCGCCGCATCCACCATTCCCGTCGCCTTCGGAAGCTCCGATTACAATTGGCGGGTCGCGGTCCCTGGAATCGGGCATTCCTCGCCGGTGCTCTGGGGAAGCAAGATATTCCTGACGAGCGCCGAGGAGGCGCAGGGCAAGCGGCATGTGCTGTGCCTCGATACGGCGAAGGGGAACATCCTCTGGACGAAGAGCTACCCGTACAAACCCTACAATCGCCACGAATACAACACGGCTGCCAGCGCCACGCCGGTTGTAGACTCCGAACGCGTTTACACAACGTGGACCACGCACGAAACATTTACGGTCACCGCTCTGGATCATTCGGGCAAGGAAGTCTGGTCGAAAGACTTCGGCAGTTTCCCAACCCAGCACGGCGGCGCAGCCTCCCCGATGCTTCATGGCGATCTCTTGATCGTCACCAAGGAAGCTGAAAACGCTGACGGCAGCATCCTCGCACTGAATCCGAAGACCGGCGACGTAGTTTGGCACCATGATAGGCCGAATCCGGGAATGGCGCCGTACGCCACTCCCATCATCCGAAAAACCACTTCCGGTACCGAAGAGCTCCTAGTTGCGAACACGACAAACGGAATCACCGCGCTGAATCCGCGATCTGGAAAGGTGTTTTGGGAAACCGGCAAGATATTCCCGCAGCGGATCGTCGGCGGGCTGGTCGAGGCGGGAGGACACCTTATTGCAACCTGCGGTAATGGTGCCGGATTCCGCAGCGCTGTCGCCGTGAAACCGGGACCTAATCCGACAGTCGCCTATCAAATAAGCAAAGGAACATCCTACGTTCCGACCCCTATACTTTCAAATGGGCTCTTGTACTTCTGGCATGATAGCGGGATTGTGCTCTGCGTCAGACCGGAGACCGGGGATATTGTGTGGCAAGAGCGTGCAGCCGCAGCGATGTTTTTCGGGTCCCCGGTATTTGTCAACGGCAAACTGTATGCGATGAGCGCCAAGGGCGAGTTGGTAGTCCTGGACGCCGCCGACAAGTTCAACGTCGCGGCGCGAGTCGACCTTGGAGAGCCGTCGCACGCCACGCCCGCGATTTCCGGCGGTGTGATGTACCTCCGAACATTCGGCCATCTCATATCCGTCGGCGGCAAACAACAAACTGCAAAGGATGTCAAATGAGCCAAATAACTCGCACAAGACCGATCCTGCTCGGACCTTGTGTCGCCGCTATAGTGGTCTTGTTCGTAGCGTCCGGACGTGCTGACAACTGGCCGCAATGGAGGGGGCCGGACGGATTCGGTCAGAGCAAGGAGCGGAATCTGCCGCTTACGTGGTCGGCAAATGAAAATGTAAAGTGGAAGGCGCCGCTTCCGGGTCCGGGAATGTCCAGCCCGATCGTCTGGAAGGACCGCGTGTTCCTGACCCAGGCGCTTGATAAGGCGGGGACTAAGCGAGCCCTGACATGCTTCGATCGAAAGACCGGTAAAGTCTTGTGGGAAGGTGTCACGGAGTTTACGGGAACTGAGAGCACGTATGATGGGGAACCCCACTACTGTTCCGCCTCGCCGGTTACCGACGGGGAGCGCGTGGTCGCCTTCTTCGCCTCCGCCGGGATAGTCTGCTACGACCTGAACGGCAAGGAGCTCTGGCGAAAGGATCTTGGAAAGTGCGATCAGATATGGGGAACTGCCGCGTCTCCGATCATTTACAAGAACCTGGTCATCCAGAACTTTGGGCCGGGCGAGCGTACGTTCCTGATTGCCCTGGACAAGCGAACCGGCAAAGACGTGTGGAAGGTGGAGATTCCGGGGGGGAGCTGGGGGAAAGAGCCGTCGAGCTGGAACGGCTCCTGGGCGACGCCGGTCGTTTCGAAAATAGGCGGACGCGACGAGTTGATCGTTCCATGGGCGCGTGTTCTCAAGGCCTATGATCCACGTACCGGCAACGAGCTATGGAGCTCTCAGGGGCTGACTCCGCTCACATACACTTCACCTCTGGTTTCGGGCGATATCGTGGCCACGCTTTGCGGGTTTGGCGGCTCCGCGCTGGCGGTTCGGGCGGGCGGTTCAGGGGATGTGACAACTACAAACCGATTGTGGCACGTGGAGAAGTCCACCCAGCGAATTGGCTCCGGAGTCATTGTAGGCGAGCATCTGTATTTCCCAAACGAGAACGGAATCATCAACTGTGTCGAGCTGAAGACGGGCAAGCCGCTGTGGGCGGAGCGGGCTGCCGGGCAGACCTGGAGCAGCATGGTGTACGGAGACGGCCGAATCTACCTGACGAATCAGAAGGGCGAAACCGTGGTTATAGCCGCGAAGCCGGAATTCGAAGTCCTGGGCCGGAATCCGCTGAATGAGCGCTCACAATCCTCGCCGGCTGTTTCTGACGGAGATTTCTTTATCCGCACGTACAACCATCTATGGTGTATCGGCCAGAAAAAGTAATCGTCTTTATAAGGGGCGGCAAACTTGAGCAGATTCCTCTCCATGGGGAGGCATCTGCTTTTTCGTGATAGGACTATGATCGGATTCGACTATCGGCCTTCGACGCGCATGGTTTTCGGCACCGGCGCCGTGGAGCGTTTGGGAGAGTTAGCGCTTCAGATTCCGGCCCGGCGCGCCCTGATCGTCACCGACCTTGGAATCGTCCGAGCGGGACTCCTCAATCGGGCTCTCCGCGCGCTCGCGGCGGCCGGCGTGTCACGCATCGTATATGATGAAGTTCGAGAGAATCCGACGACGGCGGACGTTGAGCGGTGCGCCGAGTTCGCGAGGGAGAAGCGCTTCGATCTTATCATCGGATTCGGGGGCGGAAGCAGTATGGACACCGCCAAGGGAGCAAACTTTCTGGTCACAAACGGCGGCCGGATGCAGGACTACCGGGGGTTCGGCAAGGCCAACAAGCCGATGCTGCCCATGATCGCGGTTCCGACCACGACCGGCACCGGCAGCGAAATGCAGTCTTATGCCGTCATTGCGGACGAGGCGACGCACGTGAAGATGGCGTGCGGCGATCCGAAGGCCGCTCCGCGGATAGCCGTTTTGGATCCTCAGCTAACCGTGACCCAGCCGGACCTTGTAACTGCATGCACGGGGATGGACGCGATCTCGCACGCGTTGGAGACCGCCGTGACGAGCAATCGCAATGAGATTTCGCTGCTCTTCTCTCGCGAGGCGTTTCGGCTGACTGTGAACAGCTACGAGCGCGTGCTGGAGAATCCACGGAATCTGTCCGCCAGGGCCGGCATGCTGCTGGGGGCGTCCTATTCAGGGCTAGCGATCGAGAATAGTATGCTCGGGGCGGCTCACGCGGCGGCGAATCCGCTGACAGCCAGGTACGGCACGGTCCATGGGGCGGCGGTTGGCATCATGCTCCCGGCCGTGGTCCACTTCAATGCACGGGATGCGCAGATAGCCATGCTCTACCGCGACCACGCAGTCGCCGCCGGGCTGGTGGAATCCGGTGTAGCGCCGACTGAAGCGGTTGACGTCCTGACCGACCGGCTACTCGAGCTCGGTGAGAAAGCCGTTCGGCGCCTGGCACCCCCGCGCCCGGATGACCCGACGCTCTCCATGATGGCGCTGGAGGCGTCAGAACAGATGACCGCAAAGTTTAATCCGCGCCCGCTCTTTCCTCAGGACTTTGAGGAGCTGTACCGTGCTTCACTTTGAATCCATTGTATAGGTTCTGTTAAATGAAAGTTAGACAAACTCTTTTGGTTAGTTGCTTCGCCACTGCGCTGATTCCGCACACTGAGTCCGTCGGACAGGGAGCGAGCGCGGCGAATCGGTTGCGAGTCGCGCCGGGGCGACTTGCGAGTAAGCTGCAACCCTGGTGGAAGTTCAAGACGGGCGCTCCGGTTGTTTCCGCCGCCGCGGTCGTGGGTGGCCGCGTCTTCATCGGCTCCACCGACGGATATATCTATGCGCTCGGATTCCGCGACGGCAAGAAGCTCTGGTCGTTCAAGACCGGCGCCGAAGTCGAGGCTGCGCCGCTGGTAATCGGCAATTCCGTGATCATAGGGTCATCAGACGGATTCCTCTATGCTCTGGATGTCGCTAAGGGCACGCCCCGCTGGAAGTACAAAACGGATGACAAGATTCTTGGCGCTGCGAACTACGCTCCGGCGTCGGGAGGGAAGGGGACCTGGATTCTCGTCGGAAGCTATGACAACAAGCTCCACTGCGTCAATGCAGCCAATGGGAAGCAAGTCTGGACCTATGAAACGGACAATTACGTCAACGGCGGACCCGCGGTCTCTGGGAATCGGGTGATCTTCGGCGGCTGCGACGGCCTTCTCCACGTCGTAAACCTGGCAAACGGAAAGAAAGTGCGCTCAATCGAAGTAGGAGAATACGTCGCAGGCTCGGCAACACTCGACGGAAAGATCGCTTACCTGGGGCACTACGGCAACGAGGTTATCAGCGCGAATGTGGACACCGGCCAGGTGCTCTGGCGGTATAAGGAGCGACGTTTCCCGTACTTCGCGTCCCCTGCAGTTGCCGGCGACAGATTGGTTATCGGCGGGAGGGACAAGCGCGTCCACTGCCTGCGGCGCTCGGATGGCGGTGAGATTTGGGAATTCCGAACACGCGGAAAAGTGGACAGCTCGGCAATCATCTGCGACGGGAAAGTGGTGGTCGGGTCAGAGGATGGAAAGCTCTACATGCTAGGACTCAAGGATGGCCAGGAACTCTGGTCCTACGATATAGGTACACCCATCATCAGCTCACCCACGGTCGTGAACGGAACCGTCATCATCGGCGCCGACGACGGGTACGTCCACGCTTTCAGATCCTGAACTCTATCGGCGGACAGTACGCTTAGCCCCGTTCAGAAGCCCCTGCGATAGGAGGCGCTTCGACTCTTCGAGGAGGAATTGTATCTCCGTGAAGGGTTCGTAGCTGATGTCGTGCCACCGGACGAGCCCATTGCCATCCACCAGGAACGTGCCGTGCAGCGGAGTCTTTTCAAAGTCGTCGTAGCAGCGGTAGCTTTTGAAGACATCCAGATTTCGATCCGAGACGATAGGGAAGGGGAACGGTGTCTTATCGGCGGCGGACAAGGTCTTGCGGAGCCCTTCGACGGAATCGGTGCTAATGGCCACTATATCGATTCCGGCATCCTTGAACGCTTTCTGAGCCGGGGCGAATAGGTTGAGTTGGGCCATGCAGTGAACGCACTTCTGGCCGAGGAAGAAGACGACCAGTGCCGGTTTCCCGCGGTAGTGCTTGAGCGAAAACCTCTTCCCGCCGGAATCCGAGAGCGTCCAGGCCGGGGCTGGAGTCGGCTGCCAGCGAAAAGGGCCTAGTTCGTCGAGGCTCGGGCGGTCTCCCACATCGGTTCGCGGTTCAGGCTCTAACCGCCAGTCGGCGGAAAGATGCAGCTTCTTGGCTATCGGTGACAGCCGCTGCATTGCGGGCATATCGAGGTCTGCGCGAGTCGCCAGTTTGCGAAGCTCCTTGAACTTGTCTTCCGCTTCCGCCGTCTTCCCGCATTCTTGAAGGACGTAGACAAGATTCGCGAGCGGCTGAACCTCATTTCTCGCATTGCCGGCGGCATCCCGAGCGTTCTTTTCGGCCTGCTCCTTATCACCTAATGCGAGTTGAATCCGTGCGAGCCGCTCCTTGGGAATGTTCTTGACCGAATCGAACCTCTTTTTCGCGTCCACCAGGTCGCCCTTCGCCAGGGAGGAGCATGCTTCAAGCTCCACTAGCTGACTCTTGGCCTTCTCAATATCGCCGTTAAACTTGCGGCCGGCCTCATTGCGCGCCTTGGTGACGTCTGCGTCCGGTTTGCCCGCCTTTCGGGCTTCTGATTCCGCCTTGTCGAACGCCTCCTTCTGCTGCGCCTCCAGAGTCGCAAGGTGCTTGGCCAATTCCGCGATCCGCGCGGTCCCGGGATCGATCTCGGCTCGGCTCAGATGCGCCAGGGCGGCCAGGTATATTCGTTCGCCTTGCATCGCGGGTTTGTCTGAAGGCTCCAGGTAGGGGGTGTCTACGAGTTTCGAGATGTCGTCCCAGAGCTCGTAACGGGTTAGGAGCTCGACCAGTCGGTGACGGCCGAATTGGACGCTGCCCCATTTGTCATAAAAGTTGTACTTCGGATGGCGCGGAAGCTCGATCATGTTCTTGGCAAGGTCGACTGCGTCGTGGACCCGGCCGAGGAAGGAGAGATTCCGGATGAGCCATTCATTGTTGTGGGCGTAGTTGTGGATCTGATCCGGCAGAATCCTGTACCGCATCATGTGAGCATGATCCTCCCGAGTGCAGGCTTCCTGCTGCCAGGCCGCCTGGTCGTACTGCTGGAGCTGCGAGTACGTATGCCCGGGCATATGCCACATGTGAGCGATTCCGGGGGTCGCCTGTCCGCCGCGCGCCGCCGAATTGAGCGCGTTCTCATCCTTGTTGTAGTTCCAGAGGTGAATCCGGTAATGGTGGCAAGGGTGCAGCGGATTCACCGCGAGGACTTCGTTCAGCGCCTTTTCGGCTTTGTCTCGCTCGACGTTCGTCAGGTTGCCTATATCCCAGATCTGCCTGGCGTAGAACGCCTTTGCTTCCACGTCGTCAGGGAATGCTTTGAATATCACCTCAAGGTCCGCCGCGTACTCCTTTTTCCTGGTCTTCTCGTCGCGTTTCTCTTCGTCGTAAAACTTCGCGAGGGAGTCGATCCACATAACTTCGCGGGGACTGGCCTTTGCCTTTCGGCTGACCGCTTCCTTGATCAATCCCTTGGCTCGCTTGGAGTTCAGGGTGTTGGCCATCGACATGCCCCAGTAGGCCATCACGCAGTCCGGATCGAGCAGGGCGACCTGGCGGAATGAGCGCTCGGCCTCGAAGTACCAGAATCCGTGGAGCTGGGCCACGCCCTGGTTAAAGAACTTTTGCGCCAGCGGATTCAGCGTCGTGACCGGAAAGCTTACGCTCCCCATGCCCTTCATCAGCTCGGCCCTTTGGCGAGGGCCCTCGTTAAACGCTTCTCCGTGTACCGAGTGACCGGCCGGAATCGCCGGGTCGTTCGGCTGACTGCTCTGAGCGGTGAGCGTCTGAGGTCCGAATATAAGAATGAGACATAGGAGGCGAACGGACGAGCAGCGAAAACGGGTCAACATCATCTCCAATTCAGATGGCGTGCTTACGAATTACGAAATACGCGCTACTTAATCATATGACGGTAGATTCCGGTCGTGTGCATCACTCTCCTGTGATTAATCCTAAGCACAAGACCCGAATCAGGCTTCCGATGCGATTTCGGCCGTCTTCTCTGCGCCGTCGAGACTAGCAATCATTTTCAGATTATGTGGCATAACTCGTTGTATCCCCACCAACCTCATCCGTAGGAACAACTCGCGCCGAGGGATGGTAGAATAGGCATCTGGCTGGACCGCGAAGTTCCTGGCCTCAGGATTATACGAGGAGCAGAGCCATCAAAGCCCGATTCCGATATTTGCACAGTCGTGTTTTTAGGTTTTGGTTTTTTTTACAGGCGGTCGCGTTCGGGCCGGTAGCCGCGCAGGGCGCCCTCGGGGCGGCGAACGCACCAACGCG
>JBKJZI010000230.1:0-7601 GCA_046715155.1 Chthonomonadales bacterium | reverse complement strand
CGCGGCTGGCTGGCCCGCGCATCCCGCGCGAAGACCATAGATCAACTTGCAGAATCTTACAGTCGTTTACAGACTCACATCGAGACGTTTGCCGGCTTCGAGTGGGCCCCTTGAGCCCGTGACGGATACCAAACTCATTCTTCTTCAAGGGCTCTGGAACAGACTCTTCCCGAAGCGAAAGCTTGAAATCGGAGGCTACTTCCCCAAGGTAATGCGCCTGGACGCCGCTTCGCCGGCCCCGTCGTATCAGCTTCGCCAGATGAGTGATGGAGAGAGAACCGTCCTGTACATGGCTGCCCGCCTTATGACGGCTGAGCGACCAGTAATTCTCGTCGATGAACCGGAACTGCACATGCACAGCAGACTTTCGGTGCAGTTCTGGGACGAAGCGGAAAGTCTCCGTCCAGATTGCAGATTCGTCTACGTAACCCATGACTTGAACTTTGCCCTGTCGAGACGGAGGGCGACGTATCTTCTGGCCCGCTCTAGTGAAACTGCGGAGGCATTAAAAGTTGACCTGATTCCTTCCTCCATAGCGGCTGAAGTCCTCGGTGCAGCCACACTGCCATTCTATGCCAAGCGGATATTTTTCTTTGAAGGCGAGCAAGGAAAGGGGTTTGCGAGCGAATTCTTTTCGGCTTGGTTTGACGATGATGAAACTTTCGCAATTGCTTCTGGTGACCGTGGCGCAGTTTGCGCAGCTGTCTCCGGGTTACAGACGGTAGGGGTCGTGGCCGCTACCGTCATTGGTCTGGTTGACCGTGATTTCTACTCGGACGATGTTCTTAACGGAGTCACAAATGGAGTGACCGTCCTTCCATTACATGAGATTGAAAGTGTTCTCTGCGACCACAATGTGGTCGCAGCTGTGGCCGAACAGCTTGGAAAAGACCCTGGATCTATCTGGAACGCATTCGTCGACCGTATACGCAATGAGTTCCGCGGTCAAACGCTTAATTCAGTGGTAGCACGTCGGGTGCGATCACGCGTAGGCGATCTACTTGATGGAGCATTCGACGGTGCGCAGATAGTCGCCGATCTCGTGCACACAGGGGATAATCACAGATCCACACTATCGGCCTTGGATCTACCAGCCAAGACTACAACCCTCTTCGAAGAGGAAACCAAGCGAGTAGCGGACGCACTCACCGAAGGTGGTACGGCAATGCTTGCTATCCTTCCCGGAAAGCACTTACTGAGCATTCTAGCCAAAGTATTGGGTCTAAACCATACGTCGGACCTGATCAGTATTGTGGTGACTTCACTCAATAGAAAACAAATGAAGAATGATGATCCATTACTTGCCCTTGGATCGAAGGTAGAAACTGCCTTGCTCGAGTATCTGCCGGCACGCCGCGCGGGACCCGCCTAGCGAAGTCGCCAGAATCTGCGCCTCGGGTGCCGAAATCGCCAGGTAGTCGGCACGAATCGGAGGCGACGTGGGCGGATTCTGGTCTCTAAACGCGGATTCGGGCGGGCGAAACGTGGATTGAGCGTGAATGGAGGCGGAATCCGTGGCGACAGTGTGATAATTCGGTGTGATCGAGAGGTCACTCAGCGGAATCAGGAGAGGGAACCTGTAGCGCCAGTACGCGATTCGGTCGCGCCAAACGCCAATGCGGCGAAACAGAGACGGAATCGGTCAGATCAGACCTCAGCGTCATAGTCGCCTCACTTCGTTTCTTTTGACGACTCCTTTCCTTTCATCTTGCGTTCCCATGCCTCGCGAATCTGAGCGATGAATTCATATTGCTGCTCGCCTTCGAACGCCTCGAAGCAGTCCGTACAGGTCACGCCAGCATCGCGGTCAAACTCGGGCGGAGTACTAAATCCAACCTGACCGCCCCGAATATCCCACTGCTGCGAAACGACGAAGCCGAAACTGGTTCCGCCACATGTCGGGCAGGTAATGAGAACCGGGATATTCATTCGCTCCTGGAGCGCTTTAGCCTCGGCCTCGGTCAAGTGCAGCATGAAACACGTTCTCCTCTCGTACCGAGCTGTTCCCGCGCGCTGGTCCGCCTTCGCTCTCCCATCGGCCCCCTGCTCCGGCAGTTCGACTCGTCCGCTCTCTTGAGCAGGATGGAATCCACCGCATTCATCCACTGATCGTACTCGTCATAATTCATGGAAGCGGTTTTCTCCAAATCAAACTGAAAGGACTGCGTATCGGTTCCTTCCTCGGCCGCGGTTGCGAAGAACCCTACAAGCCCATACCCATTCCGCCAAGGAGCGGCGAGCCGCCGCCGTCGGGGATGATGTCGAAATCTTTGGTGATTCGGAACGTGTTACACACGCTCGCGAGCTCTTCGTCAGCAGCACGGCAAGCGCGCTCGATCGAGGCGGATGATGAGCCCAGTGAATTAGAAGGAGACTGCGAGAAGGTATTGTATGCCTGCACGATATAGCCAGCCGTCTTGCCGAGAGCGTCGTAGTATAGATCCCTCAGTTTCGCACATGATTGCGGCGGCTGCCTTGACAGGAAGTAGTTACTTACCCGGTTCCATTCTTGCTGCACGCCTGCCGCCCTAATGTGCATTGTACTGTCGGTTTGGTTCCTACGTCGAGTGATATGGTCTTCGTCGGTTTTTAGAAAGGCTTCGATATTCCCGCCCGGTTGCACGGCTGTGACTTCAAGCATGTGAGCTATATGGGCTTTCGTCAACCCAACTCGGCGAATCTCTACGTCTTTAAAGAAGCGCAAATAATCAATTACGTCCACTGGTCGTGGCGATTGGGTCGGCATTACCCATGCGGGTGCGTTGACTTGTTGCGGAATTACCGGTGAAGGCCGAATCGCTTGAGGGTATTGCTGACCTGGGCTGGCTGAGTCACGGCTCCGTGGTAGCGTGATTGGCAGAGGAGGACCAGGTGCTTCCGGTGCGCGTAACCATAAAACGGTCCACACTGCAACTATTCCGAAGACTACCGCCGCGGCCAATGCTAAAACTCTTTGCGCAGGTAAGGGTCTGTCACTTGGCGGGGGCCTGGTATCAAATATGGAATCCTGGGACGGTTCATTGTCAGATTCCGCATCATCCTCAAGCGGGGCGTAACGGAATCCACATTGCGCACAGAAGTTGGCGGAATCCGGCGACAAGCAGTCACACTGCGGGCACATCCGGTAGACCGTGCTCAAGGGGGGGCCTCGATAATCTGAGTATTGGAGCTTAACGAGAGAACGGGCTGAATCCGCCGCTTTCGGTCGAAATAACGAAGTCCTTCGTAATGTTGTACTTCTTACATACGTCGGCATAGGCGTCATCGGCACGTCTGGCCGATTGATCGATATCCTCAGACGCTGACCCGTATCCGGATCCTCCTATTGCCGTTACCGCATCAAGTGCCTTCTGCGGATCCTCTCCAACTGTTCCTAACTGCGTCTGAACATGCTGCAATGATGCAGTAATCCTCGCAAAGACATCGTAGTACTTGTGATGTAGTTCGGAGCACGCTGCCGGTGGGACCTTTCTGAAGACCTCGGCACTCAACATTTGATATTCGGTAACCTGTTTGGAAATTGTGTCACGGAGGCCCTTCATTACCTTGCCTAAGCCACCCTCCCAATTGCCATCGGGGTTCATCAGCACCTTAAGTGGATCCCCAGTCACTCCAGCGGACATACCCAGCGCGCCAGATAACTGCGCCTTATCGGCCGTTCTTCTTCGCCGTTCCATTTGAGCTAGCCACGCTAGGTAGTCGATTACGTCGACAGGTTGGGGCTGGGCGGCCTGGACGCGGCCGGGGACGTCGGTTAGGCGGCTGGGAGGCTGGACGCGGGCGTTCTTGTCTACGAGTCCGCTGCCGCTGGGCGTGACGCCGGGGGCGTCGACGACTCGGGTACCCTGGGGGACTTTAGCGGAGCGGTCGGTCAGCGCGCGGTATCCGAAGAAGAGGGCGAGGGCGAGGAGGAGCAGTGCGGCGGCGATTCCGGCGATGAGCGGGGCTTTAGACTTCTTTTCGTCGGGCAGGGCAAGGGAGCGCGCCATGGTGATTCCGCCCGCCGATTGCGCGGCCATGGTTGGCGAGCCGCATTTCATGCAGAACTGTGCCCCACCCGGGACTTCCGCGGAACACCGCTGACACTTCATTGATTAGCCCTCCCTTTAGCCTCTAGAACCGCCGGAATCCGCGCGAGGTTTCGCACTTTCGCGCTGGCGGAACTCAACCCCTGGGGGGGCGGGGCGTCAAATGCGCGAGAGGATTAGAGTGGAAGAGTGGAAGAGTGGAAAAAACGAACGCGTCTTCCACTCTTCCACTCTTGTCGTTGTCCTTGCTCCCACTCTCGCCGCTAGGCGGCGGGTCGCTGGGGCGCCGGGAACTTGAAGGGGGCGCCGGTCAGCTCTTTCCAGGTCGCCTTTTGGGCGTCCGTGAAGAGAGCGAGGACCTTCTCGCCGGCCTTCGCCTGGTTCTCCTGGAATTTGGCCATCATCTTCTGCCGGTCTTCGGGTGAAGCGCCCTGACCGGCGCTTTGGAAGGCGTCGATCATCTCCTGGCGGACGGCCTGCTGGATGGCGGCGATTTGCTTGCGCTGGTCTTCGGTGAGCTTGAGGGCATCCGCCACATCCTTGCGAGATGCCGCCATCGGGCCTTCGCGCTGCAGCACGAGCTGCTTGTAACGCTTGATCTGGTTCTCGTCGAGGACTTCGGCAAGGGCTTTGTCCGTGACGGCCTGGATCTTGGCGTTCAGCTTCTGGCGGTCTTCATCGGACATCTCGCGGGGATTTCCAGCGCTCTGCCGGATTTCCTGGGTCGCGTTATTGACTTCGTCCTGCTTGGCCTGGGCCTTCGCGATCTGGGCGTCGGTCATTTTGAGCTCTTGCTTGACTTCCGCGATCGCCAGAATTGCCAGCCCGCCGCCGCGCTGTCCGAACGGCCCGCCGCCGAAGCGGCCTCCGCCCTGTCCTCGCTGCGCTGAAGCTGCGGTCATGGATCCCAAGACCAGGCCCACAGCGGCAGCTGCAACCATAATGCGCTTCATATGAGGTATTCCTCCCCTTCGTGGTGACGCCGCGGATAGCGCCGCGGCTCGCTGGTTAATCGAATGAGGTTAAATGCACGTATTTGGACGGGTCGCCATACGGCTAGTAACAGGGCCTGTAAGACGATGTATGGGTGTATGGGTGTCAGAGTTGTTACACCCATACACCCACACACCCACACAAATCTTTTTAGGCCCGCGGGTTTAGGCGCGGGTTATTCTAACGAGGAGGAAGAGCGCTGTCAAAGCTCTTTTCGCCGAACGCCGGTAGCTATTGGCCAGCGATTTAAGTTCTATACGCAGTGCGGTCAGGGTTTTGGACCTCCAGCAGATCGTACGTGGCATCTCGAATCAACAATTCAGATTCCGGGGCGTACATTAATGTTCCATAGTATCGGTGCGCTCCGTCCACTTCATATCCGCCGAAGGGATAATCCGCGGCCGTAGGCACATACCCATGTACACCGTTGGTGTAGCCGAGTGCAAAGACCGGCCCTCTTGCCTGCCTTTGGAAATCCAACTGGTACTGTACGAACATCTCGCCAGGCATTCCCAAAATCCGCGCCGCGCCGATTCTCAAGAGCTGGAGATTGAACGCCTTGCGCAGCTTAGACTTGTCATGGCCGGCTACTGACCGCTCGTACCTCGCGAAGTCCCTGAGTCCTTCCGCGTGCAGAATCCGTCCGACGTTGCCCGCCTGTCGTTCCACTGCGACCTGGGACTCCCAATGTGCAACGGTACGGTCGCAGTCCTCGACCCTCGGCGGCGGAATCAGCGGCAAGTCGACGGCCAGCTCGCGGAATCCCACCTCTTCTGACGGAATCTGTTCTCCGGAATCCGCTGCTAGAATTGCGGTGAGTGCGATGGTCTCACCATGTTGTCGGGCGATGTCGTAGGTTCCGCGAGGGTGTGGATTAATATTCCCCGCGCACCCCTGCAAAAAGAGCGGCATGAATCTGGTCTCCCGACGGATTGCATCGCAGGCGAATCCGGGCCAGTCGCCGGTGATCTCGAGGTTTTCGCCGCCAAGCGTCGTCGGATGGCAAGCGTGCGAGAAGAGGAGCGCTTTCGGAGCGCCGCGGCAGTCTCTCACGGAAAGCACGTCGACGTAAGGCGCAACCGGGCCATTCGGATTCAGACCGATGTTGCTCTTCCCATCAGAACCTACCTGGCGGCGGTTGATTCCGATCTGCGCGGACGCGCGGCCGTAAGTAATTGAAATTGGTTCGAGTTGGTCGGATGCTAGCTTAACCAGATCGACAAGCTTGTCCGCCAGCGTCTCAACATAGGACTCATCGCGTGAGCCCATCGTGTTGAACTTTCGGACATTGGGACCGCCGTGGGTGTGGGTTGCGTGCAGCATCAGCGCCGCGGGAGGGATTCGGGTGGCTGCAAAGACTCCCTGGCGAACCTGGTCTACAAGGTCGAAGTCAAGTCCCAGTAGCTCCATCGACACCAGCGCAACCCGATTCCGGCCATCGCCAAATACTATCGCCCGGGCCCACAGGTCGTCGTGGATTGCGATGCAGCCGCTTGGCCGAAACGCGTATCCGCACATCCAGACTCCGACCGGCGGAGTAATGTTCGTCTCTGCGATTCCGGCAAGAATGGGCAAGGGTATTCTCCCTAATGCGATACCAATACGGATTCGGTGAGAAGCTCAACTGCGTCCTGCCGCGGAATCTCCGATTCGATTGACGAGTTGCAGGCGAGTCTGTAATGTCGTACACTTTCCACAAGTAGAAACGTGGCCAACGGAGGCTCTTTAATGAGGCAGCGGATTCCATTTGTACTCTTCATCATATTGGCCTGGGCGGGCGTGTCGATGGCCGGGCGGATTCCGCAGGAGGCGAGGCCTCCACAACCGCTATATGAGTACCGCGCGGAGCATGACCCAAACGGAATCGGCAAGTTCTTTATGGGGCGCGAGATCGCGATGGTGATGGGGCACCAGGCGGCTGACTGGCTGGAGCGGCCGGAGCGCGAGCAGGAAGAGCAGCCCGAAAGGATGCTGGACACGCTCAAGATCAAACCGGGTGATGCCCTGGCGGACATCGGGGCGGGAAGCGGCTATATTACGTTTCGGATGGTAAAGCGTGTGGGGCCGAAGGGGCTGGTCTACGCGGTCGACATCCAGCCGGAGATGCTGCAGATCATCCGGAATCGAATGCGCCAATTACGCGTTCGGAATGTCAGGCCGGTAATGGGAACTATCAAGGACCCGCGATTGCCGACGGATTCCGTGGACCTGATTCTGATGGTGGACGTCTACCACGAATTCGATCATCCCTATGAGATGACTCGCTCTATGGTACGTTCGCTCAGGCCGGGCGGGCGAATCGCTTTTGTGGAGTTTAAAATGGAAGACCCCAACGTTCCGATCAAGCTGGTTCACAAAATGAGCGAGGCCCAGGTGAAGAAGGAGATGTCCATCCACCCGCTGCGCTGGGTCGAGACGATCCGCACGCTGCCGTGGCAGCACGTGGTTATTTTCCAGAAGCGGAAAGCACCGACGGTTGGACCCGGAACACGGTCGCAGAATTTCTCGCTCGGCCGGTCATTAACGAATTCGTGGCAAGAGCGTGGAGCGGAATCCCTCCGGAGTCACATAGCGCGTGTG
>JBKJZI010000229.1:0-9510 GCA_046715155.1 Chthonomonadales bacterium | reverse complement strand
AACAGCCGCCGCAGCGACATGGGGATCACCGCCTCCTACAACATGGGCGAGCGGCTGACATTCACTAGCGCCATCAATATGCAGAACGTGAGCTTCATCGGCGCCCAGGGCGGCAGCAACACGAAGATGATGTACTTCAACCTGCACGGTAAGCCGCTCGGCAAGCTCGGCACCTCGTTCAGCTACCAGCTCATGAACACCCAGAGTTCCTATAACAACGGCACTGGAACTGGAACTGGAACTGGAACCGGAATCGGCACTGGCACCGGTACCGGCTTTCCCGGCGGAATCGGAGGCGGGTACGGAGGCGGCTATGGTTATGGCGGCGGCGGGTTCGGATTTGGCAATGGCGCCACGAATCTGAAGTCCTACTCCATGCGGCTGGAATACCCGATCTGGAAGGGCAACAACCTCTTCTTCCAGCTCGACAACTCCGACAGCACCGGCTACTTCTCCGCGCTTCAGCGCACGATGATCATAGGCATCGACTTCCCCATCACCCCCATCATGGCCTTCCAGCTCGGCCTCCGCGACCAGCAAAACATCAGCCGCGGCGACACCAGCGGCGTAGGCGACTACAGCTACCGCGTAAAGTCCCTGGACGCAAACCTCCACATGCGCTTTAACTAAGGCTGGTCGATGGGTCCGGGTCGTTGTGTTCACCGCAGATTCCGGAGCAGTTTCACGCAACGAACGCAAAGGTCGCAACGATTCGGCCTCTATGAGAATTCTGGGCGACTCTTCTGCGGCGGTAAGCGGGTTCGCGGAGTCGCTTGATTTGGAACGCGCGAACGGGCTATTATGATTGTGGCTTGTCTTGGCGTAGGTTGAGGCGGTCTCCCCACTCTATCTCGTTTTTGGCAGCGCTCTTGCTGCCTGGCTCACTGCCGCTAATGGCCACAAAGTCGATCAGGAAGCGAATTCGGAGTCTCCTCAGGCGGCACCCGTTCCTCTATCGCGTTCGATTCGCGCTCATTACCCAATTTGTCGAGGATGATGTGTTCGGCCGTGAGTGCGCGAATCAGCACTGCCGGGCCGCGGAGATTCCCCCCGAATACCGCAGCCAGGTTTCCGGACTGGGACCGAGCGCCAGTGATACGCTCCACCACGCGAGAAGGATCGCGTTCGATCTCTCCAAAGGACACAAGCGCGGCGGTGGTCTCGGCACAGATTCCGTCAAGGCTTTGAAGTCGATCTATGACGGCGGCGCCGGCGTATGTAGCGACTATTCTCAGGTCTTCGTTGCTTTGTGCGTCGCCGCAGGAATCCGCGTGCGAGAATGGGGCGTATCGCGGAATTCTGGATTAGCCAAAAGACGGAAGGCCACGCTTCCAACGAGATCTATTCCAGCGAGCATGGCAAGTGGGTGCTTCTCGATCCATTCCGGTCGATCTTCGCGACGGATATGCGAACCGGGCAACCTCTCGGAGTCGCGGAGATAGTGGACCTTGCGATTTCTGAGCTTGGACAGCACGTGGAGTTTCACTACATCGACGTAGATCAAGAATGCAGCCAGAATCCGTCAAACTCGGAGGTCTACGTCGATCCCAAAAATGTCTTCGTCCTAATTGGGCGTAACCGTGTTTTCGCCCAGGACAGATTCCTGCGTCGGATAGGGTTCCTGCCAGTTCCAGTCGTGCACATGTGGATGTGGCTTGCAGGCGAGTATTATCAGTATCTCCCCTACACGAATACCCAGAACTTGGACGACATGAAGCAGCGATTCGACCACCTCCGGAGAAGTCTCTGCCTGAGCGCGCTGCGGGGGCCGAATGTTGGCGCGGTCAGGTTGGATTGATTCAGGCGCCGGGGACGGGCTATCATGAGTCGCGAGTCTATGCGGAGGCGTTTCTTTGAAGATTCATGAGTATCAGGCGAAGGAGCTTTTGACTACGTTTGGGGTGGAGGTGCCTCGGAATGGAGGGGTGGCTTCTACTCCGGCGGAGGCCCGGGTCGCTACAGAAAAGTTAGGCGGTCGGGGGGTTTTGAAGGCGCAGGTGCATGTTGGGGGGCGGGGGAAGGGCGGTGGGATCAAGATCGCCAACAGCCCGGAGGAGGCGGAATCGCTGGCGAACGAGATGCTGGGGATGCTGCTGAAGACGCACCAGGCACCGGACGGAGTCGTGGTCGAGAAGCTGCTGATAGAGGAGCCGATCACTATTGACCGCGAGTTTTATATAGGCGTGGTGCCGGACCGGACTTCGCAGCGGAACGTGCTGATAGTCAGCGCGATGGGGGGGATGGACATCGAGAAGGTGGCGGAAGAGCACCCGGATGCCATCGCGAAGATTCCGGTCGATCCGCTGGTCGGGGCGCGAGACTTCCTGCTTAAGCGGGCGTGCTATGAGGGGAAGCTGCCGGGCGACGTGATCGAGAAGGTGATTCCGTTCCTCAAGAGCCTTTACCGGGCATACGTCGCTTCGGACGCGCTGCTGGCGGAGATAAACCCGCTGGCGGTGACGGACGATGGGCGCGTGCTGGCAGCGGACGCGAAGTTCGATATCGACGATAACGCCCTGTTCCGGCACCCGGAGTTCGCGGAGTTCAAGGAAGAAAGCGAGGAAGACCCCATCGAGGCGGAGGCGCACCGGCGCGGAATCCAGTATGTTCGGCTGGGCGGCGATATCGGAATCATCGGGAACGGCGCGGGGTTGGTTATGACTACGCTGGACGAGGTGGCGCGGGCGGGCGGAAAGCCGGCGAACTTCCTGGACATCGGCGGCGGCGCGAAGGCCGAGATGGTGCGTAACTCGCTGCAGATCGTGCTTTCGGACCCGAATGTCAAGGGCGTCCTCTTTAACATCTTCGGCGGAATCACGCGCGGGGATGAAGTGGCGAAGGGGATCATTGAGGCTACGCGAACGATGGATATCGGCGTTCCGCTGGTGGTAAGACTGGCCGGGACACGGTCGGCGGAAGGGGCGGCGCTCTTGCGCGATACGGACCTGATTCCGGCGGAGACGATGCAAGAAGCGGCGCGGAAGATTGTGGAGATGGCGGCGGCGTGAGGGGCCTTTGACGTCATTCTGAACGGAGTGAAGAATCCGGCGGCCCGCGTATGCCCCAGGAAGCGCCGGATTCTTCACTCCGTTCAGAATGACGTCAAATACGCTACCCCGAACATCTCGAGACCTCACACTACTTCATCATGAGAAATGGCGGATTCCGATTCCTTTGCCTCGGGGTTGGGGATGCGTTTTCGGCGCGGTGGTATGGCTCTAGCCTGGCGCTCCATTCAGAAGGACAATGGCTGCTGCTGGACTGCCCCCACCCTATCCATAAAGTCATCAAGGAAGCGGCAGATTCCGCGGGGCTACCACTGACGGCGGAGGACCTTTCGGGGCTGCTGCTTACGCACCTGCACGGAGACCATGCTTCCGGAATCGAAGGGTTGGCGTTTAAGACGCACTTCTATTACCGGCGCAAGCTGCCGATTCTGTGTCATCTGCTGGTTGCGGAGCGGCTGTGGGAGAACCACCTGGCGGCGGGTATGGACCGGCTGATGCCCTCCGCCGATTCCGAGCCTGTCTCGAAAACGCTGGAAGATTACATCGCGCTGCACTTGCTGGACGATTCCGCGGCGGTCGAGTTCGGCCCGTTCTCGATCGAGTGCCGACGGACGATCCACCACGTTCCAACGTATGCGATGCGGATTCGCGCGGCCGGACGGACGCTCGGATGGAGCTCGGACACGACCTTCGATCCGTCCCTAATCGATTGGCTGTCGTCTGCCGACCTCATCATTCACGAGACGAACGTGGGACTTCACACGCCCTATAAGGACCTGGCCGCACTGCCGGGGTCACTTCGCGCAAGGATGCGCTTAGTGCATTACCCGGACGAATTCGACATTGAGGCCAGCGTTATCGAGGCGTTGATTCCGGGGCGCATGTACGACGTTTGACATTGCCGCCGAATTGATCTCTGAGTTCCGCTTGACTCTCCCGTTACGGGAGCCTTTACCCTCCTTGTGTCCATTCAGGACGACTGCTCAGGGGATGACGTATGCTTCGGATTGGCGAGTTTTCCAAGTTGAGCCGCGTGACGGTGAAGGCGCTGCGCTGGTACGACGAGGCGGGTCTGCTTGCCCCGGATGAGGTGGACGAGGAGACCGGCTATCGGTACTATGCGCTCGCCCAGCTTCCGACTCTTAACCGGATTCTCGCCTTGAAGGAGCTCCCTGGAGCAGATCAAATCGATCCTGGAATCCACCCGCCCGGAAGAGCTGCTGCCCCTCATGCGCCGTAGGCGCGACGAGCTGGAGGAGCAGATCGCGGCCGATAACGAGCGGCTGGCGCGGGTGGAGTCCAGACTACCGCGGATTCAGGAGGAAGGTAAAGTGAGCGAGTATGAGATCGTGCTGAAGTCGGTGGAGCCCGCGCTGGCGGCATCGGTGCGCGACAACCTGCAGAGTTATCCGGAGATCGGAAGGCTTTATGGGGAAATCTATCCACACATCGGGCGGCAAGGGGTGTTCGGGGGCGCGTGCGGCGCCCTCTGGCATGACCCCGAGTACAAGGAGAGTGACATCGATGGCGAAGCGCTTGTGTTCCTGAACCGCCCGGTGAAGGAAAGCGAGCGTGTAAAGGTACGCGAGCTGCCCGCGATCAAGACCGCCGCGACCTTAGTGCATAAAGGCAGCTATCAGCGGCTGGACAAAGCATACGGCGCGATGATGGATTGGATCGGGGCGAACGGCTACCGAATCACCGGGCCAAACCGGGAACTGTACTTCCAGGGCGGTCCGAAGCAGGATGACGAGTCTTATGTGACGGAGATTCAGTTTCCGGTCGAGAAGGTGTAATTCTGAGGGTCTCGAATCCGTCCGATCGGTCAGATCGGTCAGATCGAACGGATCGAAAATCAGTAGAAAAGGAACGGCCACCAGTTCTTCATCGGACGGCCGGAACTGTCTTTGGAGCGGTTGCGGTAGCCGGGCATGGATTGACGCCAGTAGACAGCCCAGGGGCCCATGCAGTCGTTTGCCAGCTTTTTGTAGGGGTCCAGGACTTTCGAGCTCCAGAGCTCGGCTTTGTCTTTGCGGCCGGGGCCGTCGAACATGCGGAAATGGTTGATGGTGGTCATGATAGGTCCCCCGCCCTCCAGGTCGTAGTCGCCTTTGCTGTTCGGGATGAAATGGACGCTGTTGCCCGCCGGCACATAGTTCTTGATGACCCGCTCCTCGCCTTTCCATTTGAATGCGATCGACGTAGGGTCCGCGTAGCGGAGGCCCGTGTCGCCGCGAGCGTAGAGGGAATCGAAGGGAAAGCCGTATTTCTTGTCCAGGTCGAATTCCGCGTACTCTCGGAAGTACTTCCGCAGGTACGGAATCGCGTTCGAGTTGGCCATCCCTTCGAGTGAATGGCCGAGGCTTTCCATGGCGCAGCCAGGGCCGCGCTCTACGTTGATGAAGAGAATCCGCAGGCTTCGGCCAATGAAGGGCTGTCCGGGGTCGCCGCCGTTTCCGGCCTGAACGAACTTGCCCGGGACCTTTCGGAATCGTTCGTCGTAGATCTGCTTCACCTCGACGGATTCGAACGGCGCGCCGTAATTCCCCTGGTAAGCAAGGAACCAGACCTCGTGGATGTACCCCTTGTTGACGAGTTCGCTCAGGGATAGCTTGCGCCCGGATTCCGTTACGTCGAAGTGGGCAGTGTATTCGTCCTGGAAGAGGCGGGCGTACTGGAAGTTGATTCCGTCCTTCCAATTCGGTACTCGAGGATATTTGCTGCTGTTGCCGTCCAGCTTCGGCACCGCAGGCGTGGAATCCGTCAGATTTACGAACTTGAAGACCTCGTACTCGAGGAACGGTGGCGCCTTCGGAGATCGGTGGCCGTGATAGCGGGAGGATTCGCGGAGGGCGGCGATTAGCTCGTTGACCTTTGCCCGTCCTTTCTCCTCGGAGATTCCGTTGGCGAAGTTCAGCACGAGCAGCCTCGGCCGCATCTGCCGAATCCGGTCATGATTCTTCACCAGCCACTCGTCGGAATTCGCTTTGCTCGTGGCATTCGGCCAAACGTAGGTTTGAGCTCCGGAAGAAGGAGCGAGGACGAAGATGAGAGCGAGGACGAGGACGGCCATCATCGGGTGAATCGGAATTCGCGCCAGTCGACGCGATAGCTGGGTCCTCGGCTGAGATACGCTCGGCGGGAAGTCGAATCGAATACCATCATGTCGATAGTCGCTTTGCCGACGGAGATACCGCAGGAAGGATCCTCGAAGAAAGATTGAAGGGTGCGGAGACTGGTCTTGCCGGCCTGCGCATCCAGCAGGCCGTACATTTTCTCGCAGCGCGGGTGGGGCTTTACGGATTCTCCGGTGGGGGTGCGGGTCATCTCGGCAGCGCCGAATCCTACGCGGACAAGACGGCCGCGCGAGCGCTCGATGACCACGCCGCGAGGGGAGCCTTCGATATTGAGCAGGTTGCCCTTGCCGTCCGCCATTACGAAAGTGAACCAACCGGCATGGCGATCTCGTTTGGCCTCGCGGATGACGCTTTCGAGGTCTTTCTGGTAAAGAAGATGGGTGAGGAGCACGTAACTCGGCAGGCCGACTCTAGCTCCCATCGCCTGATTCCCGAGATCGGCGCTGGTCCAGGTGAGCGCAATTCCGTTGGAATTGAGGCCCGCGCCAGTCCAGAGGCCGGGGAAACCGTAGGCGAGAACGCTGGGCCCTTCCGACCGCTTCCACTCAACGATCGATGATAGTCCATAGACGCTTTCCATCCAGTCCCAGGTCTGCCCGACGTACGTGCGGCCGTCGCCGGTGACCGGTGGACCGACCGCGACAGCAGTGCAGTGGTTGACCTTGGGAAGCGCTCCGCGATGATATAGCTCCTCATGGAGGGTGATGAGCGTTAGCTCCTCCAACCGGATTCCGGCTCCCTCCGCGATTCCGGCCATCTCCTCGTGGATTATGGGGCAAACCTCGCGGACTACCTCGCCGCAAGCGCGCGCATATTCCAGCATCCGGTCCTTAGGCGACGGCTTCTCGATAAAGGCCTGGTAAATCTCGCGCTCTAGAAAACCGCGGATTCCGTCCCGATTGGCCCTCCCGTACTGAATCCCGCGCTCGCGCGGCGTCCCCGAAATCGTTATAAGCCCCGGAATCTCTCCGGTTTTGTCGGTAGATTGGATTCCGGCTGCCGAACCTGTCAAAGCCGGGAGGACGGTCAATCCAAACAGCGCCGGCCAGTAGGGCACGCGAACCGAGCGTCGCTTTCTGGTTGGATGCATTGTTCCCCTCCGTCTATCCTTCGGGCGTGTCGATGAGATGTTGAAGGCGTTCCGCAAGCTCGGGCGGAAACCTTTCGCACCAGGTGGAGTCGATCAATCCGACCTCCAGCAGATCGCGCAGGTGAGTACGATCCTTATCTCGGTAAGCGGTCAGCTCTATCTGCACGAGCGCCTCCAGATCGAGAATCTGGAACTCGTCAGCGCGCTCAGATCGCTCGATTTCCGGGTTGGGCATAGCTTCGTGCGCGCATACCATTTCGCCTGCATAAATATGTGAACCGCATCTCGCGCGCTTGCGCCCGGCCCATCCAGGAAGATGTCGGCTCCGGCGGTGCGCCTATAGACGAACCCCGCACTCTCCAACGCAGTCTTGACAGCTTTTAGGTCCCCGCGGCGGATCATGATATCGACGTCCCGAGTGTTTCTCACCGCGGCTTCATCCACGCGAGTTACCCAGGCGGCAATCGCGTTCCCATCCGCCACTGCATATGGGATGGCGGCAGCGTCCAGGGCCCGGGCAGCGCGCAGGAGCCGCTGTCTCACTTTCTCGACAGCAGACACCATCCTATCAAGTGAAAAGGGTGCGTAAATGACTGCCATGACTCGGTATTCCGCGTAACCGCCTCCCTTATGTCCCGAGGCGGATTCCGGGGAAGGCTTTTTGGTAGATCTTGTTTAGGGCGTCTACGGACATTCGGGCTTCGCGGGCGGGGATCATGGGTTCGCGGTTTTCGCGGACGGCGGCGGCGAAGTCGGTCAAGAGAATACCGTGGCCGCGAAGGCTGATTGCCATGGGGTCGGAGCGGCCGCCGATTCGCTCGTCGGGCTGTTCGATCGTGCTCATTAGGTCTTCGCCGTCGATTCCGAACTTCACGACGGTCGCGTCGTCGAAGGCGGCGGAGCCGCGGGTGCCGAAGAGCTCGATACGGGAGGCAAGGTCGGGGGTGCAGCAGGTGGTGGCCTCGACTACGCCGCGTGTTCCATTCTCGAACCGCAGTACTGCAATGGCGAAGTCTTCGGCGTCCATGCGATGGCTGGCGGTCTCGAGATGCGCGTATTCCACTTCCGCAACCGGGCCGGCGAGCCAGCAGATGTGATCTAATGCGTGGATGGCTTGATTTGCAAGCACTCCGCCATCCAGCGTCCAGGTACCACGCCAGCCGGCGGAATCGTAGTAGCTTTGGGCGCGCCACCACTTGACATAGGCGCTAATGGAGAGGAGCTTGCCGAAGTCGCCACGGTGGACGGATTCCGCTACCTTTTCAGCGCCGGGGTAGGTCCGACGCTGAAAAACGCAGCCCAGGATCGCGCCGGTTCGCTCGCAGGTCTCGATCAGGCGGTCGACCTTTTCGATGTTGAGATCGAGCGGCTTCTCGACGATAGCGTGGATTCCGCGTTCGGCCGCTGCGAGGGCTTGATCTCCGTGGAGGCCCGAGGGGGTCGAGACGTCAATCGCATCGACATCTCCGGAGTCGAGCATCTCGGTCAGTTCGGCATAGGGACTTGCCCCAAATTGCGCGGCGACATCGCGAGCGCGTTCCACCAAGGGGTCGCAAACACACGCGATTGTAGCGCCCGGTATCCCCTGCCACACTTTGAGGTGCCCTTGTCCCATCGCGCCGGCGCCGACCATACCGATTCTGACGGTATCGCCCATACTTTGCCTGCCTCCGCTCAACGCGATTCGGCGGCGGGAGACCTCAATCCTGCGCGGTCCATTCAGCATATGTACGCGAAGTAAACCAACCGTAATCCACTTTAGCCCACGTTCGATTCGGCGTCGACGGGATGAAGTTCAAGAATAAGACCTCCCGTTTGGGAGGTCTTTTCGAAACTCAACTCTTGGAGACCGCTGGTTTGCGGGGTGATTCTTTACGCTTCCGGCGTTTGAAGGGCGTGCGGAGTACGATCTTTTTGTAGTCCAGGCCGGCAGCGGTGAGAGCTTTGTCCCAGGAATCGAATCTGCGGCGGGCGGCGGTAATAAGCGTAATGTCCAGCTCTTCCATGCTCTTGGCATTCAGGTCCTTGCCCTGTGCATGAAGCGCCTTAAGGCGCTCGATGACCGTCTGCTCGTTCCACACCTGGTAGCGGCGAATGTCTCCGTACTTCAGGCCTGCGGCCTCGATCGCGGCGCGCCAGGAGCCGAAATGCTTTCGCTTTGTGGCAGCCGCGGCGAGCTGGGGATCGACTGCGGTGCTGACGTGTCTCCAGGAGAGGTCCTCACCCCCGGCGTGCAGCTCGCGGATTCTTTCCAGAATCCGGTCCCGGGTCCAGG
>JBKJZI010000228.1:0-7684 GCA_046715155.1 Chthonomonadales bacterium | reverse complement strand
GCATGGGCGTTACCGCTGCTGATTACGACAACGACGGATATGACGACCTTTTCGTTACTGGTGTCGGCCGTTCGATCCTGTTCCGCAATATCGCAATGAACGACGGGGGTGTCAGTCGCCGCGGATTCGAGGACGTGAGCAACGACGCAGGCCTATCGGACATCGGCTGGTCCACGAGCGCGACGTGGCTGGATTACGACAGGGATGGATTCCTGGATCTGTTTGTCTGTCACTACGTTCAATGGTCACCGATAACCAATCGCGTTTCCAGCGTGGACGGAATCAATCCGACCTACTCGACTCCCGAGCAATACCGCGGAGAATCTTGCCGCCTCTATCGGAATAACGGAGATGGCCGATTCCGCGACGTGACGCGGCAATCCCGTATCTACAACCCCCGCAGCAAGGCGTTGGGAATTGTCAGCCTTGATTTCGATCAAGATGGATGGCAAGACCTGGCCGTCGCCAACGATACGGAGCCAAACTTCCTCTTTCACAACCAGACGGACGGCACATTCAAGGAAGTAGCGCTCGAATTCGGTATGGCCGTATCCGACGAGGGGCGCGCCAAGGCGGGAATGGGGATCGATGCGGGCGACGAGATGAACGACGGCTCGGAATCGCTCGCCATTACGAACTTCTCCGGAGAGCAGCTAACGCTCTACCGACTCGCCGGCGCCGGCTCATTCATCGACGTCGCGGCCCAGAGCGGCATCGGCGCCGCCAGTCAGCTCTATCTGGGGTTCGGGGTCTTCTTCTTCGACTACGATCTCGATGGACGGTTGGATTTGTTCGTATCAAACGGCCACATTCAGGGCGACGTCGGCCTCCGTGGGACCGGCGTTCTCTACCGCGAGCCGGCCTTGCTTCTTTGGAATCTTGGCTCGGGTCAATTCCGGGACGTAACCGCAAACACGGGCAACGCGCTCCTCGTTCCGACTATCGGGCGAGGCGCCGCGTGGGGAGACTATGATAACGACGGAGACGCGGACATCCTGATCACCTCCAACCGCGGCGACCGCGGAAGCGGGGCATCAACACTGGACGGCCGCGCTCGACTCTTGAGAAATGAGAACTTGTCTGGGAACGGATGGTTACGCGTGAATCTGCGCGGTAAGCGGGACAATCGCAGCGCCATCGGCTCGCGGGTGCGAATCCGGACCGGCAGCCTGGAGCAAACCCGCACCTTACGCGCCGGCTCGAGCTATCTTTCCCAGAGCGACCGCCGCCCGCTTTTTGGAATCGGCAAACATACCCAGGTGGACGCTGTGGAGATCCAGTGGCCCTCGGGGCAGCTCCAGACGCTCGGCCCGGTGAAGGCGGGACAGACGATTACAGTCGAGCAAGCGGAATCTACCCCCTAACCCCTCAAGGGGAATCGGACGCTACTGTCGGCAGTTTGGGATTCACCCTTTAAGGGGGTTAGCGGGGGCGCAGGAGTCGGGGCGCGTCCGGCGAACTCAGGACGGATTCCACGGTTTGGAGGCTCCTCTATGGACGGTCCCCAGGATCAATCGCAACACGACGACTCGCAGTACGCCGAGATCGCGGATGCTTTGATGCGCCGGCAGGCGGCGCTCAGCCGGAATGTTGCCGCAGTTTTCCTGATCATACTGTTCGGGCTTCCGATGATAAACAAGGCGTTTCCCGAGGCAGCCAATCGCCAGGTTTTCGGATTCACTGCCACGTGGCTGTTCCTTGGCATTCTGTTCTATCCGATCACCTGGTTCCTTTCGTGGTACTTCATTAAGGAATCCGACAGAATCGAGGCGGATTCCGGCCAGTGGGCGCATCTCCTTCCCGGAAGGGAAACTACTAAGGGCACGGACGCAGGGGGCCAGTCTTGATGGCAGGCGGCGCCATCGATTGGATTCCGTTCCTTTCCGTCGTCCTCATCGTTGTCATCACCGTCTGGCTCGGAATCTGGGCCACGCGGATGGCAAAAACCGCGTCCGACTTCTTCGTTGCCGGCCGCTCTGTGAACGTCTTCTGGAACGCCTCGGCAATCAGCGGCGAGTACCTGTCGGCGGCGAGCTTCATGGGAGTGGCCGGCCTCCTCATGAAGCACGGCTACGACGTGCTGTGGTACCCGGTCTGTTACGCCGCGGGTTACCTCTTTCTTCTCTTGTTTATCGCCGGCCCGCTCCGACGTTTCGGCGCTTACACGATCCCCGACTTCGCGGAAGGCCGATTCGACAGCCCGCGTTTCCGAAAGATCGCCGTCACCTTCGTGCTCTTCATCGGATTCTTCTACACCATGCCCCAGATGAAGGGCGCCGGAATTACCATGGCACAGATTCTGAACTGGCCGTACTGGGCAGGTATCGCCGTCGTGGGGAGCGTGATCACGTTTAACGTAGCCCTCGGCGGAATGAAGGGCATTACCTTCGTACAGGCTTTCCAATACTGGGCGAAGATGTTCGCCATATCGGCGCCGATATTCGTGCTCATGGCGATCTTCGGCGGTTACAACCAGACGCTGGACAACCAGGCGGCCGCCCCGCGCTCGATTCCGGTATTCGACAGGGAGATTACCGTCACCGTCCCCGGCGAAGCGAAGGCGCCGCAGAACGCCATCGCCTTTGGACCGGGCGACACGACGGTGCGGCTGCCGAAGGGCGCCGTCGTAAAGTCCGTAGCGCCGCGCCGGAAGCCTAAACCGGGCGAAATTCCTCTTCTTCCAGGGCAGTTGCTCAGCCCGCTCCCCACTCCAGGCGCAGCGGGGGTCCTTGGAACGTACCCGCCCGGAGCTGTAGTCACCGCTCTCAGCCCGACGGTAATCGAAGGCAACGCTCCTTTGGTGGAGGCGGGATCACGCGTTCGTACGAGCGCCAGGATGGAGCTGAAGGAGCCGGCTGACGTAACATTCCCGGCCGGCGCCGCCATTCCGGACAGTCCCGCCAACGTCCAGTGGCTGCATCCGTTCGGCTCTCTGACCAACAAGTGGGGCCATGGAGTTCTGTACACATACTCGCTCATCATCGCCCTGGTTTGCGGCACCGCCGGACTTCCCCATATTCTGGTTCGGTTCTACACGAATCCGGATGGGCGGGCGGCAAAGCGCACGACGTTCTGGGTGATGATTCTGATCGGAACATTCTATCTTTTTCCGCCGGTGTGGGGCGCACTCGGCCGCGCAATCATGCCATCCCTCTACGTCGCCGGCCAGACAGACCGAGTGGTCATCGCACTGCCCACGGCAATCGAGAACCGGCTTCTCGGCCAGATCCTAACGGGAATAACTAGCGCCGGGGCTTTCGCGGCGTTCATGTCCACGTTCTCCGGTCTCCTCGTGAGCATGTCCGGCGCTCTCGCCCATGACATCTACGGCAAGATGCTGCGGCCGCTGTCCACCCCGCAGGACCGGCTGCGCGCGTTCAAGGTGGCGGCAGTAGTAGTCGGCGCGATTGCGATGGTGCTCGGCTATTTGGTGGAACCGTTCGAAATCAACATGATGGTCGGCTGGGCATTCGCCATCGCAGCGGCAAGCTACTTCCCACTGCTCCTAATGGGCGCGTGGTGGAAGGGACTAACCAGGTACGGCGCGGCGGCCGGAATGCTCGCCGGCGGACTACTCTCTCTTTGCGCGATCGTCACGCACATGCTGCTCGAGCGCAAGGTGCTAACGCTCGATCTGAGCCCTATCACGCGCACTTTACTCGAGCAGCCCGCCATCTGGGGCGTCCCGCTGGCTCTAACAACCATGTACGCGGTCTCAAGGATGACGGCTAAACAGCTCCCGAGCGATGTGAACCTCAAGATGCTCCGCCTCCACGCGCCCGAGGAGATGGGCCTTTCCCGCAACTACATCGAGCACTGATGCACGTTACCGGGCTCACTTGCTGGTCATGCGGGCGTGGATACGTATACCGGCAGCTAATCAACCTCTGCGAGTGCGGCAAGCCTCTCCGGGTGGACTACGACCTCGCGAACGCGGGCCGGACGCTCACTAAGGACTGCCTGGCCGGCCGACGCAAGGACCTGTGGCGCTATCGCGAAGTGCTTCCACTGTCGGCTGAATCGGAGCCCCCTACCCTCGGCGAAGGCGGAACGCCACTTATCCCTGCCTACGCTCTCGCTCAATCGCTCGGAATGAACCCGGAATCCGTTCTGGTCAAAGATGAGGCCTTGAATCCGACCGGCTCGTTCAAGGCGCGCGGCATGGCCGTTGCTGTAGGTATGGCGAAGGAGCTTGGAGCTCAGAAACTGGCGGTTCCATCTGCCGGCAACGCTGGTGGGGCCCTTGCAGCTTATGCAGCGCGCGCCGGTCTCGAAGCCCACGTCTTCATGCCGCAGGACGTGCCGCTGGCCAACCGACTGGAGTGTGAGCTGGCCGGTGCGCATGTCACTCTGGTCGATGGCCTCATCACGGACTGCGCTCGACTCGTGCAGGAGAAGAAGGAGAAGGAGGGCTGGTTCGACGTTTCAACGCTCAAAGAACCGTACCGCGTCGAGGGCAAGAAGACCATGGGGTACGAGATTGCGGAACAGCTTAACTGGGCGCTCCCGGATGTGATCCTTTACCCTACCGGCGGCGGCACTGGGCTCATCGGGATGTGGAAAGCGTTCGATGAGATGGAGCAGTTGGGCTGGATCGAGCGCAAAAGGCCGCGAATGGTGAGTGTCCAGGCTGCCGGCTGCGCCCCTATAGTTCGCGCCTTCGAATCCGGCGCGACTGATGCAGGTACCTTCGAAAATGCGCACACCGTCGCAGCAGGGCTTCGCGTGCCTCGCGCAATCGGCGACTTCATCATGCTGGACATCATCCGCCGCAGCGGAGGAACAGCCATTGCCGTCACGGATGACGAGCTCCTCCATGACGCCCGCGAGCTGAGCGCCGCCACCGGAATCTGCGCGTGTCCCGAAGGTGGCGCCTGCCTCACCGCGCTCAAAAAGCTTCTCATATCCGGAGGAATCCAGCCCAACGATACCGTGGTACTGTTCAATACCGGAACGGGGCTGAAGTACGCTGAGGCGTTCGGAGGGAGTTCCTAACTACGAAGGACGCGGAGATAGGCGGAGGATGGACGGCGCGGTGGTCGTTGCTTCCATACCTCCACACTTCCACACTTCCTACCACCGCGTCCCTCCGCGTCCTCCGCAGTTCGCTCCTACCGAAAGTGCCGGTCCAGCCAATTCGCCACCGTTCCTCGCGCGCGATCCGGGGCGTCGAGGTGGCTTGCGTCTACCTCGGCTATCTCCGCGTGCGGTCCCACTAGCTCAACCATCTCTCTTACACGGCTCGGTTTCGCTATCACGTCGGCAGTAGCAGCCACCAGAAGCGTTGGCTTCGGCGGATTCTGCTGGACTTGATTTGCGAGGACGTCCATCTCTTCCAACAACGTCATAGGATCAATTCCGGTCACGTAATCCGAACGCTGGGAGAGCATCGCCATTCCCACCGGCTGGCGGAATCCGGCCGACGGATTCGGGCCTGTTGCTACAGCCGCCACACCAGCCGTCCAGGGCTCTCGCGCCGCCACCACCAGGCTGACCAGCGCCCCCATGCTGTGCCCCACCAGCGCCGATTCCGCGCACCCGAAATGGGACATCCCCCACCGCGCTGCCGCCGTCAGGTCCTCCACCACGTCCTCCGCCGAGCGGATCTCCCCACTGCTCCCGCCCAGCTTGTGACCGCGAAAGTCGAACGTAACGCACCCATACCCCCGCGAGCACAGGTAGGAAGCCAGCACGTCCAGACTCTCCTTCGACGCAGTAAATCCATGCGCCAGGGTCAAACAAACATCACTCTTCCACTCCCTCGGCGTGTAGACGAGTGCGGCGAGAGTGACCGCGCCGGACGGAATCTGCGCGCGCTGGAGCTTCACGGCGACCGCGTCCCTTTCGACGTTGACCTCCTGGCCGGCCACAGATTCCCAGCTACGACGTCCCCGGGTCCGCTGTGTACATTGCCCAGAATAGATCTTCCGTCGTCATTCTTAAGATCAGGGCCGACACTATACAGTAGGAAACCTGCGCCCTTCCTGCGGTACTTAAGCGGCGATCCCCCGAACGAATCTGCGGGTATCGAATCGAGATACTTCGGGATAAGCTCAGCCAGCGTTTGGGGGTAGTTTTCTCTTTCCGAGCGGTAACAGTGCAGCGCCGCCTGCGTCAGTAACAGCTTGACCATAGATTCAGACCGTGCGTGCAACATCCAACCTTCGCGACCTACCAATTCACACGCGTACGCGAACGGATTCTTTGGAATTGGCGTATTGGATGGCCCACGATACGGACCTGACACTTCGCTCTCCAGTCCGCGGTAATAGTCACGCATCTCTCTTAACATAGCCGTCTTATCCGCAATCACTAGCCGCGCGACCTCAACTGCAGTTCCTAACTCCGACTGCCAGGTTGGCGGCGGCGGCGGCGAGGAGAAGCCCGAGATTCCCGAGCGAACCATTTCGTAGTGCTCACGCATATCGGCCACATACTTCCGAAATGTGCGTGGCTCCTTCAACCAGTGAGCGTACGAGGCAACCACGCTGTTCCCCTCCTCCCGAACGATCTCTGAAAAAGGTACCATTTGAGATGCGATGGACTTCATCCGAGACACTACATGCGGCATGCTGTCGTCTGGAACCTTTCGCAGCACGTTGTCCAGCCGGCGTCCAACAATACTGATACACGCGTCCTCCACCATGTCGGTCAGGAAAGTGCCGCCGCGTGGAATCTTCACCGCCATCTCTAACCCATCCAGCAGTGTTTCAGCGGCCGTCCCAAAGTCTCCACGGTTTTCGTCGTATATTGCGACACCGGTGACTAGCCGTGCGAGCGATCGGACTGGTGCGCCGCTATAGTTGTCGTACCAGCTTCGAATGGGAGGGTGAAGGTAGGGAAGCGCGAGCGCTTTGCGTAGGTCGGCCAGGATGGGTCTTGCCTCTCTTGCACAAGCTGCCACTTCGGCGGTTGACATGTTTCCGCCTGGTTGCGACAAGGGACCCTTGTGCTTCATCAGTCGCACGCGCTCGCCGAGGCGGTTGAACTCATCGTAGGCGTTCTGGGCCGGCATACGCGGAGTGGGCACGGAAATGGCAGGCGGCCGGTTGTTCCACGCGAAGATAAACGCCACGACGACCGCGAGTAGGAGCGGTATCCCCAAAGCGATTGCTGCGCAGCTCACAATCCTGCGTAATCCGCGGCGTTTGGGTATGGACGGACTTTCCCCCTGCACGGTGTCAGACATCGGTCCCGATCTTCGCGATATGCTCCAAGGTTGCTGCCTGGACGTCGGCGGTTTGGGCGGTGAGGGTGTAGAACATGGCTTCGCGGAACAGGCGCTGGGCGGGGTGGTCGAAGGAATTGCCGCGGCCGCCGGAGGCGGCGAGGGCGGCGTGGGCGCAGCGGACGCCGTGGGAAATGGCACGGGCGCGGATTACGAGCGCATGCTCGCGGAATCCGGATTCGGCAGTCCGGAGCGACCATTGTTCTACTTCTTCCCGCAGGCGATCCAACTCCGTCTCCAGCGAGCGCGCCGCCTGAGCGAAGAGCGGGCTCCGTCTGCCCTCCCCTATCTCACGTATGAGCCGGATGGATGCGCGGGCCACGCCCAACGGCTGCGAAGTGACGGCGAGGATCGCCTGAACGTCATTCTGTGCCATCTGTTCGCGAGTGATCGTCTTCAGGTATCGCTCGCGAGGGACGCGGAATCCGCGGCAGGTGAGCGCGACAGTACCGGAGG
>JBKJZI010000227.1:0-6417 GCA_046715155.1 Chthonomonadales bacterium | reverse complement strand
ATCGGGAATACGCGTCGGGCTCAGCGAGCAGCCGCTCCGTGCGCAGGTGAGTCTCGTAGTCGTAACAGAAGTGCTGAACGCCCTCGCCCAGTTTTTCAGTCTTGAACAGCTCGAGGGGCGTTTTCGTCACGGTGATCTTGTCGAATACCGCTTTCTGGAGCTCGTTTAGATTTGACGTGTCGGGATGTGCCTCTGCGCGCCAGATCGTCTTGCCCCGAAGCTCCACGAAGCCCAGGCGCACCAGGTCGAAAATCACCAACCTGGCTACCTCGTTCGACGCCCCGCGCAGGTAGGCGATCTCATACGCGTCCGGGTTCAGAGGAATCGGTGGCGGGAGTTCGCCGGTCGTTGAGTCCGATCGACGCACGATCCACCGGCAGCCGATCATTACGGCGAGAATGAACCCGAGATACAGCAGCAGGAAATGCGGCCCGTGCATGTTCGCGACGGGATTGTTACTCAGCCAGTCCATCTTCAGACCTCCTTGTCTCTGGCGCTGGTTCCTTTACTCTTCAATTCCCACTACGAGTGTCGGAATCGCCGGTTTGGGTCTGGAGGTTAACAGTTGGTTAAGATTCCGTCGCCGTCCAGGAGATACCTGCCTTGAGGCGGTGGGTTGCCATCCAGGGGTTGGCTCACCCCTGGCTACCGATTGCAGATGAAAAAGCGCCAGAAGTGCGCGGGTCTCCGGCGTGTCCGTCAGCGGATTCTTCGCGCCCAGGCGATGTATTCCTGTATCACGGACTGCGTCTCCTCAGGGGACCGCTGCACCTCGTCATCGCCCCGAATCAACAACATAAACTGCGCCATAGTCTTGCTCCTTTGTGGTGATATTGGTTGATCTCGTATTAGTGACGACTGTAGTGCAGCGGAATCGACTCGTTCTCTCTTAATCTTAATCCTAATCTTAATCGCCGCTCGAGCCTCGGAACCCAACGACGATCGAGTTTAGAATTAGGATTAGGATTAGGATTAGGATTAGGAAGGGGCTTACCAAGCGATCGGGGAGATTGCTTTTATGACAAACCGGTTGGTGAAGCGCTCCGCATTGGGGTCGCCCAGGATGAAGAAGTACTCGAGTCCGCCGTATCCGCCCTGTCGGTAGGAGGCGTACCAGTTGGTTCCGGCGCTGCGGCGTACCAGGCGGGCGGCGAGGCTCTGTTTGCGGCTCAAATCGTAGTTGACGGTCAGAACGTCCAGGTCGCGGTTCTCTATGTGGCGGACGCTCTCCATGGAAAGAGCAACGGTCAGCTTCTGACCGAAACGATAGGCGAAGGAAGGGGCGAGATATCGGTAAGGCTCGCCTTCGCGGCTGCCGAAGGAGTAGCTCAGGCCGAAGTTGTGGAAGCTGTCGGACGCCGGGTATCGGAATCCGAGCGTGGTCACGTTGTCGCGGAACCCTTCAAACCCTTCGCGGCTGAGGTTTAGACGCAGTCGCAAGTCATTCGCCGTACGAACGCTTCCGCCAATGCTGCGGTTGCGCGTAAAGAATGTCCCGTCGTAATGGTGAGAATCATCGGCTCGTGCGAAAACATCCCACGCGCGAATCGGTCCACGCCGCGAGAGACCCTCGTAGAACGCAAACCCCTGAACTCCTCGCTGGTCGTTGAACGGTACAAATCCATTCCGCGCGCGATATCCGGGGCTGGTTTGATAGGCGAATAGACCGGTTCCGAACCGGCCGTCCGAATACCAGGCGCCTGAGTTCATCCGTTCGCCGGGAGATTCCAGGTCAGCGGAGCGCGAGTACATCCAGTTGGTGTTCCACTTACCGCGGCGGTTGCGCCCGTCCACCTGCCAGACGTCGTTGGTGAACTCGGAATCGTCGCGCCGCACGTATCCCAAGCTATACGAAACGTTTGGCGACAGTGCCTCGCGCCAGCGGAAAACACCATCCTGCCGACCGCGGCCGTAGGTGGCCAGCAGGCCGATACTCGAGCTGGGACGGGTCTTGCCGTATAGCTTGAGCCCGGCGTCGAACTGGGGAATCCGCTGCGGAGCGAAGATGCCGCCGCCCCCGAAGTAGTCCCCTCCCTCCAGAAAGAACGGGCGCCGCTCATCCGACAACTGCTCGAAATAAGAGAAGTCGATCTCCTCGACGTCGCCCTCGATGTTGCGGAAGTCCGGGTTGAGCGTGCCGACGACGCTGAGCTGCGGAGTAGCGGCAAAGCGCGCGTCCAACCCGGTGCGCATGATTCCGCTCCCCTCTTCCCGGCCCGTAAAGTTATAGCCCAGGAGGGAAAACCGGTTTGGATTCAATAGCCTCGGCAGATCGACGTCGAGCCAGCGGCCGCCCAGCTCACGACGGCCGTCCGGGCCCATGTTGGACCACTGGAACTCACGATCCGACTCCGCGATGTGTCGATTGAAGTTGATATCCATGTGCAGCCGCCGGCCGCCGGAGGGGTGTGTGAGGACCTTCCACGGAATCGCCATCTCCGCGGTCCAGCCGTCGGGCGTCTTCCGCGCCGCGCCCTGCCAGGCGCCCAGCCACTCTTCCTTGCTCGCCCGCCCACCTGCGATGTCGGAGTCCTGGGTACCGATGGCGTTCAGGACGAAGTCCGATTCGTCGTCGCCGCGCCGTGTGCCGAAGGGGTTGATGGTGAATTCAACGCTGTCATCCTGATCGAGCGAGCCGCCCTTGCGCGTCTGGCGCGCGACGATCGAGTTGGGGTCTGTGTGCTTGCAGCGGAAGGCAACGTAGATGTGCTGATCGTCGTAGCCGATCCAGGCGGTCGTCGGCTGCGGCTCCGGGGCGGCGTCGTAAGCGTCGGTGAACTCGGAGGCGACTCCGGCTTTCTTCCAGACCTCGTCTGATATGTCTCCGTCGATCACCGGCGGCTTTTCGAACTTGACCGCGGTAACCTCACGATTAGAGATGGCCTTTTTGCCTTCGTCGGCTAATAGGCTGGTGGGCTGGAGGAGCAGAAGCGCCGCCGTCGGCAGCAGCGGGCGGAGTAGACGTAGATATGAGCGTCCGGCGGAGTTCATGGGGCGTATAATTGTACCATTGTTCACGAAGGGCGGCCGGGCAGCGACACCGCGCGCGCACCTTGTCCGTAGTGACGTTTGGAAATGGCCGTCATTTGGTTAGACGGGGTAACTTGGTCAATTATTCCAATGAGAGACATTCTGCTCATGATCGGCGCCGCTACTGTGATCAGTGCAGCTATCCCGACGACCGACTCCGCGGGCAACGGTAAGGCGACGGGCGGTTATCGCGCGCGGCGTTTCATCTCGTGGTCTGACTTTAAGGGCTTCAAACGGGAGATCGGTTCGCGTCCGGGCACGGAAGTTCTGACCTCGCCGGAAGTGGACGCGGGGATTCCGTGGGATGTACTGGTGGTTTCCTGGAACGCCGAGATTCCTGCGGACGCCACCCTCCGCGTGGAGGCACGGGCCGTATATCCTGACCGTGTGACTCGCTACTATGTTATGGGACTCTGGTCCGGCGACGCATCACTGAATCCGCGCGAGAGTGTTCGCAAGCAGAAAGACGAGGACGGCGACGTGCAGACCGACACGCTGGTAATGAAGCGGCCCGGCGGATCAGCTCAGGTCAGAGTCACGATGAATGATGTGGCATCGCTGAAGTTTCTCGGCCTGTCGTTCGCAGACACCAAGGCGAAGCCGGAATCGCTTAAGCCGAACAAGTCCGCATGGGGGAGAGTTATCGAGGTCCCTGAGAAGTCGCAGCTTGCCTACGAGGGCGGGCGTGGATGGTGCAGCCCGACGGCGACCTGCATGACGCTCAACTACTGGGGCAAGCGGCTGGACCGATCCGACCTGGGGCGCGACGTTCCGGAAGTGGCGGCCGGCGTGAACGATCCGAAGTGGCCCGGCACGGGCAACTGGCCCTTCAACACCGCCTACGCCGGCTCGTTCGCCGGAATCCGCGCCTACGTGACGAGATTCAGCGACCTGTCCGAACTAGAGGATTGGATCGCGGCCGGCGTGCCGGTGGTAATGTCCGTCCTCCCGCGCTTGTTGACGGGCAGCGATTCCGCGTCCAACGGCCATCTCATCGTCGGAATCGGATTCACGAAAGACGGCGACCTTGTCGCGAACGACCCGTGGGCGAGGCTCGAGAAAGGCCAACCCGTCCGGCGCGTTTACAAGCGAGCCAACGCCGCCGCGGCGTGGGCAGCCTCACACAATACGGTGTATCTGATCTACCCGGAGGATTGGAAAGTACCGAGAGATCGGTTCAGTCACTGGGCGCGTTAACCGCCGTGGCCCTTGACGTCATTCTGAGGCGGCAGCCGAAGAATCCGGCACATACTTCAAAGCCGCGACTGCCGCCGGATTCTTCGACGAAAGGACCGTCTCAGAATGACGTCAAAGACGGCTGGATGCGGACACAAAGGAGACGCTAATGTTGGGCCTGATCATGGCCGTTGCGTGGTTTCTGATCTTTGTCGGCCTGGCCATTAAGTGGGAGAAAGATCCGTCCATTCTCACGGCGACGAAGCGGGAGCCGGGGAAGCCGCTGGAGGTGCAGATTCCGTACCGCCCGAAGCTGCGGAATCCGGTCCTGCTCGCGCTGGGGTTCGGGCTGTTTCCGTTCTGGTACGTCTTCGGGAACAACTGCTTCCTTACGGTGCCACCCGCATATGTTGCGGCTGTATATGACCCGCTGCGCGGCGGAATCCAGAAGGAGGCTATGCCGGAGGGATTCCATCTCGTGATGCCGTGGTGGGAGACGCAGCTCTTCACGCAGCAGACCCAGGAATATACCATGAGCGCCACTCACCACGAAGGAGCCGTGCTGGGCGACGACTCCATTCGCTGCCAGACCAACGAGGGAATGAACGTGGCGGTGGACTGCACGGTGCTCTTCCACGTGGACCCGCAGCAGGCCAGCATGGTCTGGGGCAAGGTGGGCGAGGAGTTCGTTAAGCTCATCGTCCGGCCGTTCTCCCACAACGTCATGCGGATGGTGGTCTCCAAGTATTCGGTGGTGGACGTGTTTTCGAATAAGCGCAAGCAGATCGAGACGGAGATAACTGAATCGTTGAAGCCGATGTACGCGGAGAAGGGGCTCGTCCTGGAGCAGGTGCTGTTGCGCAACATCCAGTACGGTAATCCGGCTTTCGCGGAAGCGATCAACGAGAAACAAGTCGCTCAGCAACTGGTCCCAACCGAGATACAGAAGCTGAAGCGCGCGCAGATCGAGAAGCAGACCATTAGCGCCGAGGCGCGCGGCGAGGCGCAGGCCATCTCGAAGCGCGGCGCCACGCTGAAGCAGAATCCGGAAGTCGTGCAGTACGAGTTCGTCCAGAAGGCCGCGCCCCGGATGAAGAGTATGTACCTGCCCTCCGGCGCGATACCTACGTTAATGGGAGGAGGCCGATAACATGAGAGGCGCTATTCTATTTGCGATCTTCTTCCTGGTCCTCGCTCTCGTTATGTGGCGAGGGCGCAGCGTCGGGCGCGCGCTTGCCGGCATGTTCCTTGCATTACTCTTGACCAGCCTTTTCGCGCGGAGCTGGGTGCAGGTGCCGGCGGGGTTCGTCGGTACCGTCTACAACCCGTTTGCAGGCGGAATCCAGAACGTCGACATGTCGGCCGGATGGCACTTCATCGCGCCATGGGCAAACATGCAGCTCTGGTCCATCCGCACGCAGGAATACACGATGAGCGAGAAGCGGGAAGAGGGCGCGGTGGTCGGAGACGACTCGATGGTCTGCCAGACCAAAGAAGGGCTGCAAGTCAAGGTGGACACCACCGTGCTGTTCCGCATCGACCCCGGCAACGCCCACCAGCTCTGGAAAACGGTCGGCCCCGGCTACGTGAATACGATCGTTCGACCGTCTACGCGTGAGGCGGTGCGATCCACCGTAAGCCAGTACCCCATCATGTCGGTCTACAGCAACGCCGAAGAGGACACGATGCGGGAGACCGGAGTCACCTCGTACCCCGGCAAGCGCAAAGAGGTGGAGGACCGTATATTCCAGTCGATGGAGCCGACGTTCCGCTCCAAGGGAATCCAGCTCGAGCGCGTGCTGCTGCGAAATGTGGCCTACATGTCAGAGAGCTTCGAGCAGGCCATCGTGAACAAGCAGGTCGCCCAGCAGCAGGTCCTTACCCAGGACTACCTGCTGCAGATTGAGAAGATCAAGGCCCAGCAGAAGACCGTGCAAGCGGAGGGCCAGGCCGAAGCCATCCGACTCCGCGGAATCTCCCTGCGCGCGAATCCGGGCGTGATCAACTACGAATTCGTCCGGAATCTGCCTCCCGACCTGGAAATCAACGTCCTCCCCGGCCCAGGCGGCAACGTCATCCTGAATTTGCCGGCCACGGGAACATCGGTCTCCGCGGATGTTGCCGGCCCTCGACGCGGCAACCCGTAGCGCAAGAGCGGGCGACTAAACTCGCGCCAACTTATCGCAAAGTCGACCTGCGTCGACTCGAGAC
>JBKJZI010000226.1:0-3538 GCA_046715155.1 Chthonomonadales bacterium | reverse complement strand
AGTCCCTGCTCTTCCACCTCGCGAACAGCCTCCAGTCCGATGCGGAGGCTTGCATCGCATGCATCAATATCTCGCATCACGAAGAAGAGCTCCGCCTTTCGAACCTCTTCGAATCTTGGGGCGATTGGAGCCGCTCTGGAACGCCCTGCTAATACAAGCCAGCGATCCAGTTGTTTATCAAAGAACTCAAGCGCCAATGCCCGCTCGCCAAGAGCCGCGAGTCCGTACGCTATCCATCCATACAGAAGCCCCTGGCCACCGCGTTCTTCGTCTTTCTGACGGGCGAAGGTGTAGAAATCGACGGCTTTATCCCTCTGCCGGCTTTTCATGAACGCATCGCCACATTCTGCCGCAAGGAAGTGCGGTTTTCCCTTGACGCGGGAGTAGCGCTCGATATTGCTTGCCCTCCATCGATACAATTCCGCGGATTCTGAATACTCCTCCGCAAGGAAGAGAAGGTCGTGCAGATCGCCACCAACCAGCCACGGAGATGCCCAACGTTTCACAGCTTCATCCCTGGCGCTTTCGAGTGGCTTGACTTCCGCGTACCAGCGTTCGAAGTTAAAGCGTTCCTTTTCAGTGAGCTTTATGAGCCTATTCTCGAGTGACTTTTCCAATCGGATGAATCCTATTGGGATGCTTCGAATTGCTTCTACAGACGGAACGCTCGCGATTCCGCGATGATAATCGCTACAGCTTGTCCCTTGCCGACAGACGATCTACTGATTCCGGCAGTTCGTTGAATGGCCTCAAACCAAGGGCGGCCGGCGATGGGGGCAGTGGTTTGTGCTCTATCCACCCAAGTTTCGTCTCTACGTCATACTCTCCAAGCGCCATATCGAGCAGGATAAAAGTGGCTCCCGCTAGAGTGTCGTGGTTCGATTGCTCCAAGGCTGGAATGAAGAGTGTCAAGCCGATCCGGTCTCCGTCTGGTTCAACTGTAAACCAGAGAGAGTCTGCAGGAAGCTTAACGTCATTCATCTGGATGACCGCATCCGTGCCGGCCCGTGGCCGAAAAGCCAGTATCCGCCAGCCCGGCAGCGTGGGCGCTGCGGAAACGAGCTCAATTACCTCGGTAAATCGGTCGCGGATTCCGTCGGCGCTGACCGCGAATTCCTTGAGGCCCTCTTCCACGGGTCCAAATTGGTACGTGAGGCCCGTGGCAACACGCTCGAGTTCACGGTTCAGTTCTCGCAGAATCTTCTCGGTGCCGCCTTCAACCCGCCGCAGCGCCGCTTCGTTTCGGGTAAACCACTCCCAGAATCGGCGTCGCGAGACATCCGTAGAATGGCGTCTGAATCGGCCTACCATTTCTACCGCGATCCCCGCAGTGTCATCCACACGAATCGCGGGAGGGTCATTACTTTGCCGATTTTGCGGGGGTTTTTGTAGAGGCGGTAGAGCCATTCGAGGTTGGCGCGCTGCATCCACTTTGGAGCGCGCTTGACCGTGCCGGAGAAGACGTCGAAGGTGCCGCCGACGCCGATCATCACCGGAATCCCCAACGCGGCGCGGTGGCGGTCGATGAACTTCTCTTGCTTTGGGATACCCATGGCTACGCAGAGCACGTCTGGATTCGCCGCCCGGACCTGTTCGACGATCTCCGGCTCGTCTTCCGGTTTGAAGAATCCGTCCCGCGTACCGACGATCTGGCAGCCGGGGTACTTGGCACGCATCTTCTCGGCGGCGGATTCCGCGATTCCGGGAGCAGCGCCGAAGAAGAAGAGTTTGTAGCCCCGCTGCGGAGACAATTCACAGAGCCTTTCCACGATCTCCACGCCCGAGACGCGCTCCGTCAACGGTTGTCCTAACCGCCTGCATGCCCACAGTATGCCGCTCGAATCCGGGGTGATCAGGTCTGCCTTTCCAATGATCCGCTTCAGCTCGGGATCCTCTCCGGCGGTGACGCACATCGAGGCATCCAGCGTGATGACATGATGAGGGCCGCCTTTGCGGATGAATCCGTCCAGAATGTCTAGCGTCTCATCCATAACAATGCGATGGACGCGGATTCCGTGAAGCGGCACGCTCGGGGTCGTCGTGGTCTCGGTCACTTGCTAGCGTTCTCCCGCGCTATTATGCCACGGCCATTGGAGACCCGCGAGAGGAACTTCCGGCTCGAGGGCATAAGTCTTCTGCGAAGAACCCGACAGAAAGGAAACCTGGCGTGCGTAGAATCATCATTGGAGTCCTTGGATTGGCGCTGCTGGCCGGATCGATGGCGGGGTTGGAAGCGCAGCGGAAGAGCAAAAAGAAGCCGGCAAAGAAGCAGGTCAAAACGGTAAAGAAGCCCGCGCCGAAGCCGGGTGGGCCCGTAGTGCTTGGAACGAATCAGCTTCCGGGCGAATTCGGCAAGTTCGGGACGACGTACACTATCGGCAAGGACCGGCCGCTCAACTTCACCCTCACCGGCGCCGATTACCGGGTCGAGCGTTTAAACATCGGCAAGATTTGCTATTACCCCAAAGCGAACGAGAAGCTGCTGGTGCTTCATTACACGGTGCACAACCCGAACCCATCCGAGTTCCGCTACTACTACAACGAGCTCAGATTCACGGCTGTTGACGGCAAGGACGTAAACCGCGAGATGATTCCGGCGGTGGCGCGGGAGGGCGACACCGAATTCCTGATGACGAACCTGAAGCCGGCGCAGAAGATCGCGGCGTATGCGGCCATTCTAGTGCCGGCGGAAGGCGTGGTACCCAAGCTGATCGTCATGCGCGAAGCCCGCGCGGCCGTTGTCCGATATGACCTTCGGGAGAAGGTGAAAGTCCTTCCGCCGCCCTACGCATCCGATCCAGCCGGCGTATCGGTGGCGACCCCGATTAAGATCATGAAGGGCGGCACGGCGCAGGTCGGTGAATGGGACGTGCAGCTTGAATCGGCGGGATTAACCAGCGATCCGCTCGGCGGCCGGCGGCCTCCTAGAAGCTACCAGTACCTGGTGCTGAACTGTCTTATCAAGAACGGTTCGCCGGCTCCGCGCAGGCTTGTCCAGACGGAATTCGAAGCCAGGGCGATTGGCGGTCCCCCGGACAATTGGAACGGACTGATGCTGCGCCCGATGGAGGACACCTACCTCTCGGTAGACGTGAAGCCCGGCGAGGAACAGCGTGTGCGCTTCTTCTTCCCGTATACAACGCTCTCCCGCATCGGAGCGGTTACCCTTAAGAAGCGTGCGGCCGATGCCTCCCACACAGTCGAGTTTGACGTATCCGAGGTGCGCTAGGGGTGGTTTGTCCACTCCGCCCTCTTTGCGCGCTTCCGCATCATCCTGTTGTATTTGACCGGAACATGGCACAACAAGACACTCGCCGAAACGAAAGGGTCAACCAGGATGAAGCGCGGCTTCCCATACTTACTTTTAGGTGCGGGCTTCGGAATACTCATTTTAACCGGATGCTCGAATCCGCTGGTACCGGACGCGGCGTCTGAGAACAGCAATCCGCCGGTCGCCGGAATCTCGGCCGCCGCGCCGGCCATCGGCGCGCCTCGAACCGATATTGGGACACTCCAACCGGGCCGGCAGCAGGATGCC
>JBKJZI010000225.1:0-12044 GCA_046715155.1 Chthonomonadales bacterium | reverse complement strand
GCTTAATGGGCTGCGGGGGGCGCGGGTCTGACCTTGCGAAGGGATTCGCGAAGCGGTCGGACGTGGAGATTGCGTGGCTGGCGGACGCGGATTCCCGCCGAACCGGCCCTCTTGCGGACGCGCTGGAGAAGCAAACCGGCAAGCGGCCGAAGACCACTCAGGACTTCCGCCAGATTCTGGACGACCGCGGAGTCCACGCAATCATCAACGCTACTCCGGACCACTGGCACGCCCTCGGAACTATTCTAGCCTGCCAGGCCGGCAAGGACGTTTACGTCGAGAAACCGGCTTCCTACAGTCCCTTCGAAGGCCGGAAGATGGTCGAGGCCGCCCGAAAGTACAACCGCGTAGTCCAGGTCGGCGCCCAGAACCGCAGCGCGCCCTACGTGATGGAGGCGGCTGATTACGTCCGATCCGGCAAGCTGGGCAGCGTCCACCTCGTCAAGGTCTTCAACAGCAAGCCCCGGAGCCCCATCGGCAAGAAGCCGGATTCCGAGGCCCCTCCCGGCGTGGACTACAACATGTGGCTCGGTCCCGCGAAGCACCGCCCGTTCAACGAAAACCACTTCCACTACAACTGGCACTGGTTCTGGGAATATTCCGGCGGAGACATCATCAACGATGGCGTCCACCAGATCGACATGGCCCGCTGGGTGATAGACCGCCCGTATCCGACCTCCGTCTATTCCAGCGGCGGCCTGCACTTCTTCAAGGACGACCAGGAATGCCCGGACACCCAGTTCGTCTCATGGGACTACGACGGCCTGACGATGGTGTTCGAGCAGGCGATCTGGGTTCCGTATCAGCAGAAGACGCCGTTCAACCTGCGCGACCGGGACGTGCTGCCGAAATGGCCGTTCAGCGGCACGCGCGTGGAAGTCTTTGGCAGCAAGGGCTGGATGATGCTGGGCCGGCATGGCGACGGCTGGGAGGTATTCGACGGCGAGTTCAAGCCCGTCGCCCACCAGTACGGCCGCCAGGCGAACGAGCCGCACTTCGGCAACTTCGTCGACTGTATTCGGAATCGTAAGCGCCCGGCCGCCGATATCGAAGACCTGCACCTCTCCACGCTGCTCTGCCAGTACGCCAACATCAGCTACCGCCTGGGCCGCAAAGTGGTCATCGATCCGAAAACCGAAGGATTTCGCGACGACCGGGAGGCGAACAAGTACACCAGACGCGCCGACTATCGTTCCCCCTGGAGGATTCCGGAATCGGTCTAAGATCCTACGGAGGTTTCAAATGAGTGTAACGCTAGAGCAAGTGAAGTTAGAGCAAGAGGAGAACGTTCAGGCCGTTACGCCATACCTCTGCGTGAAGGGCGGCGAGCGCGCGCTGGACTTCTACCGGCGTGCCTTTGGCGCCGAGGAGGCCGCCCGGATCCTGGACGACAAAGGCAGGGTCTCGCATTCCGTATTCTGGATCGGCGACGCGGCGTTCTACCTGGCCGACGAGCATCCAGAGATCGACTTCCTCAGCCCGGAGTCATTGGGTGGCTCGCCCGTCACCCTCTACGTTCGTGTTCCAAACGTAGATGAGTTCGTGGCGCACGCCGCCGAACAGGGCGCGAAGATCACCCGGGCCCCGGCGGACCAGGAGTATGGCGAGAGAAACGCGGGATTGAAGGACCCATTCGGCCACTCGTGGTTCTTCGCCACGCCGCTCTAATGCGCGGGACTCTCGCATGATGCTGTTTTCTTTCGGTCAATAGTGATTCACACTTCAAAGGGGAGGATTCGGATGCCGAAATACGTCATTGAAAGACAACTTCCGAGGGCGGGCAGCCTGACCCAATCGCAGCTCCAGGGAATAGCGCAGAAGTCCTGCGGGGTGTTGAGCGAGTTGGGGCCAGAGATTCAGTGGCTGCACAGCTACGTCACGGATGACACGATATACTGCGTCTACATGGCCGACAACCCAGACCTCATCCGCCGGCACGCGGAGCAAGGCGGATTCCCCGCAAACCGAGTTTCAGAGGTCAGGCAAATGATCGACCCGTCTACTGCCGACGCCGCCTAGTCCCGACAGAGACCGTATACAGAAAAAAGCCCGGGTGGACGCCCCGGGCTTTTTGATCTTACAATGGCGGAATCAGTCGCTGTTCTTTACGCGCGAACGAACTGATAGTAGGTCTTGCCGTTCCTTCTCACGGTCTTGCGTACGTAGCGGACACCGTTGCGAGTGTACGAGCGGCGTTTAAATGCAGCGGCACGCGCGCGGTCGATCTTGCTCTGGCTCTTTCGGTCCTGCTCGTAGCGATGCAGCGAATACAGGGCGCCAGCCGCTCCGGCGAAGGTTATCGTGTTGTCCTTCTTTAGAAGGCCATAGATCGCCGCGGCCCCGGAACCGTAGGCCAGGTTGCGCCACGTATTCTTCTGTTTCTGTCGCTGAGTCGACTGCTCCTGAAGAGTCTGTCCCGTCGCGGTAAATGGGACCATCATCACGCCGGCCGCCCCGATAATTGCCAGGAATCCGGCGGTAGGTCGTTTAGTGTTCATGCACAGCTCCTTCCCTTCCCGCGGCCAAGCGCGGGAGAGCCAAAGGCGTCCGTTGTCGGACGCTCATTCTTAATAGAAGACGCCGTAGATAGCGCAACTGTTCGCGGGTTTTGACAAAAACTCGGCTTGCGGCACTCAATTACGTGGAAAATGCGCGCTCATTATGGAACAGTACGGATGAGTTGTTTCAATCCGCACGGCCGACTGGTGTATCGGCGAAACGTCGACCTGCCGGTCCGCTGGGCCTATCATCGCGACGTGTGAACCCCTGGCCGTCGCTGGGAAATACACCTATGGGTGCAACGACTGCAACCATCGTCTGCTCGCACTGCGCGGCTGAGAATACACCCTCGCGCGAGATCTGTTACCGCTGCCGCGAGCCGCTTCATATAGAGAACGGTTCCGCTCCCCCGCTGCCGTCCGTTTTCAACGAGCCCGTGGAATCTGCGCCATGGGCAACCCGCGTGTGGCACGAAGTCTGCGCTCCCGGGACCATCCTATCTGCCGATGGTGGACCGGGGGCGGATATGATCGTGCGGGAAGTAGGCACGGATTCACTGGTCTTCGATTCCGATAATACCTACCTACCGAATGACGCCGTTGTGCTCGATTTCGAGATGGAAGGTCACAAGTTCAAGCTCGAAACCACCGTTCGGCGGACGGCGCGCACGCTTGCAATGGAAATGTGTTTCGCCACAACCGTGGACCTAACAAATCCCGGGGAAGAGTACATTTCCACCGTAACCCAGATGAATCCGGTGGACGAAAAGGCGTGGTGGGACTGAAGGCCAAACTCCAATGTAAAATGTAAAAGGCAAAATTAGCAGTGAAGACCATTACGCAAAATAGGCAGAGGTGTCTCCATTTTGCATTTTGCATTGCTAACTTTGCACTTTACATTGGAATCAAAGTATTAACAGTTCCTTCGTGGCGTGCGTCAGAATGCGGCAGCCGTCGTCGGTAACGACGATATCGTCCTCGATTCGCACGCCTCCCCAGCCTGGGATGTAGATTCCGGGTTCCACGGTGATGACCATTCCGGGGGACAGGGTGATGTCGCTGCGAACGGAGAAGCCGTGTCCGTCGTGTACCTGGCGGCCGAGTGCATGGCCCAGCCCGTGGCCGAAATGCTCCTCATGACCGGCTGCCTTGATGAAATCTCTCGCGACCGCATCGACTGCTTTGCCCTCAACTCCAGGTCGTATCGACTCTAGCGCCCGAAGCTGTGCATCCAGCACCGTTTGGTAGACCCTGCTTTGTTCATCGGTGGGCGGGCCCAGGACTACAGTACGCGTGATGTCCGAGTTGTATCCGTTCAGACGCGCCCCGAAGTCCAGCGTCACAAAGTCTCCAAACTCAATCTCCTTCTCCGACGCACGCCCATGCGGCAGAGCGGATCGGGCGCCGGATGCGACGATAGTATCAAACGCTACCTCTGCCCCGCAGTCCTTCCGAATAAACCACTCAAGCTCCAGCATAACGTCCCGCTCGACGGCTCCCGGCTTGAGATAGGGGATGATGTAATCAAATGCGCGGTCCGCGATTCCGCAAGCTTTCTCGATTGTCGCGATTTCATCGGCGTCCTTCACCAACCGGAGGTCGTCGATCAGTCGGTTGGTCGGAATGAGCTCGATCGATGGCGGCAGCTTCTCGCGGTAAGTGTTGAAAAGGTGAACGGAAAGGTGCGCGGATTCAAAACCGATCTTTGAGGAGCCCGCCTGCTCCAGGACTGCGGTCGTCTCCTCCGGAGCGCTTGTCTTAAGCTGGGTGATTTCGAAGCCGGGACACTCCTTCTTCGCCTGTTCCGTGTATCGGGAATCGGTGACGAAGTGCGCGGTATCCGGCTTCAAAAGCACAAACCCGTTCGAGCCCGAGAACCCGGAGACCCATCGCACGTTCTCAATGTTGCTGATGAAAAGCGCCCGCAGCCCGAGCTCGGCCATCCGGGCACGGGCACGCTCGAGCCGGCTCATCGGTGGCTTTCCTCGATTAGTGTCTTCATCGCGCTAAGGGCCAGCAGATAGCCATTGATTCCAAAGCCGATGATCTGACCCGTACTTACGGGCGAAATCACCGACTCACGCCGCCAATCCTCGCGTCCGTGCACGTTGGAGAGATGGACTTCCGCTATAGGGAGGCGGACGGCGGCAAGGGCATCGCGGATTGCATACGAGTAGTGCGTATAGGCGCCGGGGTTGATGACGATTCCATCAGACCAGTCGCTGGCTTGATGGATCATATCGATTATCTCGCCTTCGGAATTCGACTGGAAGATTCGCACCTCCACGTCGACGACCTTCGCCTGCTCCTTGATCCTGCGATTCATTTCATCGTAGGTGCCCGTACCGTAAATATCCGGCTCCCGCGCGCCAAGGAGGTTCAGATTGGGGCCGTGAATGACGCAAAGCTTGAGCATGTTGGTAGGGGATCAGGCCGGCGCCGCGGCGTTCTCGGCGGAGTCGCCGGGAATCGTCGCGGATTCCACCAGCATTTCAGGAATACCGTCTTTGATGGGGTAGACACGATGACATTTGTCGCAGACGAGGGTCTCGCCTTCGAGGCGAACCGGCGGGCGGTCCTCGCAGGCGGGGCAGGCCAGAATTTCAAGCAGCTTCGGGTCGATCATCGAGCGGTTTTTCTCCGGTTGAGGTTTTCAGGGCTTCCTTGTACACGATCTTCGTTTGATTGGCGGTCCGTTCCCATGAGAACTGCGCGGCGCGACGGATTCCGCGCTCTGCCCAGGAGGCGCGCAGGTCGCAGTCGGTGCACAGCGCAGCAATCGCGTCGGCCCACGCCACGGGACTCATGACGGGTAAAATCCACGCTCCATCACCCGCGACTTCTGGCATCGCGGGCGCGTCGCTCACCAGTGCGGGCGTGCCGCAGGCCATCGCCTCCAAAGGCGGGAGCCCAAATCCTTCATAGAGCGACGGAAAGGCCAGCAGCTCAGCGCCGGAATAGAGATTCGGCAGATCCTCGTCGGCCACGTATCCGGTGAACTGCACAGAATCCGTGATCCCAAGACGGCCGGCCGTAACTCCCAGGTTTTCGTAGTCCCACCCCGCCTTGCCCGTTATGACCAGCCGATGCCGCAGCTTGGCGCGTCGCTTGGCAATAGCGAAGGCCTCCAACAACAGTGCGAAGTTCTTCCTTGGCTGCAGTACGCCGACCGCAAGGACGTAGGGCTCGTCGATTCCGTACTTCTCCTTCACCGCGGAGCGGGCAATGTCCTGCGGAATCGGTTGGTACTCCGGTCCCGCCGCAAGATGAATCGCGTGGATCTTCTCCGGCGGAATCCCATAGATGCGGATGATGTCTCGGCGGGAAGATTCCGAGACGGTTATGATGCGCGCTGCTCGCCGCATCGCTCCGGGGACTGAAAGATTGAGCAGAAGGCGATGCTTCCTTGGAAACCAGTTAGGGTACAGGCGGAACGAGATGTCGTGCACAACGGTGACCGTCGGGCAGGGCGCCTGCAGAGGGATCGTATACTGGGTGTGCGCCACGTCTATTCTATCGCGGCGAAGCGCGCTGGGAAAGGCGAAAATCGTCCACAGCCGGTCGTTAACCGCGGAAAGACTCTCTACCCTCCACTGTGGGTGCGCCGGCGTAGTGCCGGGAGTGATCGGCAGCCGGCTGTATACGCAGTAGGATTCCGATGACTCGGTGAGCGAAGTCAGCGAGCGCAGTACGTTCAGCCAATAGGTTCGATCGCCCGTGAATCGACCCGTAAGTGTACGCCCATCGATACCTACTCTCATCGCGGATTCTCATTGGCTACGCGGCTGTACAATCGGGCCGTTTGTTCCGCCATATTTCGGACAGAATGTGCATCAGCGTACACCCGCGCACCCTGGCGAAGGGCGTCCATTTCCGCCGGGTTCATCCTAAGGCGATCGATCTCGCGCGCCAGGTCCTCGGACGAATTCCCAAACAGGAGCATCGAACCCGGCGTCTCTCCGGCTATTTCACCGTGTGGCTCGATATCTGAGGCGAGGATCGGCTTGCCGCAAGCGAACGCCAGTGCGAGCGAGGCGGACCCGCTGGATTCGGTGAATGGCGCGAGGACTAGGTCCGTCGCGGCCATATTCGTGAGTACGTCGCTGGAAGGCATGTATCCCGTTATTCTGGCACGAACTCCATGCTCGCGCGCGCCTTCGCTAACCTGATCAACATATCCCGTCGAGTCATCCGGGTGTTTGCCGCCGGCTATTACAAGCGTGACATCTTGGGGAAGACTCCGCAGACCGTCGAGTGCCGTTATGTGGCCCTTCTTCCGAGAGATGAATCCATAGATGGTGATCACGAATTGGTCCTGGAGACCCAGATTCCGTTTGGCTTCCTCTTGTGAAGGCATGACGGGCGGTGTGGGGACTCCAAGGCGGATGGTGTGCATGCGCTCTTCGGCCGCCCCAATTGCAGCCAGGCGGCGCCTATCCTTATCAGTGTGCACGATGTAGTGTCGGATGGCAGTGTGCAGGAAGTGGAGCCGATTGCTTAGCCGGATTCCAGCACGGTAAGCCGCATTGCCATGCGGCGTTACGATCTCATGTACCGTCATCACCAGGGGCCGCCGGACTTTGCGGGCAAACGATCGGAATCTACACTTCCAGGGCGCAACACCGCCGAACACGAAATACTCATGCTGGACGTGCACCACATCCACGGCATCATTCATTTCTGCCCGGAATCCATCAGGGTCCACGAAATGGACTACTTCTACTATGTCCGCGAGTTCACGAACGAGATCCTCGGTGTACTCGGAGACGCCGCAGGCTTCGCGGCTGGGCGCTACCATGGCAATTCTCATTGGTGATGAGCAAGCCGCGCAGCATCCGCAACCGATTCGCGATAGACCTCCATGGTCTGCTTAGCAATCTCCGACCAGGAGTGCGACTTCGCGTATTCGAGCGCTTTGCTTCTTAGCTCATCGCGTGCCGCGGAATCCGCAAGAAGCCGGTTAACCATTGAGGCGAGGGCGGCTGAGTCTCGGTTCGGGAACAGTTCGACACAGCCTCCACTCTCGCGGATTTCGCGAAAGATGGCGAGGTCCGACGCTATGAGGGGTTTTCCGTAAGTCAGCGGAATCATCACCGAATAGGACCCGGTCGCCTGAGTGTGTGGTGTGAGGACTATATCCGAAGCGGCTAACGCCTCCGCCACCTCTTCGTCGTTCAGAAATCCCGTATACACCACACGCCCTCCGAGTCCTCGATCTGACACATCCGCTTGCAGTTTTGCCGCGTAGGCCTCCGTGTCTGCATTGCGGGGCCCGCCCGCAATTACGAAGCACACGTCGTCCGGAATACTCACCATGGCGTCGAACACCACTTCGTACCCTTTGTTCGGGGTTGTGTATCCGAACAGCGTAATGAGCCGTCGTCCGCGCAAACCGAACCGTTCGCGAAATGATTCGCCGTTCGTCGGGGCCGGAACCGGCTCCGGAACGCCGGCCGGAATCAGGTGGACGTACCGAGGATTCGCTCCGCGCTCGATGAGCTCGCGCCGACCCTCGTCCGTATGGACTATGCAGCGACCCGTGATGAAGGGTGCGATCTCGACGCTGTCCCGGTATCGCTTTTTCGCGATCAGATACAGCTTGGCGAGCTTCCGGTGCAGCTTTCTCTCTTCCTTCACCCGGAAAAGCTCGGCAAGGGAAGTAGTAGTATGCGCGGTGATGACGACGGGCTTCTCCAGCAGATAGCGCACCTCCCAAAAGGCGGAATGACCCGGAAGGATTCCACCCCAGAAGCTATGCTCGTGCTGTACGTGAATGACATCTGCCTGGTTGAGACGGGCAGCCTGTTCCCGGTAATGCGCGATAGCCTGCCGGCCCGGAGAAATCGGCTCCACGCATACATCGGAGTTAGCTTGTAGCGCCGCCACGAGGTCCCGGGTGTACGCGGCGATACCGCAGTTGTCTCCGACCGTAGTCAGCATAGAGACCCTCATGCATCCAGCCTCGTTGAGGGACCACAAGTCAGCGCATTCTCGAAGAGTCGCAGGAGCTGTTCGCCCGACCGCTTCCATGTCCACTGTGATTCGACGTGTTGACGCCCGTTCCGCCCGAGCAGTTCCGCGCGCGCCCTGTCGGTCAAGAGCGATCGGATTCCCTGGGCGAATTCACTTCGATCCCGATCCGTTAGTATTCCCGTCTTGCCGTCGATGATGGATTCGCGAAGGCCGCCCTCCGCAACCGCTACGATCGGTGAGCCGCTGGCCATCGCCTCCAGCGCGACGAGACCGAACGGCTCCAGAGCCGGCGCCAGCGCAACGACCCCTGCGCTTTGATACTCCTCGCGCAGCGCCTCTTCCGATATATCCGCCAGAATATCGACCCTTACGGACCGGTCGATCGCAAATGCACGGAAATTGTTGATCCACGTCCGCAATCCCGCTAGATCGCTCGAAGGGTAATTTCCCACGACACGTACGTAGGGACGCTCCCGTTCAGGGATCATCGCAACGGAATCCACAACAAACTCATGCCGCTTAGCAGGAGTGAGGCTTCCGACCGACAGAACGGATCGCTCGCGCGCGTCGCCCGCCGGGGGACGGAAGAAAGTCGTATCTACTCCCAGGCGGCATACCCGCGCGTTGATTCCCATGGTCCGCCAGATCGCTTCCCGCGAGAAGTATGAGTTAGCAAGGACAAGGGTCGCGGCGCGAGCATTCGCCGTATTTCGCCGGTCCTTGTGCCGGAGAAGCGACTCCCGGAAAACGGTCATTACCTGTCCCCGCGCCACGCGACGAAAGAGCGATTCAGTGACGGTATCATAACAGAGGTCCGCCTGCGGGCTCCATTCGTGGGCGTCTCGCAGCGTGTCCTGGCAGTAATAGACTGACGGCGTTTTGACGTGTTTGAGGATGGCTGGTGAGAGGATGAAGCGACAGTGGTGGACGTAGGCTAAGTCGTACCCGCCGCCATTGATTTCTTCCGCTATTTCACAGTAAAGCCTGTCGAGCCGGTTCCAGAGCTCGCGGTGACCGCGAAGTACGCGCACGGCATTTAGGCGCGCTCCCGCTCTCGCCACAAACGAACGGCCGCTTCCCGTTTGCGCTCTCGGCGCTGCGAAATCCGGCCCCGGGTAGACGCGGACCGCCCGACAGAACGAGGACAGGGGCAAGAACGATTCATCCGCCGCCGAAGTAGTATAGAGATCAAGGTCGTGGCCAAGATCCTGCAGTAGGCGGGCATGCTCGAAGAGCGCCCTTTTGGCCCCGCCCGAACCTAGATTATGGAAAAGAGCGATTTTCACTTTTTTGGGTCAATTCACTTCAAAACCTCGAGTTCGAAGTTGATATGCTCGGCTGGGAAAACGAACGCCCACTTAGATTCATACACATTCGGATTCCGGTTCGCCCACCGATTGACGAATCTTCGGAATCGTTCGTCACGCCCTACCAGACTCAACGAGACCGCCTTCTTTTTGAACTCGACCGTTGAATAGTGATAATCCCGAACGACAGTACCGGCGATGAAATAGTCGAAGCTTCGCGTGGAAAACGGGTGCCGGTGCGTGGGGTCCGTGAAAAAGTTGGCGCTCGAGAAATGCGGTACTTCGATATGGACGATCCCGCCAGGGCGGGTAATACGGTGGAGTTCCTCCATGACGGACACCACGTCCTGTAAGTGCTCGATCACGTGTTCGCCGATGATGAGGTCGAACCAGTTATCCTCGAAGGGGTAGGGCATCGAGTTCAGGTCGTGGACCACATCCGCACGAGAGCGCGCATTGACATCTACCGTTATGGAGCCTGGCCATCTTCGAACCTGGCCGCACCCAAGCTCCAACAAACGGGTCGTTCCCGAGAGACCGGCCAGCGCGGCGGGACTAAGGCACGCCATTTCAGGCCGGAGCCGCGGTACTCGTACCGCCCGCGTTTATGAACGTAAGAGATATCGACATTGTAATTGTGAGTTACAACTGCGCGGGCTTCCTACGGGAATGCCTGCGCGCGCTTCCCTTGGCGTGCGCGCATCTCGATTGGCGGTGCTGGGTCGTAGACAACGGATCTACTGACGGCAGCCCGGACGTCACCCTGGAGACAATGCCCCAGGCAAATCTGATACGCAATTCAACCAATGCAGGATTCTCCCGAGCGAACAACCAGGCGCTGGTCCTGGCAGACGCTCGTTACTTCTTATTGCTCAACCCGGATACGGTGCCGGCGCCGGATGCGCTCGCCGCCCTCGTAGCATTCATGGACAGTAATGCGGATGCGGGCGCCTGTGGTCCGATGCTTTTGAACTCAGACGGGACCAATCAGCCGAACGGGCGCCGGTTTCCGACCGTTTACCGCGAATTCCTGGCCGTTACCGGCCTCAAGCGTCTAAGCCCACGTTTCTATCAGACCGAACTCGAGTACGGCCGCGCGGACTTCAACAAACCTGCGGAGGTCGATTATCTAATGGGCGCCTGCCTGCTGGTGCGGTCTGAAGCTGCGCGGCAAGTTGGACTTCTGGATGAATCATACTTCATGTTCTATGAAGAGGTCGAGTGGTGTCGGCGGCTGAAACAAGTCGGATGGAGAATCTGGTACGTTCCGGAGGCGAGAGTGGTGCATCACTGGATGGGGAGCGTCAGGCTCGCCCCCAAACGGATGACGCGGGCGTTCTACGTGAGCCAGGTGAGATACTTCCGTCAAACAGGGGGCCCCGTCGCCGGTGCGGCTGCGTGCATCAACGCTGCGTTAGGCTTGATAAAGAATGAGATACTTCACCTGGGAGCGGCGGGTAAACGCGTGCTTCGGCGGGCGGGCCTGTTGAGCAAGCGGCCGGAATCCGACGCTACATCCACTTGATGCGCCGGAAGTAAACCACGAGGCCCACGCCCATGGAAGCGATTACCGATAAGACGACGTAGTAGCCATATCGGGTTGTAAGTTCAGGCATGTTCTTGAAATTCATGCCATAGATCCCGGCAATCAAGCTCCCAGCCATTAGAATGATCGACCAGGCAGTGAGCGTCTTCATCACCTGGTTTAGCCGATTCGAAATGACGGACAGGTGCATGTCGGCGGCCGTGGAAAGCAGGTCGCGGTACACGTCGATGGTTTCGACCTGCCGCACCAGATGGTCGAACACGCTCTGGAAGAAGATGATCGAGCCTTCCGGGAAGAGCTGAATGTCCTGGCGCATCAATGTGTTGATTGCGTCGCGCTGCGCGGACACCACCCGCCGGAGGTCGATCATCTCGCGCTTGATCGTGAAAAGACCCTTTGGCGGACCTTCGAAATCCTTCGAGAGGATCTCGTCTTCCAACTCCTCGACATGTTCCGTCAGGCGGTCCAGAACGGGAAAGTAGCCATCGACGATCGTATCCAGAAACGAATAGAGGGGCGCTGCTACCGAGGTCGCCTGCAGGTCATGGTTGGCCTCCCAGCGGCGGAGGCATTCGTCAATCTCGGGGAACGGTTCGCGGTGGGTCGTCACGATGAACTTCTGGCCCACGAACGCCACGACCTCACGCAGGTGCGGTTCAATGGATTCGGTTGAGGTTACCGCGTACATCACGAGGACGTAATAACCGGCGTACTCCACGC
>JBKJZI010000224.1:0-5341 GCA_046715155.1 Chthonomonadales bacterium | reverse complement strand
ACGCCGAAGACGGGATACTGGCCGTCCATGAGGGGGCAGTCCTGGTTGGCGGTGCTGATCACCTGGAGCTTGCCCGCGTTGTCGAGGACGAGCCAGGACCAACCGCTGCCAAAACGCTTAGCACCCGCGTCGTTGATCTTCTCTTTGAGTCCGTCCACTCCTCCGAAAGTTGCGGTTACGGCATCCCCCAGAGCTCCGCTCGGAGCCGCAGGTCCACCGGGTCTCATGATCTCCCAGAACATGGTGTGGTTGTAGTGCCCGCCGCCGTTGTTTCGAACGGGTGTGCGAACCGCTTCCGGGAGCTGGGCGACACCTTTGAGCAGGTCTTCTATCGACTTTGTCTGAAGGTCCGCGGAATCTTTCAATGCGGCATTGAGGTTGTTAACGTAAGCGGCATGGTGCTTGCCGTGGTGGATCTCCATCGTCTGCGTATCGATGTGTGGTTCCAGCGCGTTGGACGGATATGGCAGTGGGGGTAAAGTGAACTCAGGCATGATTTGCAAACTCCCTTCCCGGGGCGCATCGGCGCCTGCTGTGGTCTGTTGAAATGATACCCCTCACGCGAATAGAATCCGGGCTCGCGGAATCTACTCAAGAGGATGTCGGACTTGGATATTGTTCAGGCGCTAACTAAACTGGGAGCCGGACCGGATTCGCTCACCGGCGAGGGGCGAGACCGTCTGGACCGTGACGGATTCCTGCCGCTTGGCGGAATCCTGATCGAAGACCAGGTCCGGCGACTCCGCGATCGACTCGACGAACTGGCTCGTATCGAGGGAACGGAGGCCGGTAAAGAGGTCCATCAGGAAGCCGGAACCGACCGCCTGTCCGATCTGGTCAACAAAGACCTTATCTTTGAGGTCTGTTTCACGCATCCACACGTGCTGGCCGCCGTCGCGCATGTCCTCGGCGGCGAATTCAAGCTCTCTTCCCTTAATAGTCGTGCGGCTCTTCCCGGGGAAGGGCTGCAGGGGCTCCATGCAGACTGGCATTGCGCGGTGGAGCCAGGGGATTATTACGTTTGCAATTCGATTTGGCTCCTTGACGACTTCACAACGCAGAACGGTGCGACCCGTGTGGTGCCCGGATCGCACCGTTGGCAAGAGCTACCTAAGGAGGTAATGCGGGATCCGAAGGAATCGCATCCCGATGAAGTGTTATTGACTGCTCCAGCCGGTACGGTCGTGGTTTTCAACGCGCACACCTGGCACGGCGGAACACGCAATTGCACGAGCCGACCGCGCCACGCGATTCACGCCTATTTCTGCCGCCGCGATCAGCCCCAGCAACTGGACCAGCGCCGATACATTCGGCCGGAAACGTACGCGCGACTATCGCCGGCTACTCGATACATCCTGGACGTATGAGCTTTGGGCCAACCCACCCATCACGTTGTCTTGGGGACTACGGCTCCCGGAGCATGCGGAAGAGCCGTTGGAAATCGAAGCCTTTGGGGTCTGACTTTCGGCCGACTGGCCGGGCTATGTGTTCGTGTGACACGATTCTGGAATCCGGCAAGTAATACTCTTCTCTGAGATGGCGGATAATGGCAGCTACGGATTCGTATTGCGCGTCCGTGTAGGGGTCCACGCCGTCGTTCAGGTTCACAATCTCGATACCGACGCTGAAGTCATTGACGCCTTTGACTCCCTCCAGCTCCGATACGCCCGCATGCCAACCGCGCGCCATGTCCTCCACCATCTGAACGATCTTCCCGTCCTTGCCGACCGTGTAGTGCGCGGAGACCTGCGATTCCGGAGCCAGGAACCAGTTGACCGTACTCTCCAGGGTCGGCGAAACAGTTGCGTGAACTACGACTGCAGTCACGTTTGTACCGGGCGGGCGAACGTTCTGGTGTGGAGAGTAAATGAACTCCACTCCCGCCATCCGGGCCGCGGGAGACGCGCGAAGGCGGATAGAAATGCGATAGATCGCTCCGAGCTCGCCTCCTCCACTAAGCAGAAGTTTGGTTCCCCTTGCAGTTTGGGGAATCAGTCGAAACTCCGCGCGCCGGTCATAGCGATCAAGCGCCCGCGTTACATCGCCCGTGGGCGCCGACAACGTAACTTCCACCCGGGAATCCTCGTCGGACGCATCGCTTTCCAGCGTTGCTTCCATATCATAGGGGCGACCGACTTCCATCCATCCAACATCGACCAGGACTTCCTGGCCGGACATGATGAGCAGATCCTGCGCCCTTACACGAGTCGTGTCAACGGGCTGGGAGAGGGCCGGAATCCGCAGTCCGATAATGTACAGGCTCGCGAGAGCCGCCCATCTACTACAGGTCCGCATTTTCACCCACGTCATCAAGGGTCCTGAACATGATAAGCGCATCGACCATTCCGAGTTGCGCATGCCGGAATCCGCCTGGAATTCGACCGATGACCTCGAAGCCCAGCGATGTCCACAGTCGCACCGCAGGCTCGTTTACACTCACAACGATGTTGAACTGCATCGCGCGGAATCCGAATACTTTAGCCTCGCATAGCGAGTGCTCGCCCATCGCCCTGCCGACGCCTCGCCCTCCGAATTCCGGATGGACCATGTATGCGGCGTTCGCGACGTGATCTCCCAGTCCCGGCTGATTCCGTCGGAACCAGTACGAGCCTGCGACCTGTCCATCCAGCAGCGCGACGTAAACTCGATGGCCCGGCGCCATCCAGATAGCGCGGGCCTCCGGTTCAGCCACATCGGGTGGGTAAACGAATGCATCGCCGCGCTCTACGACCGCCCGAAAGATCGGCCAGATTTGTTCCCAATCGACTTCCTCCGCCGCGCGAATCTCGATCATGCCTGCTAACAGCCATTTTCTCCCGGTCCTTGCGCTCGCCGGGTGATATAATACTCTGTTAAAAGATTGCCAACGGATTCGTGCTTTTGAAAGTGAAAATGAGATTCGCTTCCGCCTCGCTTTTCGTTCTTCCCGCGCTCGCACTCGCCGGATTGAGCGCGCTTCCGGGTCTCGTCTCGGCCAACACGTCCGAGCGGCAGGTCGATTTTAACCGGGAGGTCCGGCCGATCCTTTCCGAGAACTGCGGCGCTTGCCATGGATTTGACGCCGCGCAGCGCAAGGCAGGGCTCCGACTGGATACGCCCGACGGTGCCACGATGAAGCTGCCATCCGGCAACCGCGCCATCGTACCCGGCAAGCCTGGGCAGAGTGGAGTCGTTCTCCGCACGTCTAGCAAGGGCGCGCTGCAGATGCCGCCGGCGTCGTCCGGCAAGAAGCTCACGGCTGCACAGATAGAGACGCTGCGGTTGTGGGTAAAGCAGGGCGGAAGCTACACGGAGCACTGGGCGTTCGTTCCGCCGAAGAGACCCTCCGTTCCCGCGGTCAAGCGGAAAGCCTGGCCGCTGAATCCGTTGGACAGCTTCGTTCTCGCTCGAATGGAGAAGGCGGGTCTGACTCCCGCTCCTCCGGCCGACCGTGTCACCCTGGCCCGGAGACTCTCCCTGGATCTGACCGGCCTGCCGCCGACTCCGGCCGAAGTGGATGCGTTCGTCAACGACAAGACGCCCGGGGCTTATGAACGGCTGGTTGACAGATTGCTTGCTTCCCCGCACTTCGGCGAGCGGATGGCGCTTCCGTGGCTCGATCTTGCCCGATACGCCGACACGCACGGATATCACATCGACAGCCACCGAGATATGTGGCGCTGGCGGGACTGGGTTATCAACGCGTTCAACCGGAATCTGCCCTACGATCAGTTCGTAACCGAGCAGCTCGCGGGCGACATGCTCCCAAGCGCGACGTTGGATCAAAAGATCGCGACCGGATTCAACCGCAATCACCCCATCAACTACGAGGGCGGCGCGATTCCGGAAGAGTATGCGGCCGCGTACGTCTTCGACCGGATCGATACCACGTCCACCGCTTTCCTGGCGCTGACTACGCGGTGCGCGCAGTGCCACGACCACAAATATGACCCCATAACGCAAAAAGACTTCTACCGATTCTATGCCCTCTTCAATACTATTCCGGAAGAAGGACTCGACGGGATGCGCGGCAATGCGAAGCCGTACATCAAAGCGCCGCTCCCGGACCAGCAGGCAAAACTCGACGTATTCGACAAGCAGATTGGGGAGCTGAAACAGTCGCTGAACACGCGCATCGCAGAATCCGCGCCGCGTCGCGAGGAGTGGGAGAAAACCTCGGCAATCAGCTCGCCTGGGTTGGCGGAAGGTCTCGTCACCCATGTCGGTTTAGATGAAGGCAAAGGGGAGAGTATCTCGGATTCCACCGGCAAAGTCAGCGGTACGGCTCATGGGAAACCGGCGTGGGGAGGGGGACAGTTCTCCAATGCCTTCTCCTTCGACGGCTCCACCCATATCGAACTGTCGGTGGATCCCCAACACTCAACACTCAACACTCAACACTCCTTTTCTTACGGAGCGTGGGTGAATCCGCAGGCCGGCGGGCATATGGCAGTCCTCTCCAAAATGGATGACGCGAACGGAATCCGTGGTTGGGACCTATACCTGGGCGACGGAAAAGTCTTCGTCCACCTCATCCACAAGTGGGAAGAGAATGCCATCAGGGTCAACACGAAAGCAGCCATTGAGCAGAAGAAGTGGTCTCATGTTTTCGCGACCTATGACGGTTCAGCCAAAGCGGGTGGAATCCGCATCTACCTGAACGGCAAGCCTGCTGAGCTGGAGATCACCCACGACAAGTTGACCGGGACTATTGAAACCGAAAAGCCGGTGGTCATCGGCCGACGGAATCCGGGCGCTCCATTTAAGGGCCTGATCGACGAGGTCCGCATCTATAACCGCGTTCTGTCCACCGAGCAGGTTGCCGAACTGGCAGATTTGGATCCGTTGAGGCAGATCATCGCCACTCCCTTCGATAAGCGCACCGGGGAGCAAATGGACCGGATTGCCCGAGTCTATCTGGAACGAAACGACGGCGAGTATCGGAGGCTCAATACGCAGATCGCGGTCGTTCAGAAAAGCCGCGACGATTTCGACCGCACTGTGCCGACGGTGATGGTCATGCAGGAGATGGAGAAGCCGCGCGACACCTTCATCCTAACGCGGGGCGAGTATGACAAGAAGGGCGAAAAAGTGGTTCCAGGAATCCCCGGTATCTTCGATTCCCGGTACGGCCAACCCGTCAACAACCGCCTGGAGTTATCGAAGTGGCTGGTTAATCCTAGTCATCCGCTCACGAGTCGGGTAGCCGTAAACCGATTCTGGCAGATGATCTTCGGGAACGGCCTCGTCCGCACCGCCGAAAACTTCGGAATCCAGGGCGAGAGCCCGACACATCCGGAGCTGCTGGACTGGCTGGCGGTGGAATTTGCAAGTCCGGGGGTCGGGAGTCGGAGGTCGGGAG
>JBKJZI010000223.1:0-5186 GCA_046715155.1 Chthonomonadales bacterium | reverse complement strand
ATCGGAGTGGGTCCTCCGGGCTCGAGGGATTGTTGACGTACTGGGTCAAACCTGGATTCTGGACCGTGTCCAGCATCGTTGACAACTGAAGGTAAGTTTCGGAGAACTGATATTCCCGCGCCCCCTTGATGATGAGGGCAAAGGTTCGGCCACTACCTTCGCATCCCGGAACGTGATGGCGAGGCGTGGAGGGCAAGCTAGGTCGATCCGCGGAGCGAGAGGGCGGTGCGGTACTGACCTCCGTCGGCGCCAGCATTACTTCGCCGGCGTGAAAACTCGCGTCCTGATCCCGGAAGAAGCTGACTCCATTGATGATCGGCCAGGCGAAGGCATCACGCATGTCCTGCTGCCCTGTCTCCGCGTCGATAAAGAGGTACTTGACGGGGTGCGCGAAGAGGAAATCGCTGTGGGTGTCCAGCACGATGAACCACTGCTCGGCCGTAAGCCGGACTGCGAGCGAGGGGTCGGTCGCCGGACCTGTTTCGGTCATTGCAGGACGGACGATAGTCCCCACGGGCAGCGGATTCAGGCCGCCAACAATAAGAACGCTATCGGCTGGTCCTAGCTGCAGCGCAAGCTGTTTGGCAGTATCGATCGCCGCCTGGCGCGAGATTGCCGGGTCGCCCACGTATACCGTCGAATCGCCGATGATCGTAACGGGGAAGGCGGAAGGCTGCGCGCCCGACGGCTGAACTCGCAACTTCGAAGTTCCAGCCGTGATCCCTTGCAGCCGGAAATGGCCGCTCGAATCGGTGGTTCCGGAGATCGCGGTGCCTTCGATGCTGATCGTCGCGCCCGCAGCGGCTCGCATGCCCGCAGGTGGCGTGGAGTTTCGACTAATCTGCACCGAATTCTGCGCGTCCAAATAAGCAAAACCCTCTACAGCTCCTCGGCCCGTCAGCGTCTGACCGTCGCCACCGCCTCCGCCTCCGCAGGAGACAAGGAGGGGGAGTGCGACCACCACCGCAAGGAGTTGCAGCGGGCATCGGAATCGGGGTGGAATCATGCGATTGCTTCTGTTCGGACGGTCGCGAAACGTGATGACGGAATTGTGTTGAATTGCTTGACTGGCTACTCATTCTCAAGAGTGGAGGACATTTCCTTCATGGCTCGGGCGCAGTAGATTCTGCTCTGCCGCATTCCGATGGGATTCTGCAGTTACTTTCGAGGCCGCATCCCAGTCGAATGAATTGATCGGCGGGGCATTTTCGTGCGCCCTTAGAATCCGATCGATCCTCAAGCGAATGAAGAAACAAAAGGGTACGGGTGCAACCACTCAGGATATTGCTCGCCTAAGCGGAGTTTCAACCGCAACTGTCTCCTATGTACTGAGCGGCCGTAAGGGAGTGCGGATATCTCAACAGACTCGTGAGAGAGTGTTGGAGGCGGCAGAGCGGCTTCAATACCGCCGGAATGCTCTGGCTACTGCACTGCGCAAAGGGCGAACGAACACTCTCGGAATCGTGGCGCCCTATTCGGTCGTTGGTCAGCCATCTTCTTCACATCTCGTCTACGGAAAAGACCTGATTCTTGCGCTGACATTCGCGGCTGCTCGGCTGGGAATGGGAGTGATGCTGTATGTGGATTCCCCGGATTCGCCGCTGACTCCCGAGCATGTCACTGATAGGCGTGTCGATGGAGTAGTACTGTCCGGTATATACGGCGTTCGAGAGTGGGTGGATTCGATCGTATCCAGCGGCACGTGCTGCGTGGAGATCGGGTCTACATTCGGCGAGTACCAGGTGCACCCGGATAACCCGCTCGGGACCCGGTTCGCCGTGGAACACCTGCTGTCGCTTGGCCACCGTCAGATCGTCCACTGGCGAGGACCGGAATCCGCGCTGGCGGCGAGGGAACGGTCAGATACGTTCTCAACATTGATGGCCGGCGCAGGAGTAGGAGAGTCCGACAGGCAAGTAGTCTCGTCGGACGAAGAGATCGAGCGTCTGTTTTTAGGTTCATCACCGCCGACGGCAGTATTTACCTATAATGACAATCGGGCGGTCGACGCGTACCACCTAATGTATAAACTCGGCTTGCGGATTCCGAATGATGTTTCGATCGTCGGTTTTGACAATGATATTCGAGCTGTTTCCGTGCTTCCGCCGCTGACTACGGTGCAGAATCCGGTTGATGAGATTGCCGATTCCGCCGTGAAACTGTTGGTCGCTCAGATCGAAGGCGAAGCGTCCGGACGGCAAGTGGTACGGATTCCAAACCACCTCGTGTGCCGCGAATCCACAGGTCCGGCGCCGTAAGGCTGCGTAGCGGGCGGATCGCGAACCGTCCCTACTCAATTGTTTGTTGCGATTTGTTATTCGCATTATGGTCGTTCGGAGAAGTGTTCCTGCTCAGTGATTTTGCCCTTTAGTTGCTCAATGAAATCTGTCCGCTTTAGCGGCCGTGGAGCCAGACCTTTCGGCGGAGGTAGGGCGCAGGGTCATAGTTGGTTTGCCGCTGCTTTGGTTTCATTGGCCGCCTGGTCGGTTTGTCGACCGCTGGCGTTGGCTGGAACTGCTTGTAGGAGAGGCGCTTCTTTCCCCGATAGATGAAGTTTTCGCCTTCTGAAGTTGTATGCACGTGAACCCGTACTCCGGCGAGGCGGGGTTCGGTTTTGCGTCGATCGATAAGCAGCGTTTTGCCCCTCCCCGCAAGCGTGTGATCCGCCCGTAGGGTGCGTGTATCTCAGGCGGCGAACAGGTAAGCGAGGTCACTGTCGTAATAATCGCGTTTCAAGGATTCCCGCAGGTGTGTCATGCCTGGCCCTTTTCCTTCAGGTAGTCAAGGCTGATTCGGGCGCTTTCGAGGGGTGGGCGAACGCATTTGTCTTGTTCGACGATGTACCATCGGGTCTTGGCGGACTCGCAGGCGAGGAAGATGGGGTCCCATTCCATGATGCCCTGGCCCAGCTCGGCGAAGGCGCGGGTGCCGTCACCTGCCATGTCTTTGAGGTGCACGAGCGGGACTCGGCCGGCGTAGCGGCGGATGTATTCCACGGCGTTGCCGCCGCCATACTCCACCCAGTACGTATCTATCTCTGCCTTGACCAGCTCCGCATCGGTCTCATCGAAGAGGATATCCAGCGCGGTCTTCCCATCGAACCGCTCCAGCTCGAAAGCATGGTTGTGGTAGCAAAGCTGAAGCCCGGCATCTTTGCATGCCCGCCCCGCCTGGTTAAGCGATTCCGCGATTCGTCGATAGTCGTCCCCGCTCTTCCGACGGTCCTCCGGCAGCCACGGGCAGACCACGTAACGGTTCCCAAGCTCCAGGTGGAAGTCGATGGCTGACTGGACTTCGGCCTCGAGCTGCGCCAACGGTACGTGGCCGCCAGCGATGCGCAGTCCGAGACCGCCGAGGAAGTCCCGGAGCTCGGCAGCCGTGCGATCGTATGTGCCGGCGAGCTCCACACCTTCATAGCCCATCCGCGCTACCTGCTTGACGGTACCCTCGAAGTCCGCGGCGGCGTCATCGCGCACCGTGTAGAGCTGCAAAGCAACCGCAATCCGCGCCATCCGTATCTCCCCGTTAATCTAGTGGACATCGACGACAGAAAACGAAAAACGAAGAACGTAAAAATACTACCCCTCGAACCTGCGAATCCGGTTAAGCGCATTTTGCGATTTAAAAATCAGATTCTATTGAAATAGGGATGCATAAGCCGGTAGTTTTGCCAAATTGAAAACTTACCGGGTCGTGGAATAAGTTTTCGGTTCGAGCCGGCTAGTGAGTGAATGACTAAGTAGTAGCCGTCTCTTTTAAACGTTACTGTTCTTGCAGACAGCGTTAAACCTAGCCTGCGCATCGAGCGAATTGGACCACGAAGTTCCTTTCTCCGGAAATGCCTCGGGGGGAAGCCTCTGAGCTTCCACCTTTATTCTCCGCAGGCGGAAATCACCATGGTCCCCGAACGATTTCGGGGCGCTTCAAGGAGAACTTCGTGTTGCCCACTAGAATTCTGCCTGTCGCCGGCATGGCGGCACTTACTTTCTTCGCCTCCTCGTTTGCCTCTCGAGCGCTAGCCGCATCTGAATCCGTCCCTGGCGAACTCCTCGTGGGTTTCCGTCCTGGTGCAAGACAAATTACTCCATTCGGCCGCATAGCGGAGAGCCACTCCGGTCTGAATGTGGCGCGAATTCAGCTTGCGCCCGGCCAATCCGCAGCGACTGCCTCGGCTGAGCTTCGGCGGAATCCGGATGTGGAGTACGTCGAGCCGAACTACATCCGGCACACCACCGCGTCACCGAACGATCCCTATTTCCAGAACAACCAGTACGCGCCTCAGAAAGTCAAGGCTGATAAGGCGTGGGATGTCTGGCAGCCCCAGGCCGCGGTGATCGTGGCGATCGTGGACACCGGTATTGAATATGCGCACAATGATTTGAAAAACGTCTTTCACCGCGACGGCGCGGGGACCATCGTCGGATACAACACATTCAATAAAGGCACGAACGCAAACGACGACAACGGTCATGGGACGCATGTTGCAGGAATCGCTGCCGGACAGATAAATAACGGCTTTGGCACCGCCGGGATTGCCGGCTGGAATCCCGCGGTATCGAACTCCGGCAGCTTCGTCAGGCTGATGCCGGTCAAAGCGCTCGACGCTTCGGGCTCGGGCACGGACGCCGGAATCGCCGACGGAATCACCTGGGCCGTCAACAAGGGCGCGAAGGTGATCAACCTGAGTTTGGGCGGACCGAGCTTCTCTAATACGATCAACAACGCGGTCCAGTACGCCTGGGGCAAGGGCTGTGTGGTGGTGGCCGCGGCCGGAAACGCCAGCGCGAGCGGCGTGTACTACCCTGCCGGCTGCGATAACGTGATCTCCGTAGGCGCCACGGACGCCCTCGACAGCGTCACCTATTTTTCGAACTACGGTTCGTGGGTCAAGGTAGCAGCGCCCGGCGCCGCGATCATGTCGACTTACAAGGGCGGATTCAGCACGCTCTCAGGGACCTCTATGGCGAGTCCGCACGTGGCCGGTGAAGCGGCCATGATTCTGGCGCACTCGCCTGCTCTAACCAATTCCCAGGTCGGCGCCGTCATTACCACCAACGTGGATCCTTATACGCCTTACCAGGGCAGGAGCTTTGGCGCCGGGGCTGGGCGAATCAATGTTCAGAAGGCGCTTCAGTCGCTTGGCGGCCAGGTGTATTCGTTGACCGCATCTGCATCCGTGGTAACAA
>JBKJZI010000222.1:0-8025 GCA_046715155.1 Chthonomonadales bacterium | reverse complement strand
GTCCTCACAGAGCGGCTCGGCGGGAGCCTCGCCCTCCCAGGTTTGTTTCAGGCTCTTGGTGCTTCTACCGGATAGCTGCGGATTCCGCGATTGGGACGAACTCTCCGGCGTCGGTCCATACCCCGCGGCAATGGTCGCACGTATCCAGATTTACTCCCCGCGCGGAGGCAAACGGCTTCATGCCCATGGGAACGTTGCAGATCGGGCAGAGGAGCGTCTCGGCCTGGGACCTCGCGGCGGCACGCTCGGCTCGGTTCAAATCGGCGTCCAGTTTGCGCAATTCGTCAATCGGCTGCGTTAGCATGACGGCGAGCTCACCCCCATCGAGCCAGACTCCGCCGCACGTGGCGCAGTTGTCGATGCGGGTTCCGAAGCGGACTATTGTTTGCAATGGCCGATCGCAGCGTGGGCAGAAGATACCGCGCTCGCCCGCCAGCTTGATGCCGCACGCCCAGCACATCGGGCTAGCGGCCGGATTTGGCTGCTTACATCCCGGGCACTCCACCTGGGCCAGGAATCCGAGCGCCTGCCGGCTGCGAGCGCGTAGATCCTCTCGGGACGACGCCGCCTCCGCCGGCCACTCCTGCGGAGGCGCTTGCTTTACCCTTTCCTGAATTGCCGCAAGCTCGCCGTCATCCACCCAGATTCCCTTGCACTGCATACAGCCGTCGAGCACGATTCCGGGCGAATGCGGAAACTCGAATTGCGTGAGGGGTATACCGCAGTTCGGGCACGCGGCCTGGTCCGTCTTCTGGAGCCCCGCAACGCTGGGCCAGAATCGGTCTTCCAGAAGCCCGAGACTCGTGCTGCCGCCCTGCGCCAGCGCGGTGAGCTCTTTCGCGTCGAACCACACCCCGCCGCACCCGACACAGCCATCCACGACCATATCGCCGATGTTCGTATCATTAAGCCCCACCGCACACCGCGGGCAATTCTTCATCGCGCTACCTCCCACGTACTACGCCTCTCCTTCTTTCCGGCGCTCCCGGATTCCTCCCGCGTGCGCGCCGCATAGGAGGGCGCTCGTTTGGAGGAAATCGATAATCAAGGAAGAATTCGCGCTTATTACCCGCCCGGACGGTTTGGAGGGCTGAGGAGCGCCATGAACGGATTGTACTGGTTTCTAGCCCTGGCTGGGCTGTTCTACCTGGGAGCACCAATTCTGCTCAAGTTTCAGCAGCGGATGGCCGCGCACCCGGACCTTCGCCCCATCGATCCCGCGGACCTTCCTCCGAGCGCCTCGCGCTATCTTCAGGAGAGCGCCCACGCGCTACTCAAGGACGGCTTCACGGTGTCTGAGTGCGTTGCGCTTCCCTACCCGATGACCGGCATCGGGGCATCCCTGATCATGCTGATAAACCGGGAGACCGGCGATGAGGCGATGGCTACGGCAATCTTCTCCACGAACGCTGCGACGCCGCACATCAAGACGAGTTACCTGGAGTTCAGCACGAGGTTCGAGGACGGACACTGCGTGAATACGATGAATGGAAAGTTGCTGAGCTCATTTCCCCCGGATGCGAACGACGTTAACTCACAGGCGCCGCAGGTGCAGGATCCGAATCAGCTCTACCGCCTCCATCGTTTCGTCCTGGATCGTACCGGTCCGCACGGCAAGCCGGTTGTCTATGAAAAGGGCCAGGCGATCGCCTACCTCGCACAAAAGGTCCTCGTAGACTCTTATGAAACGCAAGTGGAACGCGGCTGGCTCATGCGCGACGCGTCAGGCGACGCCTATTTGCCCACGTGGAAAGGCGCCTATATCATGACCTGGCAGCAGCTTTGGCCATGGTCCCTCGTTCGCCGGGCGCAGATGCAGCAAAAAGCCCGAGAGCTGCTAACGGCCTTCGAGCAGTCGAGCGTTCCCGCCGAGTTAAGCGGAATCGCATAGTCTCCGCCCGGAGCGTCTTATGGATCGAAGCAATAGAGGTTGGTCTCCGGCGGGAGACCGAGGAGAGAATTGTATGGCTGGAGGGCTCATTCGCGTAACGCTCGCGTTAATCGTCTTTAGTTGTCTCGCGCCCTCTCCGAGCCGCGATCCGGAAGTACTCGTGGAGGTCGAGGAGCCGGTCTACACCTACCAGCCGGCGGACAACGGCGCGGGGCCGCTCTGGTGCTATGGCAGCACCTGTCTGGCACGTGTCGGCGAAGACGTCTTTATTAGCGGCCTGGAGACGATTCCGAACGCGAAACCGCTGAATAACGTGCGATGGACCCTCTTCAAGCGATCCAAGAGCGGATGGGAGCTCCAGCAGCGGGACGAGCGGAATCGGACCCGCGAACCCTCGCCGATCGCAATCTTCCCGGACGGACGGCTGTTCCTTTCGGCCAATCCCACCATCACGCCACCAGACACGTACAGCGGCCCCGCCCGCCCGGAAGTTCTCCGGTTCGACGCATCAAATGCGAAGGAAACTTCCGTAACGCTCAAGCCGGAGTGGGAGGGCGCGCCGGTTTTTACGGAACATTCCTACCGCGGATTCGGCGCCGACGCGTCCGGTCGCGAGCTGCTGATCGTCAACAACCTCAACCATGAAGCGATGTACTGGTCGTTTATGGACCGCAAGGGGCAGTGGTCCGCGAAGGGCCGGATTCCGTTCCCCATGGGCGTCGGCTACGAGAAGCCGGAGCCCATCCGCCTCTGCTACCCGCAGGTAGCTCTCCGCCGCCGGGCGGCCCACCTGCTGGCCATCAGCGACATCATCGAGCCGGTGAAAGCCTGGCGGGAGTTTAAGCTCAAGATCAACAATGGCCGCCCCTGGGACTACGAATTCCGCCGCCTCTTCTACATCTGGACCCCCGACATCACCAGAACGCCCTTCAAAGTTCCGGTGGAGGTTGCGAGCCGCGAAAAGACCGCCGGCCAGATCACGAACCTGGACCTCTGGCTCGACTCCCAGGGTCGCGCGCACCTCCTCTGGTTGGAGCGCAGCGTCTGGTACCTCCAGATGCGAGACCGCTTCTTCCCCGGCACGCCGCTCACCACGTCTCTGGAATACGCCGTAGTCGACCGCGGAACCGTCACTCGCCGGAACACGCTCTGGAAAGGCGGCGAAGGCGCCTCCCCCGAGATTCCAGGCTACGGCCGCTTCCACGCTCTCCCCGGCGGCCGTCTCATGGTCCTCGCCTACTTCAACGGCCAGAAACCCGGCGGCGCCCCCGTCAGCGAGAACCGCCTCCTCGCACTGGGATCGGACGGCGCCATAACCAAGTCCATCCGCGTCCCTTTCGCCCACCCTTTCACCAACTTCATGACCGCCACCGAACGGGCCGGCTCTCCCCCGTCAAACACCCTGGACATCCTCGGCGATGCATCAAGCCGCCCCGGAATCTCCTACGCCCGCATCGAAATCCGGTGAATTCCCAGCGCCATCGCCGCCACGCTGCCGAGGGGCATGCTTGCCAAGCATGAACCCATGGTAGAATCACTCTGAATCTGATCGGAGGAGTTCGAGACGGACACAAACACATTAGAACTGGAAGGCACTTGGGAGGAGATCCAGAAGCGCGGCCGTGAGCTGAGAGGCAAGAGGGTGAGGGTGACGGTGCTCCCGCCGGAGCAGCCGGCTGGCGACGATCGGGCGGATCTCCGCCCGGCCAACGGCCCCTCGACCGCCGAATCGCTGGTCAAGTACGTCGGTACCTGGGAGGGCGATGACATCGAGGAGTGCCTGGACCTGGTTTACGCAACCCGATCCAAGACCCGGTTTTGAACGGTTACCCGCTGGACACCGACCACGCCAGCCGCTTGATAGATTCCGATTTGGTTGTGTCTTCCAAGTTCAAACACCTTGCTCGGATTCGGCGTCTTGGACCGTACATAACGTCATACTGACGAGTTAGCCTGACTTGCCGATCGCCGGACGCTCCCTGCTGACCTCTGGGGCTTGTTGCCATCACAATGCCAACCAAAAGCCCATCTGGCGCCGCGAACTTTGCTGTCCTGCACCAGGACACCCTCCGCCAGCGTCATTATCTCCTGAACTCCCCCAAGCACGCGAGGAGGTGGGTCGCGTTTGCACCCGGAAAGGTCGCCGCCATCCGGGCGATTCATGGCGACGACTTTTGCCTCGTGATCGTGGGCGATCCTGCGAGACCAGACGACTTCTACGCAATTCCTTGGAGCCAAGTTGCGGCGCACTTCGTGCAGGAGAACATGTACCCAGCCCCTCAAAAGGACGGAAAGGTCTCCCTTAGATGGCAGATTCATCTTGAGGGACCTCCTCACGTCTTCCAATTCGACCTCGCTCCTACGGATGCCCGACCAAGACCACGGTTTGACGCAAGCGTCTGGCATGGCAATTACGCCGTGCTCGCGTCCCCTGCGACGGACGACGACTCTCCGCTGGACGATCTGCTCGCCCAGGATGCCACCTTCCCAGAGGGTCGGCGGATCGCCGTCCTTCACTACCGCCGGGAGCGAAATCCAAATTTGGTCCAGCGAGCAAAGGACCGCTTTCGAACTGCCCACGGACGACTGTACTGCGAGGTCTGTGGGTTCGACTTTCAACGCGCATACGACATCCTCGGGGAGGGATTCATCGAGGCGCATCACACCGTTCCGCTCAAAGATCTTCAGGAGTGCGCGGAGACAAGCATTGAGGATTTGACGATGGTCTGCGCCAACTGTCACCGCATGCTGCATCGCGGCGCACAATGGCCGAAGGTATCTGAGTTGAAAGCAATGATCGTTGCGGCGAGGAAGGCGGGCAAACAAGTCAATTCAGCCGAAGGGCAGGCTGCGGTAGAGCGTGAAGATTCAGCGTGGTGAAACGAAAATAGCCACATAGTCACCAAGTAGGAGTATCCAGGAACTAACCAATGGCGACTCATGTGATCATCAATGCGCGTTCTCGACAGGTCCGGGCGAGCCTTGATGTGCCGGGCGACGGGACTACGATTTTCGCGGTCGACCTAGCTGGAGACAGCTGGGACGACTACACGTATTTTCGTGACCGTGCAGGGCATTACCAGGCTGGCGGTGACTTCCAACAGCGAAACCGATACGTTCGTGTCGCTATTTCGGCCCTCTTCTCTCATCTCGATGGCATAGTCGGCGAGGTATATCGGATGATTGCACGCAATGATCCGTCTTTCCCGCCGATATCAATGCGAAAGATGCGGACTTGCTCGTTGCAGCGCAAAATGCTCGCAATCCGCGATTACCTTTGTGACAAGAAGGCCGCACCAGGGCTGGATATCAATCTTGATCTCAAACTCGTCCGAGATATCGTGAACCATCCGAGCATCATCAAGACCGCGACCGACGACGCGACCCGCGACACCCTTACGTACGACGCCGCGGATGTTTATGGTGTGAGCCTCGCAGACATCGACCAGGCTGGCCAAGAGATAGACGCCTGGGTTGAGGCGACCTGCTCGGCATCCGGCTATGAACGTTTCATAGACACTGCGGCATTGTGCGCTAACTTTGCGCGCGCACTGGGCGCTGGCGAGACAAACGTGCGCCGGTTTTGAACGAGGGACGCCTAGTCCGCGGCTTAGCTGAAACGTTATCTCCCTAATGCCCAATGCTTGTTGGCTCGGAATCCGGCTGACCTGGGAGGACTAATTCTACTGGTGGCACCAATTCCGGTCAATTGGCGCCCAAAAGGCGCCCGCGCCGCCCTTTACTTTCAGCCCTCAACTGTTCCCGAGTTCCGATTGAATTTGACGGCCTGGTTACGAGTTGGCTAAAATGCTCTAACTTTAAGCGCGTATTGCCAAGAGGAATAATAGCGTTGGATTCTCTCTATTGCCCGCAATGCCGACGACAAGTCCACCAAGACGATCTCTTTTGTGCATCTTGCGGTGCTGATCAACGTGCTCCCGCGTACAGGTCCGCACGTTTGCCCGTACAGCCGCAATCCGCAGACTCATCAACGCCGAGACAAGTTACCGAGGAACTGGTTGACAAGGAACTGGCCGACCTAAAGCGGCAGTTAGAAGCCGAAGTAAACCATCGCCCTAAGCTCAGGCTGCTCGGCCATAAACTCATTACTACCACGGAGGGTCGTCAGTTCATAATCGGGCTTGTGCACAACGATGCATACGAGGACTGCCTGGAGGCTGAGATTACCAGCAATGTAAGTGACGAAATGGGGAATCATATAGGCTCGTTTATTCAGCGCACTAGCAATATTCCAGAGCAGAAAAACTGGAGCTTTGCTATGCCGGTAAATCCGCCCCTTGCGGCTTCGTACAGAATTACTGGGCTTCGGGGAGACTTCCAAACCTACCGAGACGAGGCTGAATATCAGATGAGTTGGCGGGAAGCCGAAAAGCAGGCCGAATGGGAAATGGCCGAATGGGATGCCCGCCGTGATTACGAGGGAATTCTGCGCCGCGAGGCGCGCTCTCGCGAGGTGGCATACGACCTCGAGTCTCGCGAGCAGGTTTGTTGGAGCGTATGGATTTCATTTCCGTTTTGATCACGAACAGGACTCGAATCGGCGGAAACGTCCGAATAGTTTCGCCCTCATGATCACCGGCAGAGTCGCCGGACACTTCCTCCCGCACCAACCCGGGAATTCCGACAATCCCGGCCCGAACAGCCCGAACTCTCCAATTCGCTAATCCTGTAAGTACCGTTCACAAACCCCAAGCCAATTCCCCGGAATCGGCTTCCCAAGAATCCGTTTAAATATTTTTGCGTGGACACTTGACACCTCCTCGCCCAGCCTCTATAATGCCCGATATCTGTCTACAAGGAGGACCAGCAACCCGTTCACCGAGCGAGACCCTGCCGTCTCCCTCAATCACCGTCCTGACGAGTTGCGTTACGCAATACGCAATACGCTCCAGGACTCCGGCTTCATCCCTAGAGACATTCAAGAACAGGATGAAAGGGACCGGTAAACCTCCCGGAATCTGTCCGCGGAGCAATTCGTTTCTCCTACGGAGGAGATATTGGCGTACAAGAAATGCCTTGGTGCCCATAGAGGCGTTGGCGTACAAGACTAGACCGGGCCAAATGGCCGTTGGCGTACAAGACTAAGCATTGATACGGCCCCGCCCCGCCCACCACTGATCACTTGATCACTGATCACTGATTACTAGCTTTTCCGGTGGGTCGTGAGGGATGAGCAAGGACGAAGCGGATCGAGCGGTGACCAGCCATGACGCCTCACCTACTCACCACTCACCTACTCACCACTCACCAACAAGGGAGGGACACGCCGTGGTCGGACGTTCGCCGTCATCACGATAAATCGGCCGGTCGCGCAATAGCCACCAAGTATGGCGCGCGCCCGTGACACCAGCTCGCGGAATTACCCGCGGGTTCCTTGACAATCAGGTAAAGCGGGCAGAATCGGAATCCAGAGAACCTCCTCACCCACTCAAACTCGCCCTCTCCCGCCGTCTGGGAAGAGTTCTCATGCTCCCACTGGTATCAGAGCATGAGAGAGCCTGTGCGTAGGGACTTCCAAAACGAAGAACCCGGGTGAGGGTGCCGCGATAAAAACGGAATCCGCCGCCGTTATGCCTGTCCGCCGCCCGGAGTGACCGCTTACTTGCCGGGAGTATTTCATAGCCAAGACCGGGCAGAAACGACCAAGCCCGCGACGGCCCCGGACAACCCCAGTCGCTTCCGACATGCAAAACCAGCCGCAAAGGGAAACCGCCAAACAAGGCAAAGCAGTAAGAGTGTGAGGAACGTGACGGTGTCGGATTCCCCCTTGAGGGGGTTTTGAGGGGGTTAGGGGGTGTTATTCCCCGGCCATGAAGGCTGAGCGGATTACGTTGACGCGAGAGAGACCGTCGGAGCCGACGCATACTTCGATCACGTCGAAGCGGCAGTCGGTTTCGCCGAGGTTATTCTCGGAGAGGTAGGATTCCGCAGCGGAGAGCATCCGCTTGCGTTTGCGCTGGTTTACGGATTCCGCCGGAGTGCCGAATCGGGCGCCTTTTCGGGTCTTCACTTCCGCGAAGACGAGGGTGCCGTTTTCCTTTGCAACCACATCCAGCTCGCCGCCCCGGCAGGTGTATCTCGTCGCCAGAACTTCCCAGCCCATCCCCAGCATG
>JBKJZI010000221.1:0-7006 GCA_046715155.1 Chthonomonadales bacterium | reverse complement strand
TGTTGTTTTTTTTTTTATTAGCCCCCCACCACCCACACACCCCCAACACTCCAACACTCCTCTTCGTTGTAATCCCCGAGAACGTAAGGCTATAATGAACAGGCCCGCCCGGTGAGAGGCGCCCACGGAGGAAGAGGTGGCTACGGAAACTGCTCCCGCGCCCGTTGTCGCGCGCGGTTTGGAAGGCATTGTGGCGGCGGCGACCCACATCGCGGAAGTGGATGGCGACCGCGGCAAGCTCACGCTGCGGGGCTACGACGTCAGCGAGCTTTCAGGGTGCGTGGACTTTGAGGAAGTAGCCTTCCTGTTGTGGCACGGCCGTCTCCCGAACCGCTCCGAATACGAGCAGCTCCGCGGCGAGATGGCTGCCGCCCGAGACCTCCCGGCGCCGGTGCTGGAGGCCCTCCGAATCGTCAGCCGCGAAGCCGAAGGGATGCACGTCCTCCGCATGGGCGCGTCGCTGCTGTCCATCGACGACGACGACATTGAGAACCTCGATCCCGACGTAAGCCGTCACCGCGCAGCCAGACTGCAAGGCCAGATTCCGGCCATCGTCGCCCACTCGTGGCGAATTCGCAATGGCCTCGACATCGTCCCGCCGAAACCCGGCCAGAGTCTCGCCGAGGGCTTCCTCTACATGCTGGAGGGGAAGGAGCCGGATAAGGCGCGCGTGGATGGCCTCAATGCCTACATGGTCGCCGTGAGCGAGCACGGCCTCAACGCTTCCACCTTCACCGGCCGCGTAGTGATCTCCACCAACTCCGACATGGTGTCCGCGCTTACCGCATGCGTCTGTTCCCTGAAAGGCCCTCGCCACGGCGGCGTCCCCGGTCCCGTGCTCAAGATGCTGGAGGCTATCAAGACTCCCGATCAAGCCGATGCCTTCATCCGGGGCGAGATCAAAGCAGGGCGCCGAATCATGGGGTTCGGCCACCGAATCTACAAGGTCCGCGATCCCCGGGCGGCGTTACTTTCCGACGCAGCCGACAAGCTCGCCGATCAATCGGGTTCCCGCCAGCTTCTGGACCTCACACGCGCGGTGGAAGAAACCACCGTCCGCGTACTTCACGAGCTCAAGCCCGGGCGCGACCTCAACGCCAATGTCGAGCTCTACGCCGCCCTCATCCTTCACGCCGTGGGAATCCCGTCTGAGCTTTTCACCCCCGTCTTCGCCATCGGCCGCACTGCCGGGTGGACCGCCCACATGATCGAGCAGCTCGCCGAGCCCAAGATCATCCGTCCGGAATCCATCTACACCGGCCCTCGCGGATTGAAATGGGTTGACATGGCGAGTAGGGATTAGCGAATAGCGAATAGCGAATGGCCGGGGCAGAAGAAATGAACTCATCCACTACCTTCGGATAGCAAACGGAAGTCTGAAGGAGTTAGAAACGCACTTGCTGCTGACCGTGCGAGTTGAACTCGTGGCGGACGCGGATGTGACGCCCATTCTCGCGATGTGCGATGAGGAAGGCAAAATGCTTTGGTCGCAAATTCGCTCTCTGGACCCCAACAATAGCTAGAAATCGCTAATCGCTAATCGCTATTCCCTAGTTCAGCGTATTCCAGCGTGACGGCGGCCAGTAGCGGACGATGGCTTTGGCTTCTACGTTGCTCAGCGGGAGCTCGCCCCAGTAGCGGCTGTCGTTGCTGTGGTCGCGGTTATCGCCGAGCACGAAGAGGAATCCGTCGCGGACCGTTACGGGGCCGTAATCCCCGTGTGCGGCGAGCAGTTTGTAGGGTTCGTCGAGCGCGATCTGGTTCACGTACAGCACCCCGTCCTCGATCTGCACGGTATCCCCAGGCAGCCCGACCACGCGCTTGACGTAGTTCTTCCGAGGGTCGTTGGGGTACTTGAAGATCACCACGTCGCCGTGGCCGGGGCCGGAGAACATATAGGGGATTCGACTGGCCAGGACCCGCTCGCCCGTCTTCAAGTTTGGCTCCATGCAGCTACCATAAACCGAAAAGCCGCGCGTGCCGAAAACGAGCAGTGAGCTCGATAGGATCACCACCAGGCTGGTAATTCGCGCGAAGGCCGCGCACCGACGACGGACACGAGTGTGCAAAGCCAGCGTCTCCCTCTTGAAGAGTGAGTAAGTGAGTGGTGAGTAGGTGAGTAAGTGGCCGGTGACTTACTCACCACTCACTTACTCACTCCGCCACTCTGCAATTGGGCCTTGCTCGTCGGGGAGTTAGGCGTGCGCCGCTGCTTTACTCAGCAGCGGGAAACCGGCCTCTTCGCGCTGCTTGAGGTAGCCCAGACAGCACTTCCGGGACAGCGCGCGGACGCGGTTTATGTAGCTGGCGCGCTCGGAGACCGAGATGCTTCCCCGCGCGTCCAGCAGGTTAAAAACGTGTGAGCACTTCAGGGCCAGGTCGAAAGCCGGGAATACCAGGCCTTTCTCCACAGTTCTTCCACTTTCTTTCTCAAACATATCAAAGAGTTGAAAGAGCGTCGGTACGTCCGCTTCATTGAAGTTGTAAGCGCAGTGCTGCTTCTCGGAATCCATTTCGACGTCGCCGTAGGTGATTCCGTATCCCCACTCCATTTCCCAGACGGAATCTACTTTTTGTAGGACGGACGCCAGCCGCTCAGTGCCGTACGTTAGCTCCGCGCACACCGTCTTGCATTCGATTCCGCCCATCTGCTGAAAGTAGGTGAACTGCGTGATCTCGGTGCCGTCCAGCCATACCTCCCAGCCAACTCCGGAAGCGCCAAGAGTGGGAGCCTCCCAGTCGTCCTCGACAAAGCGGATGTCGTGGTCCTCCGGGATGATTCCGATCGCCTTGAGACTATCCAGATAGACGTCGACCACGTCCTCGGGTGACGGCTTGAGAATCACCTGGTACTGGTAATAATGCTGCATCCGCATGGGATTTAGTGCAAAACGTCCGTCGGTGGGCCGGCGGGAAGGCTGGACGTAAGCGACATTCCATGGTTCGGGACCAAGGGCGCGCAGAGTCGTGGTGGGAGCATTCGTGCCCGCGCCGACCTCCACGTCATACGGCTGCATGATGAGGCACCCGCGCTCAGCCCAGAAACGTTGGAGGGTAATCAGGAGGTTCTGAAAAGTCATTCGAAGTCCGCGCGCCTGGTGGAATTACCTGGTGGGAGGTTTCTTATCTTATCCTGAGATGCCGCCGATGCTTGGCCCACTGTCTGCGCGCCCCTACACACCCGCATTCAATGAAGGCACCAGCACAGGTATCTTACTCCATCGTTCGGTGCATCGCAACGGGCTTCAGATTCGCGGAGTCTGAAGCAGTTTCTTACACTCATCAATCCGTCGCTGTATCACGTCGCGAAACGGCGGGAAGAGCCGGTGAGCCGCCTCCAGATCCGCAATAGCCTTTTCATACTCCTTCAGTTCCTTGTAGGCGAGTCCGCGTGCCATGTGGCCCATAGGATCGCGCGGGTCGAGCTGGATAGCCATTGCGGCGTCTTCAACTCCGGCTCGGAAGTCGCTGGTATAGAGCCTGGCGCCGGAGAGCTCGGAGTAGTGCGCCGACGTCGGCTGAATCTCTGCGATGCGCGCATAGTCTGCTACGCCCAGAGCATATTCTCGGTGCTCGAAGTAAAGCTGCGCCCGTGCCGTGAGGCACTGGATGCTTCGGGGATTGAGCGCCAGGGAGGCTGTGTAGTCCGTGAGCGCCTTAGCATTGTCCCCAGCAAGGACCCACGTGAGGCCACGCTCGAACAGCGCGAAGGCGTTTCGCGGAGCCATTTTGATGGCCGCATCGAAGTCTTTAATGGACTCAGCGTACGGCCTGACTTCGCGTTTGCACGCCGCCCGCAGCAGCATGAACTCCACCGACTTCGGTTCGATCCGCACTGCCGTCTCTGCCTCGATCAGCGCTTCCTTATCACGCTTTAATTCGTTCAGCGCCAGGCCGCGCCAGTAGTGAGCTCGCGCGTCTTTGGGAGCCAATTTGACCGCGCGGTCGGCGTCGGCATACATCGGCGGAATCTTCCGGCTCAAAAAGTAGGCGGCGGATCGCAAGAGATGCCCGTTAACGGAATCCGGGACGAGCTCAATGGCGCGGTCCAGTTCGGCTATGGCGTCCGGGTATCGGTTGTTCTTTAAGAGGCGCGTGGCTTCGGCAAGATGCGGCACTGCGAGTTGGGCTCGGTCAAACGTCTCCGCGTTGGCAATTACGGGATCGAACGCCCCGCTCAACTTACCAGTCCAGCCTTTCCAGGGCATGTTCTGAATCCGGCTAAGCGTCGCGCCCATGGATCGTTCGGTCCGGAATTTCGCTTCACGGAGATCGACGGCGGCGTTCGCGCCGCCCCACACCTTGGCGCCCTGATCTACTCCCCCGATCAAAATGGTCTTCTGAATGGGTTCGTAGGGCCCGCGTGTAGATACGCTCGCGACGGGCAGACCGGCAATAGACCTCAACAGTGCCGCGCACGAGGAAGGAGGGGGCTCCTTGCGGAGGATCGCGGCTGCAACCGCCAACTCGAAGATCTGCCGCAGGGGCTTCAGCGCCAGCTCAGGCCGTGACTGTTCCAAATCCGAGTAGCGCATCGTGATCTGCGCGGCCAACAGATTCAAGATCTTTTCCAGCGGCGCATCGTCGTCTTCATTGCCGGCCGCCGCCCCGCGCGAAGTAGATTCCGTCAACAGCAGCGGTTCCGAGTCGAAAGTAAACAGTGCGCCGCGCGAAGACCGTACCACGGCAATGTCCCCTGGTCCAATGGGGCGGGGAGTGAACCAGAATCGCGCGGCGCCCGCCCCGTAGATATTCTGTGATTCCGCCAGCGCGGTGGTGACGGGCTTGACTCCGGTGACGACCGTATCGCCGTACATCACAGACTTGATCCGGTAATCCGCTTCCAGCATCGCCGCAATGAGGGGTGAATCTTCCAGGCCGGGCGAAACCCCTCCAACCCTAGGCGTAAGCCGAGGCTTGTCCGATGCCGCATCCGGATCGAGGCTTACAAACGGTGTCAGCCCGTCCCTCCATACGGATCGGAGAATCGCCGTAACCGTCGATACTTGCACCGGGGGCATACCCGATTCCGCCCGGCCGATCAGCAGCACATCCCCCGCTTTGCCGTCGTACACCATGCCCACAATCGTCGTCACCGGCCGCAGATCTTGGACGCGGCCGCTCCTGGCGGCAGGCAGGAGCCGTTTGAGGGACACAGCGGTGACGTCCCGCAGTTTCAACATTTCGGGAGGAGGGGCGTTGGAAAGTGCGGCCGCAAGGAATCCGAGGTCCGCCTGAATCAACACGCCGCCAACCTTCTCCCCGCTCTTCTTGACCAGGCTGGGAAGGATTTCCCGGCACCGTGCAAAGTATTTGACGGGGTCGATTTTGACCGCCACCGGGCCGCCCTTCAAGCCGATGCTGATAGGTGAGCGCCCATCTCCGCCGATCTTCACCCCTAACGTATAGAAGGTCTCCTCCAGGCCCAGGTCCAGAACGAGTCCGTCCTCCTTCGTGTACTGAAACTTCCCACCGATTGCGCTGCCTTTCATGTAGATGGAGCCGCTACCGGTAAGCGAACCTCCATCCGGCCCGGACTTAAAGGTCCCGTTCAGAACTACGCCGAGCGCGTTTTTATTGCCGAGGCCCGCTTCGGCATCCAGCTTAAAGGTGTCGGAGGACTCCATTCCCGGGGTCACCTTGAAGGTGGATAGCATTGGTCCGGCAGCGCGTGATAAGCCGAAATCCTTCTCAATCTCGAAGGTAACGCCCCACTTCTTGTAGGCCTGCTCGACTACGCGAAGCGCACCCGCGACCCGCGGCCATGAGCCCGTCTGCTCACTCTGCAGCGTGTGCGAACGCGTGGGTGCGCACAGGAAAGAGAAGGCTAGCAGGCAGGCGAACGTACGGTATCTCATATCTCGACTCCACGGAGAATCAGTCTGGGTCCATTCTGCATTATTGCCAGTATGCGTCAACCGCGATAGAGGTAGCTATGGAATGAATCGTTTACGCTATTCCATCCGTAAATCTCCGAGGAAGAGATACAAGCGAAGTCGATTTTATGAATGCCCTTCATCTGTGGGCATTTGCTGCGGAGCGAGTCTCAGTAGTCTGCGGTAGAATCTCAATCAGTGAATGAATGGTCTTGCGCCGAAAGGAGCTATGATGGAAACGCTCATATTCGAAGGCACACTTGAAGAGGTCCAGCGGCAGTTGAGCGAGCTCCCAGTAACTCCCGACCAGCGACTGCGCCTGGCGTTGAGCGCCATCGCTGACTCGTCGCCTACCCCCGCGCCCTTTGCTCCGACGGAATATCGAAATGGCATCGCCTTGCTGCCCCGTCGAAACATTGATCCGATAACTACCGACTCCTTGAAGCGCCTGATGGAGCAAGCAGATGAAGAGGATGCCCGGAACTGTGGAGCTGCCGGACATTAATATACTGATCGCGTTGGTCGATCCCATGCACGCACACCACGAGATCGCCAGCGCATGGTTTGCAGGCGCCTCCAAGAGCGGTTGGGTGACTTGTCCTCTGACTGAAAACGGCTTCGCGAGGATACTGTCATCGCCGGCGTATCCGGGTGTCCGTTTGACAGTGGCTGATGCAGTTGGGCTCATTCGGACGATTTGTCAAAATCACAGAACTGCCCATACGTTCTGGCCGGACTCCGTTTCCTTCATGGATTCAGCTATATATGACGTGACTCGGATCAGCGGTTCTCGCCAGACGACCGATGTATACCTGGTTGGCTTGTGCCAGCGCAATGCTGGGGTATTCGTAACTCTCGATAGGCGAGTGACGACTTCTGCGATCGTATCTCCCCGTGCCGATCTTGTCCGTATCCTTGGGGTCTCATCGCCATAAAGAAACCAAACCGGCTTTTGTTGCAACGTGCGTGAAAGGACCCTGCTTTATGAAGACAACTCGAGCGGTACCGATGCTGGTTCTGGCAATCGCTGGGCTTGCTCTCCTCGCGAGGATGGCTTATACCCAGGGCGGAGACCGGGTGTTCGTGGATCCGGGTTCCGGACAGAAGGTCTGGGCGAATCCGAATACCGG
>JBKJZI010000220.1:0-24133 GCA_046715155.1 Chthonomonadales bacterium | reverse complement strand
TTCCATGCGCGCGCTGCCCTCATCAGTCGGTCGCGGGAGGCCAACAAAGTAATTTCGAATGTCCCTTTCGCGCTCCCCAAGTAACTTCAGGAGCTCAACGTCACCTTCCCGCTGTCGGGCGTGCAAGTCTGCCAGATACTCTTCGCCGTCTTGCCCTAACCTCAAAAGGTACTTGTTCCGCGCATGCTCGTTGGGCAGGTCAGCAAGCACATCGCGGATGGCTAGGAAGCGACCTTCCCGTTCGGGCAAGGATTCCTGGCCGCGCGTGTCTAATCTCGTCATAGCGTTCTCCCACAGAACGAAATGGCCGGGCCAGTGATAACTTCTTCACCGGCCCGGTTGATTCATGCACGGCCCGAATGCGTTAAGCGGCACGGGACTCTGTCAGAGGTCATCGACCCGCGCCCACGCTCGAAGTTGCTGAACTCTCTCAGGCAGCTTCTTGCCGACGTTCAACACAAACTGAAACCTGTTTATCTGTAACACCTATCGACACGGAATCCTGCTTGACGTCTGCAGCGAGCGCGTCTACATGCTTCGGGGTGAGGCTCAGGTTTTCCAGCAGAATCCGCTGCTCGGGTGGAATTTGCAGCGTGGGAACTCGCGCCTGCGCTTCGGCGGACGGCGGCTTTAGGGCGAGGATTCCCAGCGCGCTCAAGACATCGGAGGCTTCCTCTACGAGGATGGCCCCGTCCTTGATAAGGCCGTTCGTGCCGCGACTCGTCGGGCGGTCCACGTTTCCGGGCACCGCCATGACGTCCCTGCCTTGCTCGGCGGCGATTCCGGCCGTAAGCAGCGCTCCGCTGTGGATTCCCGCTTCTACAATCACCACCGCCATGGACAGGCCGCTGATGATTCGATTACGCATAGGAAATCGCCAGGGCTCGGGCTGGGAGCCAGGCGGGAACTCCGTGATCAGCGCGCCGAGGCCTTCCCGCACTATCTGCTCGAAAACGGGGAGATTCTCACGCGGATACTCTACGTCGAGTCCGCAGCCGAGCACGACAATCGTTCTCCCCTTCGCTTCTACAACCGCCCGGTGCGCGCTGATGTCGATCCCGAGCGCTCCGCCGCTTACGATGGTCAATCCAGCCGCAGACAGCTCGCGGGCTAGTTTGGCAGTCACCGCACGGCCATAGGGGCTCGAATGGCGTGATCCCACTATTGCCACGGCGAACCGGTCCTTTTCCTCGATCTCGCCGCGCGTAAAGATCACCGGGGGCGGATCGCTGATCTCCAGCAGCTTCCGCGGATAGCGGTCATCCGTCCGGGGAACAACCTGAACGCCAGAGCGCCCGATATAGACTAATTGCGCACTTGTAGGGAGGTACGAGGGGTCGGTGATTCGTCCGATCTGCTTGCCCGTCGCAGTGGCGGTGTTTGATAACGTATCATCCGAGGCGGAGAAAATGGCTTCCGGCGAGCCGAAGTGCTCCAGCAGCGCATTGGCTGCCCGGGGAGCAAGTTGAAGGTTGGCCAGTCTCAGCCAGGATTCCATCGGCGCAGAATAAGCGGCAGGTCAGCCCCATCTAGAAGCTCAACCTGCCGCCCGCTTTAAGAGTGGAAGAGTGGAAGAGTGGAAGAATGGACGAATCCGTCTCCCACTCTTCCATTCTTGACGTTCTACGGTTCGCCGCCGCCCCGACCGCCGCGACCACCCGGACCGGCACCCCCGCCGGGACTGCTGCGCCCGCCTCTGCCGCCGCCAGGCCCGCCCGAACGTCCGGGGCCCCCGGGGCCGCCAGGACCAAGTCCGCCCTGGTTTTGCGGATTCTGGCGCCGCTGCACGATCTTCACCAACGTATTGTCGACGGTGAAGCTCCACGTTTTCGAGGAGGTATTCCCCTTCCAGTCGCTGGCCATGACGGTAACTTCGTGACGTCCATCAGAAAATGGACGAACCACGCCGCCACCGCTTGACGGCTCAATCGTCTGGTACTTTAGCTGAGAGCTAACGGGGTCGAAAGTGAAACCGGGTTTGTCGAAGTGCTCTTCGCCGGTAGGCTTCCGCACGACCGCTTGTTTATCGATCAGCAGCTTGACGCTGTCCGATTTGACTCCGGAGCCTTCGTCTACCACCGTCGTTTCGAATCGTATCGGCGGCGCGCCGTTGACGACTATGCCCTGTTCCGGCTCGGAAGGCTCGATCTCAGGACCCGACGTGTCGAGCGCGTCCGCGCGAAAGGCGTTCAGCGTGCCGTCATCCGTCAGGACGTAGAGGGTCTTATTCGCTACAACCGGCGCTGCCGCCACGTTCGTGTTTTTAGCTACTATCTGGTCACTCTTGCTGTTGGGCCGGATGGTGTAGCTCCACTTGATCTGTCCGGTTTCAAGATCGATCGCATTGATTCCGCCAAGCGTGGTGCCGACGAAGATAGTGTTGCCGGCGACGGTTGGTGGTGCAAGCACATCGTATTCGAGCGTGACCGGCGTTTTCCAGCGATCTCGCCCGTTTCGCGGCTCAAGCAGCCGAACGATATTGTCGTTCGTTATAACAACAAGACCTTTATCCGTCACCGCTGGGCTCACCGCCACGTCGCCCGAGAGAATCCGCTGCCACTTCAGAAGGCCGTTGCGTCCCATGAGCGCGGTCAGATTGTTTCCATTACCGACGAACACTGTATCGCCCGCGAGAACCGGTGAAAGGTTCAAGACGGATCCTTGAAGGCGATAGGTCCACCGCGTCTTTCCGGTAGCTGCCTGTACTGCGATCAGGACCTGGTCTCCCGAAAGAGCGTAGACGAGGCCATTGCCAATCGCGGGCGCCGTGGAAACTTCGTCGAGGGTCCGCACGCCAACTTTGCCCCAGGACGGTACTACATTGCCGGTCTTTGCGTCGATCGCCCAGAGTCGGCCGTCGGCGCTTCCGAAGTACAGAACGCCGTCGAGAATGGTTGGGGAAGAGGCGATCGAGCTGCCCGAATTAAACATCCATCCCGGCCGTCCAGACTTTGCGTCGATAGAATAGACTTTCCCGTCCCCGGCGGCGATATAAACCGTGTTGTTCCAGACAACCGGCGAGGTGTGGATGGCGGTCATCAGTGGCTGATCCTGCGGATACTGCCATTTCTGCGCGCCGGTTTGCGTATCAATTGCAAATACCCGGTTGCCGGAGGCAAAGAAGACCGTTCCGTCTGCAACCGCGGGCGAGGACGGGTTATGCCCAAAATAGACCGACGTGAATTTCCATTCGAGCGCCATCGGAGTCTCGATGTTCTCGGGCGTATACCCCGAAAGACTCGTGTTGCCCCGGAACATCGCGGTATCCTGCGCGACCGACGCGGCCGCGGCCAGGCCGGCAAGACCCAGGATTGCGAGCGGGAGCGGGCGTTTCACACGGAAGATCATAATTGGTGACTCCCCCTTCTAGAAGTTCGAGGCCGCGTCGCCGCGGTTATCGGAGGGTGGTTAATGCGCTGTGACAAGAGCCCGCCTGCCGCTGCGGCAGCCGGTTGTATTGACAGTATATCGAACGCTCTGCACCCTGTCAAGCACGGCGGACCCTCAACATCCACCTTTTAGACGATACCAGCCAAAGGACGTTACAGAAGCCCTGGAGAACTCCAGACGGTAAACTGCGTATAGAGACCGTACCTAGCGGGCGGTGGAGGACACTTTGCAGGAGCTTGACGCCACACAGCGACTACTGCTCGATCAACTAACGGAAGAGTATCAGCAGCGTCATGGAGTCGCCGTTGAGTATCTCAAGCGCGCCGTTGGACAGGGCGAAGAGTACAGCAATGGCGTGGCGAAAGTTGTTATCTCCTCAACCGGCGCGTGGTTTGAATGCGTCGATCAGCCAATGGAATTCTCGGGGGCAGCCGGTGGCCGCGCCGTTCACCACTTCGTTTCTGACTCCGAAGCGCTGTCGCTTCTAGATCGGCTGCTAGAGCTTGCTGAGTCTGCCGCGCCCGACGATACGCGCCTGTGCCGTCTGTTCGTGCTTTACGAGCCAGGCGGAATCGTGGATGAGAAGGGCGCTCACGTAATCCACTTCGAGCCGCATGGCCGATACGATCCGGTCAAAACCCGCCACGTCGGGCAGTTTCGTCCCGGTCAGCTCCCACTCCTCTACCGCTGTCGGTTCGACACGCAGCGTACTATCAAAGGCATTTCCTTCCAACAGGGCGTTGTACTTTGCCTCTCCGGACTTGGCGAGCGGAGTCTGGTGGTAGAGATGCCCTACTCAGGTCACGACGTGCGTGATCTCGCCAATCCGCCAATCAACATGATGCCCCAGTAAGAGGGCTTTACAGTAAATTCTCAATTCGAGATTCCAGCTCTCCCCCCATACCGGGCGCGTAGCCTTCCATGCGCCATTGGATGTGCCCCGATCGGTCTACAAGAACCATAAGCGGAATGGACTTAATGCTGTAGGAACGAAGCGATTCAGCCTCGGTCGGCTTCCCGATTTTGTATGTCATCCCCAACCTCTTGACAAACGCGGGGATTCCCCTACCATCGTCATTCTCCATAGCTATTCCGAGGACTTCGAAGCCACGATCCTTAAACTTCTCGTACGCACGCTGGACATCGGGAATCGAAGCCTCGCACGGTCCGCACCACGTGGCCCAGAAGTCCACCAGGACGACCTTCCCCTTAAGATCGGAAAGGGAGATCTTTTCTCCCGCGGTCGAAGCCACCGTGATGTCGGGAGCCGGTCCGAAATCCGAGCCTGGTGGACCTGCGCCCATCGAAGCGTAGATCACCCAACCAATAATGACAATGAGGCCAATAATGACCACCGTTTTGCGAGACATCTGTTGTAGTTTTACCTACCTTCCGTTAGGCCGCTCGGCGCGGGCTCCTATGCTATAATACCAGCGCCGAATTCGTGAACCTTTGTGTGGGTGTGTGGGTGTGTGGGTGAGGATCCATTCCCCCACACACCCACACACCCACACATTTTATTAGCCCATGCTGGCAAGAGACCTCCGCCAAGCCTATCTGGACTTCTTCAAAGAGAAAGGCCATGTTCAGCTCCCGGGCGCGCCGCTGATTCCGCAGGACGTTCTCGGCCGGCCGGACACGTCTCTCCTTTTCACCGGCGCCGGCATGAACCAGTTCAAGCCGTATTTCAGTGGAGAGGCCGATCCCCCGCACCCCCGAATCTGCACCGTCCAGAAATGCGTGCGTACCGGCGACATCGATTCCGTCGGGGATTTCTCTCACTGCACCTTCTTCGAGATGCTCGGCAACTTCAGCTTCGGGGATTACTTCAAGGCTGATGTAATTCCGTGGACCTGGGAGTTCCTCACCCAGCGCCTGAAGATCGATCCGGACCGCCTCTCCGTCACCGTCTACCTGGACGACGACGAAGCATTCGACATCTGGCACAAGGTCGTCGGCCTACCCGATGACCGAGTTCATCGCCTGGGCGAAGACAAGAACTACTGGCCCGCCAACGCCATCACCGAAGGCCCAAACGGCCCTTGCGGGCCTTGCACCGAGATCTATTACCGGATGGTCCCGCTCGAGGAGATGTCCGCCGATGTTTCGCTCACTCCTACGCAGCGGTTTCTCGTGGATGACGACGCCGGCCGTTATGTGGAGATCTGGAACAACGTCTTCACGCAGTTCAACCGCGAAGAGGACGAGCTCGGTAACCCCGTGCTCCACCCGCTCCCGAAACGAAACAACGACACCGGCGCCGGCCTGGACCGCATCGTCTGCGTCCTCCAGGGCGTAAGAAGTGTCTTCGAAACCGACCTCTTCCTCCCGATTCTGAGGCGCATTGAGGACATGTCCGGCAAGCAGTACGCGGGCACAATGTCGGCCACGGACCTGGCCTTCCGCGTCGTCGCCGAGCATACCCGCTCCGCAACTTTCTGCATCGCCGACGGAATCCTCCCGGAGCGAACTGGCCGCGAGTACGTCCTGCGCCGAATTCTGCGTCGCGCCGTTCGATTTGGAAGAACCTCGCTCGGATTCGATCAGCCTTTCATCCACCAAATAGCGGAAAATGTAATCCAGCAGATGGGCGACTTCTATCCGGAGCTGATAGAGCGCCGCGAGCTGATTATCAACACGATCCGGCAAGAGGAAGAGCGCTTCCTCCGTACCCTGGATAACGGATTGGAGCGTTTGCGCGATCTCATTGCGTCAGAGGAAGTCCAGGAAAGCAGGATCGTATCTGGCCGGGACGCGTTCCTCCTCTACGACACTTTCGGCTTTCCGCTGGAGGTTACGGTTGAAATCGCCGCCGAATCCGGCGTGGAGGTTGACCGAGCCGGCTATGAGATCGCACTTGAAGAGCAGAGGGAGAGGTCACGGCGATCGGGAGACGATCGAGAGGTGTTCGCCAGCCTGGGCAGCGCACTGGCTGAGATTCAGCGTTCCCACCCGGCAACCGCCTTCCTCGGTTATGCGTCGACTGCGACGGAGGCGACAGTTCTCGCCTTGATCTCTGGCGGAAAGTCCGTGGAATCGGCGCGAGCAGGCGACGACGTTGATGTCGTGCTCGATGGAACACCCTTCTACGCCGAAGCGGGTGGTCAAGTAGGGGATTCCGGACGACTTACGGCGCCCTCTGGCAACGCTACATGCGCTCTTGAAGTGCACATCCTCAACACCCAGAAAGTAGGCGGAATCTATCTTCATAAGGGTTCCGTTCGTGAAGGAGAGGTCCACGTCGGACTGCGCGTAGCTGCAGCAGTCGATGCAGAGCGCCGCGCGCACATTCTGCGGAATCATACGGGCACCCACTTGCTCCATGCCGCCCTTCGCGATGTACTCGGCGCCCACGTTCATCAGAAGGGCTCGTTGGTAGCGCCTGACCGCCTGCGATTCGACTTCACGCATACTCAGCCTATGTCCACGGAGCAGGTCCGGCGGGTGGAAGAGATCGTAAACGAAAGGATTCTCGACGACGCGGACGTGAAGGTCCATGAGGACGTTCCGCTGGCGGAAGCCAAATCCCGGGGGGCGATGGCGCTCTTCGGTGAGAAGTCTGGCGATCGGGTCCGAATGATCGAGATTCCCGGATTCAGTCTCGAGCTCTGCGGCGGCACTCATCTCAGACACACCTCTCAGATCGGCATATTCAAGATCGTCAGCGAATCCGGTATCGCTGCCGGCGTGCGACGAATTGAAGCCGTCACCGGCGCCGCGGCGTATAGACTGGTGAACGAACGCGAAGATTCACTCTCGCAGGTCGCCGAGCTCCTGAAGACGAATCCGCGCGATGTGCTGGCGGCGGTCGAACGATTGCAAGCTCAGCGCACCCAGCTCGAAAAGCAGGTCCAACAGTTGAAGTCCGGCGCTGGCGCCGGTTCAGTGGCGTTTGAGGAACAGGAGGTCGCTGGGACCCTATTGATGACGGGAAGCATTCCGGACGCGGATTCTGAAACGCTTTCAAACATGGCGGATCGGGCGGCCCAGAAGAAGGGGTCGGCGATAGTAGTCCTCGGTTCAGCGTCCAACGGCAAGGTGACATTCGTCGCCAAAGCGACTCCGGATATGGTAAAGCGCGGAATCCATGCTGGAAATCTGGTCCGCGAGGTCGCAAAAATCGCGGGCGGTGGCGGTGGCGGGAGACCGGACTTCGCGCAGGCCGGAGGGAAAGACCCCGAGAAGCTACCGGACGCCCTTGCCGCCGTGTCCGCCCTCGTACAGCAACAGGTGGATTCAGCTAAGTAACTAAAGAGAAGGCGGTTGAAACCGCTGCAACAAGGACGCAAAGTCGACCTCCGTCGACTCGATCCTCAGTCCACGAAGTTGGACTTCGTGTAGTTGTTGCAGCGACTTGAGTGGCCCGTTCACGTCGTAGGTAACTAAGGGTCCATGAGACTGTACTTACGGAACCAAATTGACAAACCTCTTGTTCCACCCCTATAATCCTTCGTTTGATGGCGCATACTTCGTGAGGAGACGCCCGTGTTAATGGTTGACCTCTCGCCTGCCGAGATCACGATCGAGCCTGGCGGCACGGCGCAGTTGACCATCACTATTACTAACCGGCAGGACCATGACGACCGCGTTTTCATCGAGTTGGAAGGCGTGGATGTCGAATGGTACGCGCTGCCGGTCCCGGCCGTCAACGTCGCCGCGGGCGAATCGCAGACCGCGCGGGCGCTCTTCAAGATCACGCGTTCCAGCGGAAGCCAGGCCGGCACTTACCCCTTCGTAGTGCGCGCGAAGGCGATGGAGTCCGGTGAGGTCGGTGTTGGGCAGGCGAACCTTATTATCGAGCCTTTCAGCGCGCTCCAGGTCGAGCTCGTTCCCAGGCGCGCCGCCGCAACATTCTTTAGTCGAGTAGCGCCCTTTACGGTCAACATAACCAATCTCGGGAACCGCGAAGAGACGCTTGAGCTCTACGCCTCCGATCCGGAAGACGGCTGTGCCTATGAGTTCGATACAGACCGCCTTACTCTAAAACCAGGACATTCACAGGTGATCGGGCTGGCCGTCGAGCCGGTGAACACTTCGGTTCTCGGTTCAGGCCGGTTATTCGGATTCTCCGTTACCGCACGATCCGTAGATGACTCGTATTTATCAGGCAACGCGCACGGTCAACTTGAGCGCCGCCCACTTCTCGCGACGCCGGTCGCGATCTTTTTGCTGCTCCTCTTCCTTACCGGAACTACCTACGCGCTCTTCCGCCCGCGACCGGTGGAGGTCCGCACCTTTACAATTACTCCTCTCGAAGTTAAGAAGGGACAGGAAGTCACTCTCGCCTGGGACGCCTCGAATCTCTCGGAAGGGTTGATCCAGCCGGGAAACACGCCCATCGATAGGCCCATCGGCTCGCTAAAGGTAAAGCCGGATGCCACGACCGAATACACTCTTATAGCCCGTGGCGGCGGCAAGCAGATCACGCGAAAGCAGACCGTGGTGGTGCTGCCGGCCCCCTTGTTCCCCAAGACGAAGATCGTTGCGTTCACCGCTACGAGGAAACGCGTCCACCAGGGCGATTCGATCACACTCTCGTGGAAGGTCTCCAATGCTGACCAGGTGCTGTTGAATCCGATCGGCAAAGATCAGGATGCCCGGTTATATCGCAGCCAGGTGGTCAACCCGGATACCACCACCACGTACGTGCTGACCGCCAAAGGCAAAGGCGGAGTCACCGAGCAAAGCCTTAAGATCGAGGTTGTGCCGCAGAACGAATCCATCGCCGAAATCAAGTACTTCCGCGCCCGCCCCAAAGACATCTATCCCGGCGACGAGGCTAAGCTCGCCTGGGAAGTTGCCAACGCCACCGGCGTCGAGATCGACAACGGAATCGGGGGCGGCCTCAGGCCGGAAGGCAGTCGAATCGTCAAGCCCGACCAGACCACTACCTACACGCTCCGCGTCCTGGACGACCGCGGAAACCTCCGCACCGCCCAGGTCACCGTCACCGTCAACCCGCGCCCCATCGAACCGCCCCCACTCCCCGAGCCTGAATCCCCTCCCGCCACCCGGCCGTGACGCTTAATACCATTACTTGACTCCACCGGACTCATCAACTGGATCATGTGCTGATCCAGAAACAGAAGCGTCGAGAACCGTCATCCTGAGACAGTTCTATCGTCGAAGGATCTGTTTTTAATCTTCGCTGGCTCGATTATCATCGCTGACGGATTCCGCTTCCTTTACGCTCAGAGCCCGTAGCTTCATTAACTCGGCAATCGCATTCTCGTAACCCTGGTCGCTCGAAGTGTAATACTGACCTGATCGAGCGGATTCGGGCGCGTATTCTTGCTCGACGTAGTGGCCGGGAAAGTCGTGCGGATAGATGTAACCCTTGCCGTGGCCCAGTTTCTTTGAGCTTGGATAGTGCGAATCACGCAGGTGAAGCGGGACCGGTGCAGGCCCTTTCTCGCGGATATCGTCCATCGCCTTGGTGAGCGCCTTCATGGACGCGTTGCTCTTGGGTGCGGTGGCGAGATAGGTGGTAGCCTGCGCGAGCGTGAGCTGGGCCTCAGGCAGGCCGATGAACATTACCGCCTGCGCAGCCGCGTTTGCCACCACCAGTCCCATCGGATCGGCGTTGCCGATGTCCTCGGATGCGAGAACGACGATGCGGCGAGCGATATAACGGGGGTCCTCACCCGCCAATAGCATTTTCGCGAGCCAGTAGAGGGCGGCGTCGGGGTCGGACCCGCGAACAGACTTGATGAAGGCCGAAATGGTGTCGTAGTGCTCGTCGCTCTCCTTGTCGTACTTGAGCGCTCGCTGCTGAGCAGCCTCCTCCGCTACCGGCAGCGTAACCCGGCGGATTCCGTTCAGCTCGGGCGCGAGCTCTACCGCCGTTTCCAGCGCGCCCAGCGCTGTACGCGCGTCACCTCCGGAGATTCCGGCCAGGTGCCTCAGCGCCTCTTCCTCCACTACCACATTCGACCCGCCCAGGCCTCGCTCGGAGTCCGCGAGCGCCCGGCGCAGCAGCTCCAACACATGCTCCTCGGTAAGCGACTCGAACCGGAAGATGCGGGAGCGCGAGATCAGCGGGGCATTGACTTCGAAGTACGGATTCTCGGTGGTCGCGCCGATGAGGATAACGGTCCCATCCTCTACGTGCGGCAGGAGGGCGTCTTGTTGAGATTTATTCCACCGGTGGATCTCGTCAACGAATAGGACGGTCCGGCGTCCCAGTTTTTGCCGGCGTTCTTTTGCGCGCTCGATTACTTTGCGTAACTCGGGTACTCCGGCGGTCACGGCGCTGAAGTTCTCGAAGGCGCCCTTCGTGGCGCGCGCGATGATGCTCGCCAGCGTGGACTTGCCGGAACCGGGCGGTCCCCAAAAAATGGCGGAGGAGAGCCGGTCCTCTTCGATCGCTCGCCGAAGGAGCGTGCCGGGTCCGACCACGGATTCCTGGCCGATAAACTCGTCAAGCGTCCTGGGCCGAATCCGCGCGGCAAGTGGTGTCCCGGCCCCGGAATCCGCGGAAACTAACTCAGCAGAGGGTTCCAGTTTAAACAGGACGTCATCGGTTGGCTGCTCGCGAGGCATTTCAATGGCTCTTTCGCCGTCGCTCCACTCAGTCTCCTCGCGGTCTACAGTCCGTATAAGTCGCCGAATTTGCCGCGGAGATAGGCAACATAGTAGTCAGTCGTCGGAGGTTCGCCTGTGGCCTTCTCAATGACCTCCTTCGGGAGATACTTCCGGCCGTGGCGGTGGACGCACTCGCACAACCAGTCTCGAAGAGCGTCGAACTGGCCCTGCTCTATCTCGGAATCAAGATCGGGTAGGTCGCGTCGCACAGCGTTCCAGATTTGAGCGGAAAAGACGTTGCCGAGCGTGTACGTCGGAAAGTACCCGAACAGGCCGCTGGGCCAGTGAACGTCTTGGAGAACCCCTAGCGCAACGTTCGGCGGAGTGATTCCGAGGTACTGCTCCATTCCTGCGTTCCACGCGTCCGGCAGGTCCCTTACCTTCACCCGATCGCGGAGAAGATCGCGCTCAAGCTCGAAACGCAGCAAGATGTGTAGGTTATAAGTGACCTCATCCGCTTCCACGCGAATGAATGACGGTTGGACCCGATTGACCGCCTGGTAGAAAGCATCTGCAGTCCAGGCGGCCGCCGGATCCGGGAATGCGCTCTGAATCCGAGGCAAGAGCCACTTGCAGAACGGCCGGCTTCTACCGACGAGGTTTTCGTATAGCCGTGATTGGCTCTCGTGTATTCCGCTGGACGCCCCTCCCGCGAGAGGCGTGCCGTCATACTCGGAATCGAATCCTTGTTCATAGAGGGCATGCCCGCACTCATGCATGGAGGCGTAGACTGCCCCCTCCAGCCGCTTCTCGTCATAACGCGTAGTGATCCGCACATCGTCGCGAGCGAATGAAGTACAGAAAGGATGCGCGGCTTCATCCTGGCGTCCCCGTGTAAAGTCGTAACCGAGAGCCTTTACTATCTCCTGCGTAAGAGCGCGCTGCGATACAATCGGAAAGTCACCCGAAAGATCACCTTCGCGCCGCGTTACGCCGGATTCCGCAATAAGCCGCGTCAGCTCAACGAGATGCGGTTTTATCTCTTCAAACAGGACAGATACTTCAGCAGTCTTTGCGCCTGGTTCATATGTGTCCAGCAGCGGGTCGTATGGATCGTCCGTGTATCCGAGATGCTCCGCCGCCTGCTTCACCAGGTCTACCATCCGCTCGAGAGTAGGTGCGAAGCGTGGAAAGTCCTTACTCGCCCTCGCTTCGCGCCAGGCAGATTCCGACACGGCCGAATGGTGCGCCATCTCCTCCGCCAGCTTGACCGGAATCTTCACGTCCCGATCGTAGTCGCGCCTGACGTTGGCGGCCAGCCGAACCTCGTCCGAATCCGGTTCAAGGTCGCTTACCTCGAGCTCTGCACGCGCCAGCAAGTCACCGGTTTGACTCGCAGTAAACTGCTCGTGAATCATGCGGCTCAAGAGACCGATCTGCTCCGCCCGCCGGCAGACTCCGCCGTCCGGCATAAAGGTCTGCTGGTCCCACTCGAGCACCCCCCGAGTCGTGGTGAGCAGCTCGATTTCTTTCATCCGCGAGCGCAGCGCGTCGAGATTCTGTCCCAATCGTCACCTCATCAACGGATTTCTGGCTACAATCGCCGCAGGGACTCTACCCCGCGCTACGCGGACCAAGTCAAGCCGCGGCTTTCGCATGATTACAGCGTGAGCGCGTCGAAAAGTGTGTCTAATGGAGCATCAATTCATAGACGTCAACAATCTGTCAGTGCGGAGTCGAAAAGGAACCGCATTGTCCGGAATTACTTTCGCCGTTTCACCGGGCGAGATCGTTGCCGTCTTCGGCCCATTCGGGTGCGGTAAGTCAACGTTGCTTGGCGCCCTGGCCGGAAAAACGCATTACGATGGGAGCATCCAGATCTTCGGTGATTCCCTAGCCAGGGCAAACAAGCGCATTGAATTGGCACCGCTAGCCGGCGCCACTATGAGGGGAGCTACCGTCCAGCAGTGGCTGATGAAACGCGCGGCGTCATCGCGGGTTCCATTGGCGCAGCGCGCGGGCAGAGTCGCCCGAGCGCTCGATTCGATGGAGCTATTCGCCCTTCGCGACACGGCGATTAAAGAGCTGTCTGAGGGGCAGCAGCGCTCCGTTGCCCTTGCCGGGGGATTGGCGTCCGGCTCATCAATACTGCTGGTCGATGCTCTGCTCGATGCAATGCCGGAGCCCCTGTTCGAACGGGCCTGGAACCACCTGCGAAACCGCGTTGAGAAGGAGAATGCCGCAGTCATCTTCGCGACCGTACGATCAGAACTTGCCGAACGAGCAGATCGCGTCCTCATTCTTGATTCCGGTCGCTCGCTAATCTTTTCTCCGCCGGCAGAGATTCTGTTGGCCCATGGCCAGGATACGATTACGATTGAGGCCGTGGACCCATCCCTTGTGCGGGGGACCCTGCGCGGGCTTTCTGAGGTGGAAATGGAAGAGACCTCGGGAGGGCTCCGGTTCACCGCGGCGGATGGCGCTCGCGCGGCGGCGAGCCTGTTTCGCCACCCCCCGCCGGGCGTACGCGCGATCTACGTACGCCCGCCATCACTCTGGGATGTGCTGGATCGACTTCGCGACGAGATCCGAAGCGGTACCACGCACGCGTAAATCGACCGGCCGGGCGCCACAGTCATGGCGGCGCCCGGCCGGTCGATACGCATGTCCTGAATGAATTCCAGGTCCTATCTTAAACCGATCTGCGATCTTTGCCGCGATTCGATCGGTACGCTAACGCGGCTTCTGAAACTTCGCTTAAAGGCCGCGTCTCGGCGGCCTTGCGTTGTTGATACGATTATCGCGCGAAGCCATCCCTCCGCGCCATGAACTGCGTCACACGGGGACTGTTAACTCGATCAGCGTTTCATAGCTCGCTGCTCGCGCACATAGCGGGCAACGGTGCCCATGGGAGCGACCCAGATTCCGGAATCGGGCTTTCGAACGTGTTCGAGTAGTCTCCGAAGCATGACGAGCCGCGTGGTTTGCCGGCCGTCTTTTCCCATCTCGTGGCCCGCGAGCACAACCCAGCTTCCTACTTTCTTAGCCTCTTCCAGAATCGGCAGGATCTGCTTGAAGTCCTTGCCATCCATCTCGATGCCGGTGAGCTGGGCCAGGTCGCAGTAAGCCGGGTCGTTGGGCGATTCGTCGAGCCAACCCCTGCCCGCCAGGAACTCTTCCGCCACCACCGGCACGTAACTCTTCGTCTCCGTTCCGCGGCCCACGAACTTTTGTCCGCACGGGTAGGCGAAGGTTTCCATATTCGCGCCGAGAAGCTCGCGGATTCTCTGGTTCGCGTCTCGCACCTCAGCGCGCATGCGCTCCAGCGTATATTCCTCCAGCGCAAACTTCCGCGCCCAAGCAAAGTTCCCGGAGCAGGGATGATTCACCGAATGATTAGCGATTTCGTGCCCTGCCGCTGCCGTCCTCTTCCACGCGTCAAGCTTTCTCTGAACGGCTGACGGTACCACGAAGAACGTAGCTTTCACCCCGTAACGATCGAGCAGAGAAGTCCCGACGTCGGGCTGACTCAAACGAGCGTCATCCCATGTCAGACTAAGCGCCGCGCTCTTCCCATCCGGCCAAACGAACCTTGAGACCTCCTGGCCCGATCCGAGATGACCCAGTAGGACGCCTAGCGAACAGATCAGTACAACTCGATAACCCGCAAAGTTCATCCTCTACTCCCCGCCCGGGGCCTCCAACGGCTGACCCGATCACGGCCGCCCGCGTGTACTCCGATGGATAAGATCGGCCTCATCAATCCTTACCCTCCCTTCACTCCCACGAGTTGCAGTACCCGGATTCGGTTTTCCTGGAGATTACGCGCGACGTTCTGCAGCTTTTGAGCTGCGGTGTCACCCATTATCAGATTCAGGCCCAGAGGCGGGGGCGATCCGGCCGGACGCGCTGCCATCTTTGCCATCATGTCCTGAATCCAGGCGAGGGACTCGGCCGTCACGTCATTCCGCTCGCCTATTGAGAATCCGGCCTCTTCCACTTCGCGGGTGTAGTCGTCCGGTGGAATCAGAAAGCTTGCGCGCCCATCGTCCGACCAGGGAACCGGGTAGTGCACCGGCAGCTCGGGCCCCGCACAGATGACGTAATCCGCAAAAACCCCATCCGGCCGCAATACCCGCCTAATTTCGCGGAAGAGCGCGTTCTTGTCCGGGATGTTCATGGACGCGTGCTCCATGAGGGCCGCGTCGAACCGGGAATCGGGAAACGGAATCTGCAGTGCATCCGCCGTGGTGAACTGAACCTGATCGCTCAATCCCACGCGACTTGTCAGCTCTTCCGCGGCCTCGACGTACTCCTCGACCAGGTCGATTCCGTGGACGCTGCAACCGTACTCCGCCGCGAGCGTCCGCGCCGGCCCGCCGATCCCGCAGCCGACGTCCAGCACTTCCATTCCGGCCCGCAGCCCCGCGAGATCCGCCACTTCCCGCGTCGCGTCCCGCCCGCGAATATGAAACTCGTCGAAGTTGGCGAGGTCCTCCCGCGTTAGCGCGTTCACATCCTTCCCGGTCTCTTTCAAGGCGTTCAAGAGGGAGCCGATGAGATCATGCCTCGCGTAATGCTCGCGGACGATAGTGTTGGAATCCGTCATTCATCGAACCTCGAAGGTGGCACGGTATCTCGTCGGGCGGACCAGCGAATGGCCTGGGTAAGCAGCTTTCGATAGCTGGGATGGCTGAATATGGTCGGGCCGTGGCCCGGCTGAATGGCGACCACACGCGCCTTGCCGTAAGAGTGCGCCCAGCCGATCGTCTTTCCGCTGGTGGGATCGTCCGTGGTCAGCAGCGGCCGAATCCGCGGATTGACATCGAAGTCGCCGTACGTCTCGTCGAACACGTCGAAGTCTCGCAGCCCCGCCGTGACCGGATGCCCGCCCTGGACTTTCACGCGGAATCGAACATCGTGCTTATAGACCGATGGCTTTCTGCCGTCTATCTCCTTGACCCGATACCGCCCGCCAATGATGTTCTTGTACTCGGGCCAGTCGTTGTAGCTGCAGATCGAGTGATGCAGCGCCACAACGCCCATGCCCTGCTTCACCAACGAAGAGAAATCCCGGCGCGCATTCTCATCGATCGGCTGCCACATATCATAGAGCACCAGCACGTCGTACTTCCGAGCGCTCCACGGAGTCAGCAGCGAGTGGGTCTGCGGGTGTTCCACCTCTCGATAACTGAGTCCCGGAATCGACCGCAGCATCTCAAAGAACGGCTCGCGATCAAACCCATGGCCACCCGTCACCACCAGCCCCTGAATCGGTTCGGCGATATCGGAATCTGCTCGTTCAAGTGAATAGCCCGCGAGCGGCAGCAAAGCGATCAAGCAGACGATTCTGATGATGGACGTTCTCATGCTCAGGGCCTCGGCGCGTTACTAGGGAGACACAAACAGGAAGAAGTAATACGAACATCCGCTTCCTTGCCAGCGTGGGCATAGCGGGCGCGAGCTTCGGCGGCCTCACGCGTACGCCCGAGGTTCTCATAAGCCTGGGAAAGACCTAGCAGAGACCAGACATTGTTCGGCAAGCGCGAGAGGTCCTGCTTGTAGACCGCGACCGCATCCGCCGAACGTCCGGCTTGCAGAAGCGCTGCTCCCAGCGCGTGGCGAATAGGCAGGATCCAGTCCGGAGGCTCGTCGTACCGTAAAAGGTCTTCGCGCCGCACCGCTTCTCGTAGGGCCTTGATTCCATCTTCCCACTTGCCCGATCGGAAGAGGATCTCGCCAGCTAGCATATGGCGTGCCACGCCGAGGATGTCGTGGGCGCTGTTGTTGCCGAAGAATGCGTCCTTCGGGACCAGCTTGACCGCTGCGAGAAATGCAGCCTGCTCCGCGCGAGCGGAATCCGTCTGGCCCTGCGCGGCGTAGGCGATACCGCGCGACGCCCGCCACATGGCTCTTGCTATCGGAAAGTACTCGGCGGGCTCAGGCGCGGAAAGTACTTCGTCCCATTTACCAAACCGAACGCGGACCTCCACCGGCATCGCCATGAACCCGTCGGCGACCGGAGCCAGCGCCTTCGCCCAATCCGGCGGAATCCCCGCTATCGCGGAATCCATCGCCTTGATCGCCCGTTCGCTCTGTCCGCGCATCATCGCCGCGAAAGCGAGCATGTGGTGGTTGTGCAGCATATAGACTCGGTAGAAACCCTGCTTGGGACGGATTCCGCGATACTTCCGGTCCGCCGCCATCGCACGGTCGTTCGCCGCAGCCGCTTCCTTCCACCGCCCCGTACGCACGTCGATGTGAGAGGGCATGTGCACGAGATGGCCAAGGCCCGGCTGGAGATGGCGGAGTCTGTCCGCCGCCGCGATCGCCTTGCCCGGATTCGGCGAGGCCTCTACGGCGTGAATGTATAGATGGAGCGCAAGCGGGTGGTCCGGATTCAGCTTCATCACCTTTTCGAGCGTGGCCACGATCTCCATTGTCCCCGGCTGCGGCTTGCCGGCCGCGGTCCAGAGGTCCCATGGCCGCAGGTCCATCAGCGACTCCGCGAATAAAGCCCCGATATCTGCATCGCGTGGATTCTCCTTCCAGACCCGGCGCATCGCGTTTGCATAGGCCAGGTCCAGCGGCTTGCGGTCAGCCGGCTGCGGATTGGAATATCGCGCGCGAGCAGCGCGAATGAGGGCTCGCTCGATGGCGGATCCGCGGGAGGCAAGCGATTGCGCTCGTGTGACTGCCCGCCACGCGGCTATCGCATGAGCATCATCTACCGCGGGGTTGTTGATATGCGGACCGTTGGCGATTGCGATCCCCCACCACGCCATCGCGCAGCGTGGATCGTGACGGACCGCTTCCTTGAAAGACCGAATCGCCTCATCGTGGTTGAACGCGTAGAGAAAGGCGAGGCCCTGATCGAAGTACCTTTGCGCCGCCGGGTGGCTGGTACTCACCTTCCGTCGATGCTTGCCCAGGCCGGAGAAAAGCCCATCCTGACGGGATGCGATCACGGAATCGGGGATGAGTGCGGCGGAAAGTAGCAGAACGTTGAGAGTAAGTTGGACGGTCGACAAAGCGTGGATTCTCCTTTCCGGATGCGGATTGATTCGCCGCAACCGGACGAGAACTCCTTTGTCGTGACTAAGACCCGAATCGAAGCCGGACGAGGCTGTCGCGGTCGCGCAAGATGAGGCCATCGGTAAGGAGAATCGGCACGCCCCAGGTTTCGCTGTCCGAGACCTGCACTCGCCGCACCTCTTCATATCGGGACGGATTCGGCGCGACCACGCGGAAATTCCCTTTGGAAACGAGTCCCTGCTGCCCGCCGCGCCAGGCTGTCTGCTCCTGGGCCGAAGCTCCAGTCGTGATTACCAGTGAGCCCACGATAAATAGAACCCGCATATCCACCACAAAGCCTGCTTTCGCATTCCGCATTCCGTTTTCCGAGTTACGTTTTTCGTTTTTCGAATCGCATCTCCTATGTTAATCCCTCTTTACTTTCGGGAACAACTACCGTAAGATTGCTAGGTACTTCCGCTCGCACCCCGACGCGCGGGCCTTCCGCAATCCGCCCCGAAAGCGTTCTGGGCAATTCGATTTCAGCACGAGGGAAATATGCGCTCCTGTCTTCGTCTTCTGCGGATCGCTCCGCTTTTCATCGCCTTGGTCGCCGCTCCCGGCTGTCGCAAGCAGTCCGGCCAACCCGCCGCCGCCCTTCCGCCACCGCCCCCGCCGCCGGAGATAAGCGAGATCGACCTCAAGAGCTTCAAGCCCAATGAGGCGGGCGCCGTCATGGTACTGATGTACCACGACATCCTCGCGAGCAAGCCGAACGACGGTCTCAACCGCACTCCGGAACTTTTCCGCAAGGACCTCGAACAGCTCTATAAGCGGAATTACCATCCGGTCACCGCTCTCGAGTTCGTCACCAACACGATGGATGTTCCTGGGGGCAAAACGCCGGTCGTCCTCACATTCGACGACGCGCGGCAGAGCCAGTTCCACGTAGTCGCGGGTTCCGACGGCAGCGCCAAGATAGACAAGGACTGCGCCATCGGAATCCTCGAGACCTTTAACAAGCAGCATCCGGAATGGCCGCTCAAGGCTACGTTCTTCGTCCTGCCCAAGGAAGGTACGAACGGCGATCCGTTCGGCCAGCCGGCATCGGTCAGCGAGAAGTTTGATTACCTGGTCAAGAAGGGCTACGAGATCGCCAACCACACTTCGACCCATGCCTCCTTCCGGAAGCTCTCGCCGGACAAGATCAAATGGGAGTTGGCAACGGCGTTCAAGGACATCAAGGAGATCAACTCCGGCGCTCAGATGCAGACCCTCGCCCTCCCGTACGGCCACGAACCGGCAAAGGGTGCGCAAGAGATCGTCCTGCGCGGCGAAAGCGGCTCTACCGAGTACGAGAACCTCGCCATCTTCAAGGCCGCCTGGCGACCCAACCTGGCGCCGATCACCAAGGACGACAAGAGCCTGTACAACCAGCCGAACTTCACGGTTTTCAACCCGATCGCTTTGGAGCGCAGCGTCCCCGATCCCAAACGCGCGAAGAGCGCCGGAACGTTCGAGTACTGGCTGCAGTGGTTCGACAAGAATCCGTCCGAGCGCTACGTCAGCGACGGCAATCCGAAGGTAGCGGCCGTGCCGGTCTCGAAGAAGTCTCTCATCGACCGCAAGCGCGCTGACAAAACCGGCGTCCGCGTGCAGTTCTATTCTCTCACCGGCAGCAAGTCTGGAGGCGGCCTGAGTGTCCAATAGCACTCTAATTCCGTCGTAATCGTGATCGGTCGTTCGCCGGGATTCGCATGATGAGTAGCGGGCCGAATGAGCCATTGACGTTTTGGCTAAGCCGCGTGGAATCGCAGATCGACCTCACCCCCTGTAACGGCTGCGATTCCTGCGGAATCCGGTGCGCCGACGGAGTCCCGATGTCACGCGCGGAATACGAAGGCGTTCAAGACTACATTGCGCGCTCGCCCGATTCCGCTTACATCGACAAAGTCACCCGGCAGGACAAGCTCCTCGACCTGGGCGACGGAATCACCATAGAGATGTGCCGGTACCGAGACATGGAGCGGGGTAGATGCGCAATCTACCCCGCTCGCCCTTTAATATGCCGTCTCCTGGGACACATAGAATGGCTCCCCTGCCCCATCGACAAAGTCAAAACGACCGCCAACACTCGCGACGCCCTAACCCTGATGCAATCCTACGCCATCATAGAGCGCCGAACTTTCGATGAGTGGGAATCCATCACATTTACTAATCACCACCCATCGCCTTGACAACCCTGTCCGGAGGACATCGCTGAATGGGCAGCCGTCGGTTTTATACCGACGGGCTTGGGGCCGAACCGATATTCCCACCCATGCCAACGGATGATCTGCGGAATCGTATATCACTGGTGGGACCGTATCAGAGAATGGTAAGATAGACCTGAACACCTTTTTAATACCCTGGAAGATAGGACCCGCCATGAAACGACCCCTCCCCTTCGCTGTACTTCTCATCGCCCTCGCCGGCTGCGGCGGAGCGGACCTATTTAGCACGGGAAATCGAAGCAATAGCCTTGACAGCTCGCTGGGAGGCAATTACAGCGGATTCGGCAATACGGCCGGCGGAAATGCTGCGCGTACGGGCGCGGCTTCGGGTCGCGGCTCCTACGCCCGAATTGAAGCGGCTTTCGAGTTGCCCGATGTTAAAGGCAATCCGTTCGACTTCACGCAGAACGACGTTCAAGTCACGTTCACCACAACCGACGGCCGCAGTGTTAAAGTGCCTGCATTCTTCGATGGGGAGAAGAGCTGGAAGGCGCGCTACACCCCGGACATGACCGGGAAGCACACCGTGGGCGGCGTATCGCTCAACGGCAAGCCGGCGACTCCCGAAAAGATGGATAAGCGCGAGTTCGATGTGAGCGGCGCTTCGCAGCCCGGATTCGTCCGCGTGGATACGCGCGAGAAGACCCGCTTCTCATTCGACAACGGCAACTCGTACTACCCGGTCGGACACAACCAGGGCTGGGGGGACGGCAAGCCCGGCGACATCGAGGGCCGCATCGAGAAGATGGGCCGCGCGGGCGAGAACTGGTCCCGCCTCTGGATGACCCACATCGACGGCAAGAGCCTCGACTGGGTCCCGAATCAGAAGGTCGAGACTGGATCGCTGAGCGTCGAGGCCGCGAGGAGGTGGGACCTGCTCGTGGAATCCGCGGAGAAGGCCGGAATCTACTTCCAGATGGTACTTCAGCACCATGGCCAGTACAGCACTAAAACCGACGCCAACTGGGACGCCAACCCCTGGAATAAGAAGAACGGCGGATTCCTCGCATCGGCGGACGAGTTCTTCACCAACCCGCAGGCGATTGCTCTCACCAAAGCAAAGATCCGGTACATCATCGCCCGTTGGGGATACTCGCCGAACGTCCTCGCCTGGGAGCTTTTCAACGAGGTGGAATGGACCGATTCCTGGGCCCACCGACACGCGGATGAAGTAGTCGCCTGGCACAACGGTATGGCGAAGTTTATCCGTGAGCAGGATCCCTATAAACATCTCATCACCACCAGCGCTGCCACCGAAGTCCCTGCTCTATGGGAGAACATGGACTACGTCCAGCGCCACCAGTACGGCGCAGATCCACTGATCGCTGCCAGTCTGGACGCCGGCAAGCAGGAAAAGCCTGTCTTCTTCGGCGAGTTCGGTCCCCGCGGCGTCCCGGAAGAGCAGTTCGGCAAGTGGGCGCGCCGAGCGCTCTGGGCCGGAGTAGCGAGCGGAGCGTCCGCGCCGCCACAGCTCTGGAACTGGCAGCTCATCGACAAGCAGGACCTCTACAAAGAGTTCCGGGCTGTCTCCGAATTCGCCCGCTCGTCCGGCCTGATTTCCCGCCGAGGTCTCCTCGCCGCGCCTGCGGCCATCGAAACCAAAGAGCGCGCGCCGCTGGTATTCGGTCCCGGCGCCGGATTCGTACCCTCCAAGCGGACCGAATACACCATTCCGGCATCTGGCGCCATCGATGGCCTCGGCGAGCTTCCAGCCTACTTCCAGGGCAGCGCGAAGCGCGACGATTTCCCCGGAGCGACCTTCAAAGTCAACTACCCCGAGGCCGGCAGCTTCAAAGTGGTGATGCATCAGGTCTCGCGCGCCGGCGGCAAGCTGGCCATCTCAGTCGACGGAGCCATGGCGGCAGAGAAGGACTTTGCCGGAGGGGACAAAGACCGAAACGTCGAGGACGTGCTGGAAGTGAAGGTGCCCGCCGGACCGCATGACATCAAAGTGGAGAATACCGGCCAGGACTGGGTGATGGTGAAGCAGTTCATCCTCGATCCCTACGCGCCGGCCATCCAGGTCCTCGGCCGCTCCTCGAAGGACTACGCCGTCCTCTGGCTCATGAACCGAACCGAGAATCCGGCCACCGGAAAGCTCTCGGTCTCCGGCCTACAGGCCGGCGATTACAAAGCCCGCTGGTGGGACATCGCCGCCGGGAAGCAGCTCAACGAGGAATCCGCGAAGGTCGCCGGCACGGAATCCCTCACGCTGACCACCCCGGAAGTCAAATCCGACCTCGCCGTCTACATTACTAAGGCGAACGACAAGGCGGACAAGAAAGAGAAGGAACCGAAGAAGGAGCCTGAAAAGGCCACTCCCAAATCGGCCGTGCCGCCCCGAGGCGCCATAGCGTTCTAAAACGGAAAACGGAAAACGGAATCAGTAAGCTAGCTGATTCCGTCTTCCGTTTTCTTTACGTCCGACCGACGATCCTACTTGATCTCGACCGATGCTCCCTCGGCTTCCAGCTTTGCCTTGATGGAATCGGCTTCTTCCTTGTTGATACCCTGCTTGACCGCTTGCGGCGCGCCGTCAACCAGGTCCTTGGCTTCCTTCAGACCCAGGCTCGTGATTTCGCGGACCACCTTGATGACCTGGATTTTCTTCTCGCCCGCGCCCGTCAGCACGACGTCGAAGGCGGTCTGCTCTTCGGCCGCCGGCGCTGCTTCACCACCGCCTGCCGCCGGAGCAGCCGGCGCGGCGGCGACTGCCGCGGTAACCCCCCACTTCTCCTGAATAGCCTTCGTCAACTCAACCAGCTCGAGAACTGTAAGCTTCTCGAGCGAACCGATGATCTCTTCAACTGCCATTTTATGTATTCTCCTTAGACACGTCGCGAGTATCGCGTGAAAAACAGATTCCTCGACGATAAGGCCGTCTCAGAATGACGACACGGGCTCTTTAGCCTTTCTTGGTGCTCTTGGCGTCTTGGCGGTTAAATGCACTACGCGCCTTCCGCCTCGCGCTTGTCAGCCAATGCCTGCAGTGTGCCGACGAGCCCGCTCAGGATTCCGTTCATGGTTCCGAGGAAGCCGGTGAGTGGAGCTTGCAGCGTCCCGAGCGCCTGGCTGAGGACTATCGGCCGCGGCGGAATCTTCGAAAGCGCGATTATTCGTTCTGGCGAATAGACTTTTCCGTCGATGTACCCGCCCTTGACCAGAATCTCGGGCCGTCGCAGGTCACGGAGAAAGTCAAGGAGGGCTTTAGACGTTAAGACGACGTCCTCGCGGGCGAAGGCAATCGCCGTCGGTCCCGCCAGAAGGCTCTCCAGCTCCGGCGTAAGCTGATCGCCGAGAGCGCGTTTGAAGAGCGTGTTTTTGACTACGTGGTATTCGCCGCCGTCCGGCCGCAGTTTCGTGCGAAGATTGGATATCTCCGAGACCGTCAGGCCACGGTACTCCGTCAGAATCGCGCCTTTAGCCGCGCCGAAAACCTCGGTCAGCTCGCCGACGGTATGGACCTTATCGGCGCGCGGCGCTTTAGTTCGCATCTACCATTCACCCCCCTCCAAATTAAGCGTTGAGTGTTAAGTATTGAGTGTTGAGTATTGAGTCTCAATACTCAATACTATGAATCAGAAAAGGAATCGCCGCTGGACAGCGGGATTCCTTGGGAGGCGCGTATGGGACGCGTGCACACCCTCAATAGGGACGGGTGATTCCTCTTCCCTCGGCGGGCCTCCGCAAAACGGAGATTATGTCCCTTGGACACCGGCTGTCTTTGGCAAGATTCGATATTAAGTTTCAACCGGGGCAGAGTATACCAGCCCCTCTCCTTCCCGGTCAAGAGTACACAACGATCGTGTGACTGCTCAGCGAATATGTCCGCGTTAACTGCTCAGGGAAAATGTCCGCATACTCTTAAGCATGGGGACAATCACCTTGAGCGACAAGCAACAGCGATCTGCCGAGATCCTTCGACGATCTGT
>JBKJZI010000219.1:0-7398 GCA_046715155.1 Chthonomonadales bacterium | reverse complement strand
AAGTGACCGGTGAGCAGTGATTTCAAGGATCTGTTCGGCGACTGGGAGCCTCGGGAACCGCGCCGCCCCGAGGGTGATGGGGAAGGGGAGCCTGAGAACCGGCAGCCCCGGTCGCTGAACGAAAAGGAGGTCAAGGTCCTCGGCGTATTTGAGCACGCCGACGCCAACACGGGCGCCGGCCAGACCTTCGTGCTGCTCCAGGACAACATGGGCCGCAAGGTCCCCATTTTCATCGGCCGCTTCGAAGCCTTCGCCATTTCCATGGCAATGGAGAACGAAGAGGTCGACCGGCCAATGACGTACGATCTCCTGAAAGTCCTCATGGAACGCCTTGGCGCCAGTATCGACCGAGTTATCATAGACGACCTCTGGCAGGATATCTTCTATGCGAAGCTCTCGGTCGCAAAGAACGGTGATATTCTGGACATAGACTGCCGCCCGAGCGATGCCGTGAATATCGCCCTCAGATTCCGCGCCCCCATCTACATGGCCGAAGCCGTAATCGAATCCATCGATCAGAAGTACTGATTCCCCACTCTCTGGGGCGCCAAAGCCCGATCAGGATAAGACGTACCGGACCCGGGGTGCGGCGACAACCATCGCCGCACCCAGGTTCGATTCCGCACGGAGGAAATCCGCGACCATTTAGCCAACGCAAAACCCAGCCGAACGTACAATAGACAGGATCGGATTCCGCCCATGTTAGACTGGTTGTTTGGTAAGCGTCGCGAGCGGAGAAGAGTAGAAGAGTGGCGGAAGCGAATGCAGAAGCTACAATCGTGCTCCGTTTATCTGAAGGGTTCTCAACTCTTCGTTATGTCGTCCGGCCGGAAAGAGTGGATGCCCGGGGAGTTCAAGACGGTGGGCGCCCGGCCGCTCCTCAAGGTTGACCGTGCCGATGACGCAGAGAATGTGGGTAACGCCATACTTACCGCGCTTAACGCTTTCAAGGAACCGGTCATCGAGCGCGAAGTGGACGAGAAAGAGTTATACAAGTTCATCGGCGTCAAGAGTTGGGCCCAAACCTGTCGAGAGACTAAACAGATTTCAGTCACGGGTCAGGACGACGAGAGCACGGTCAGTTTAACTGGTGTGGATAGATACATCGGTGAGAAGCGCGTCGGCGGAGATTTCACACCAAGGGAGCCAGTCAAGTGTCCGCGGGAGCCCGAGGAGTTAGGCCGTCGCGCCCTGGAGTTTCTGGATTCGATTCCGGAGCCACGTGGGGCACGGAAGGGCAAGCAAGAACGTGTCGTCAAAGTAAAGTCCAATTGGCGCGGCGGGCTTGCGTGGCTGGCTGTGAAAACCGAGGATGTGCAGGCCGTCGTAAACGCACTGATCAAGCAGGGAATTAAGGCGGCGATCGCGACGGAGGAGACGCCGAATCCGTCTGGGACGGTCGGAGTCTATTCGCCTGAGCCCGGGTGGACGCTTGCGATTGGCGGCGGTGTGCTGCCTGACGCGCAATCCGATGGATTCGTGGCGTTTCTTAAGGCTGTCAGCATCCCGCTAGGCGAATTGTACTACTTTGCGAACTACCGGATCGTCGAGCATCATGCGTGGGCAAAGGTGGTCAACGGAGAGATCGTCCGGGCGTTTGCTCACACTGGAGAATCAGGCGAGATTTCGCTAGACGAAGGTCCGCTGACGCCGGAGGAAGAAGCGCTGGGGCCGGAAGCGCTGGAGTTCCCAGACGACGAGATGGTGTTTCACCTGGCGCAGAAGTGGAGCGTCGATCCCGCCATCGTCCTGGAATCCGTCAGTTGATCCCCCGCCCGCCGACGTTACATAACAGATATTATCGGACGTTTTGTGAAGGGAGGCCGAGGCTGCCTCCTGCGGAATCTGCTCTCCGGGTTCCGGTATCAAATCAAAAACCGCACCGGGGTTCGGTGCGGTTTTTGATCAACTACTCTGGCTCGGCTGGAAGTTCGGCGGGTGCATCTCCGAGAGGTGCGACTGGATTTCCCGCATTTTCGTGTAAGCATCCGTCAGTACGTCAGAGACGCTTCGCAGCGGCGGTTCGTCTTCATTGCGCCTATGAAAGTACAGATAACTCGCCACGGCCGCGCTGGCGGCCGCAGCCACCACCCCCAGAATTATCGCGAGCCGTCTGCTGCCACGTTCCAACTTGATCGCCTTTCTACTTATTGCCGCCGAGATCGTACCGCTTTTCGCCGTCCTCGCCGCCATCTTCGAGCGATTTGAAGATGCGCTTGACGAAGGCGATCAACTCCATTGGGTTGAACGGTTTGGTAAGGTAACAGTCAACGCCGGACTGCCAGCCGCGGAACACGTCGGCGTCCTGGGCTTTCGCGGTCAGCATGATGACCGGGATGTCGCGCGTGGTCGGGTCCTTTTTCAGATTCTGAAGGACTTCGAATCCGTCCATATACGGCATCATCACGTCCAGAACCACCAGGTCCGGCTTTTCGGAATGCACTTTTTCCAGCGCTTCCTTGCCATCGAACGCCGTTACGACTTCGTATCCCTGCCGCTCCAGATTTACCTGGACCAGGCGCACGATGTGCCGCTCGTCGTCCACTGCGAGAATCTTCTTAGCCATAGGGTCCTATCTCCGTATTTTCGCCCGCCAAATGTCTCCGAAATGGCGATACTTTGCGTGGAAATGAGTGCTGACAGGGACTAGCGGCAGTATATCATATGGCCTTGCCAGTGTCAACCGAACCTGAATTCAATCCACCCTCCTCGAGCGACCGAGCAATCCTTTCAGAATCAAGCGCCTCCCGCTCGGTCAGCGGTCCACGGGACAGCTCGACGCCGAGAGCTTCACCAAATCCTACCGCGATGACGTGTCGGAGCTCCACCTGAGTATAGGATTCCAGTGGAAAGCCGGCCCGCGCGACGGCGCCTCGGAAGACGCATGATGGATCCATCGCCGGTCGGCGATGACGGATCGATGACTGTTGCAGCAGGACGCCATCTTTACGTCTTTGCGCGCTGCCAATCAGCTTAGCGCGCGTCGCGGAGTCTATGACATCTGCCGCGCTTCTCGCGGCAAAACAGTCTCCCACGGCGCCCGCCGACCTCTCGCACGCCCCGAGCGCCGAGGAAAATCCAAGTCCGTTCAGCGCGCGTATGAATCCGATACTCAGTTCTCGATAGGAGCCGGCGACGCTCGATCCGGTACGGCCCAACTCCGCCTCCGGGAGAATCAACGAGACGGTGAGATCTCCCCCATGCAGGATTCCGCGGCCGCCCGTGGGGCGGCGAACGATCGGGATTCCATGCCCCTGGCAAAACTGCAGGTCGATTCCGCGCTCCGCATCTTGAAATCGCCCAATCGTGACTGCCGGGCGTTTCCAGCCGTACACCCGGAGAGTGGGCGGGCTGTCGCCTCTGATAACCCCTTCAAGTATTGCCGAATCCGCCGCCATATTCCAGAACGGGTCGCATTCACCGTCGACGATCAACCGCCAGGCGCGCATTACGATTCGTATGCCTCGATCGATGGGCACGCGCAGACCAGATTCCGCTCGCCGTAAACGGCGTCGATTCGTGCAACGGGCGGCCAGTACTTCCATTCCCGGGTCCAGGGAGCGGGAAACGCCGCCTGCTCGCGTGTGTATGGGCGGTCCCATTCAGAATCCGTTACGGCTGCCGCCGTGTGTGGAGCGTTCTTCAGGGCGTTGTTCCGGCGATCGGAACGACCCTCCTCGATATCGGTGATTTCCCCGCGAATGGCGATCATAGCCTCGCAGAATCGGTCCAGCTCCTCCTTGGATTCGCTCTCCGTAGGTTCGATCATCAGTGTACCGGCCACGGGAAAGCTCACCGTCGGCGCGTGGAATCCATAGTCCATGAGTCTCTTTGCTACATCTTCCACCTCGACTCCGGAGGTGTTCTTTAACGGCCGAACATCTACGATACACTCATGCGCGACGAATCCGTTAGAGCCTTTGTAAAGGACCGGGAAATGTGGGTCCAGCCGTTTCGCAACGTAGTTTGCATTCAGGATGGCGATTTCCGTCGCCCGTTTAAGGCCCTGCGCGCCCATCATCCGGATGTACGCGGAGGAGATCGGAAGAATGCTCGGGCTGCCCCACGGCGCGGAGGATATAGCGCCGATCCCCTTCTCACCGCCCGTGGGAATAATCGGATGGCGCGGCAGGAAGGGCGCCAGGTGGGCCTTGACGCCGATGGGTCCCATCCCCGGTCCCCCACCCCCGTGAGGTATGCAGAAGGTCTTGTGCAGATTCAGGTGGCAGACGTCCGGACCGAACTCTCCCGGCCGGCAGAGACCTACCTGCGCATTCATATTCGCGCCGTCCATGTACACCAGGCCGCCAAATCGATGCACCACGTCGCAAATCTCGCGGATTCCCTCTTCAAAGACACCATGTGTCGAAGGATACGTGATCATCAGCGCGGCGAGATTCTCAGAATGCTGCTCCGCTTTTGCCCGAAGGTCACCCACATCCACGTTTCCGGATTCGTCGGTCCGAACCACCACGATGCGCATTCCGGCCATGTGAGCGGTCGCCGGGTTGGTGCCGTGAGCGGAATGCGGAATCAAACAGACGTCCCGCTGATTCTCGCGGCGGTCTTCATGATATCGCCTTATGACAAGGAGCCCGGCGTACTCGCCCTGGCTGCCGGCATTGGGCTGCAATGAAATTGCATCGAAGCCGGTTATCTCGGCAAGCATAGCTTCGAGTCGAAGAATTAACTCCGCGTAACCCTGAGCCTGGTCCAACGGTGCGAATGGATGGAGCTGTCCAAACTCCGGCCAGGTGACCGGAATCATCTCGGCCGTAGCATTCAACTTCATCGTGCACGACCCGAGCGGCGTCATGGATTCTGCAAGAGACAGATCGCGGCTTTGCAGCTTGTTCAGGTACCGGAGCATCTCGGTCTCAGATCGTACTGAGTTGAAGACGGGATGCGTGAGGAACGGGGACGTCCTTACCAACTGCCGCGGGAACGCACATTCGTTATCGATGCTCGGAAGTTCGCGATCGGAACCGTGAAAGATACTCAGCAGCTCGCGGATATCGGATTCCGTCGTGGTCTCGTCGGTAGAAACGCACAGTGTTGAAGCGTCCAGTTGTCGCAGGTTGATTTGGCGAGATTGCGCGCGTTCGAGGATCTCTGCGGCCGGCCGGCCGAGCGGAATCCGCAGCGTGTCGAAATAAGGCTGCTGACCGGTCTCGAATCCGAGCTCGCGGAGCCCGTGATCGAGGAGCCGCGCCATCCGGTGGGTATGTTGTGCGATCTCCCGGATTCCCTCGGGGCCGTGATAGACGGCGTACATGCCGGCAGTGTTTGCTAGCAGCACTTGCGCCGTGCAGATGTTGCTCGTCGCCTTCTCGCGTCGAATGTGCTGCTCACGGGTTTGCAGGGCCAGTCGGACAGCTTGCCGGCCCTCAGCATCACGCGAGACCCCGACGATCCGGCCCGGAATCAGGCGTTTGTGCTCATCGCGAGTTGCCAGGTAGGCGGCGTGAGGTCCTCCATACCCCATCGGTACGCCGAACCGCTGCGTATTGCCTACGACGATATCGGCCCCCCACTCCCCCGGCGGTTTGAGCAGCGCCAGGCTGAGGATGTCCGCCGCAACGACTACCAGCGCCCCGGAATCGCTCGCCCCTCGAGAAAACTCGGAGTAATCGTAGATAACGCCGTCGGTCGCCGGGTACTGAATCAGAGCTCCGATTATCGGGCGATCGAACAGGAAATCCTGATGCCGGCCAACGATCACTTCGATTCCGAGCGGCTCCGCGCGTGACTGGACCACGGCGATGGTCGCCGGATGGCAGTCCTCCGCTACGAAGAATGCCGTCCCCTCCCCCACCCCCTTGATCGCGGCGCACATTCCCATCGCCTCCGCCGCGGCCGTTCCCTCGTCCAGCAAAGAAGCATTCGCGATTTCCATCCCAGTCAGGTCGATGACCATTGTTTGGAAGTTGAGCAACGCCTCGAGACGCCCTTGCGCCACCTCCGCTTGATACGGCGTATAGGGGGTATACCACCGCGGGTCCTCCAGCAAGTTTCGGAGGATAACCGGTGGCGTGTAGCTGGGGTGATAGCCCATACCGATGTACGACTTGAACACTTGATTGGCGGATGCCATCCCCCTTAACTCGTCCAGTATCTCGTGCTCCGATAGTCCGGGGCCGATGATTTCTTTGGAAAGCGGTCGCGACGTGCGAATCTGGGCGGGAACCGTGGAGTCGACGAGGGAATCGAGACTGTCCAGGCCAAGCGCGGCGAGCATGGAGCCGACGTCTTCCGACCGGGGTCCGATATGCCGGGAGACGAACGAATGCGTTTCAATCATGGATCTAGATTTTAGCCTTTGAGGGGAGTTGCACGGACGGCTAGTGGGATGCCTCAGCCACGATCTTCTCGTAGTCCGCCGGTTCCAGGAGATCACCTAAGTCGGCGGTGTTGGAGACTCGCACTCGGATCATCCACGCTTCGCCGAAGGGGTCGTTGTTTACCGTCTCGGTTGCGTCGGTGAGTACCCGGTTCGTGTCCACCACCTCGCCGCTGACGGGACTATACAGGTCTGAGACAGCCTTCACGGATTCGACCGTACCGAAGACCTCGTCCTTGGCCAACATCCTACCGGTCTCGGGAAGCTCTACGTATACCACGTCGCCCAGCTCGGACTGCGCGTGGTCCGTGATTCCGATGGTAGCGACATCCCCGTCCAGCCGAATCCATTCGTGCGTCTCAGTATATTTCAGGTTCTCTGGAACCGGCATGGATGCAAATCTCCATTCGGGTAAGGTGTACAGGTTTCGGGCCTACACCCTACACCCCACACCCTTCGTCTTACGGAATCCATCTTACAGTGCGACTTTGCTGCTCATTAACCAGACGGACGCTTCCGTTCGCCATGCCGATCACGGCGCGGCGGTCGTGGCGGAAGAGAATTCGCTGGGCTTTGCCTTCGTATAGCATTACCGTTTCTTCCGGCAGCGGAATTTCATTGTATCGCTTGCCCTGAAGGTTTGTGTTCAAGAGGTAACTCTCGCCGGAAGACCGGTCCACCGGGCATCGCGGCACATCCGCCGGCTTGAGAAACTTGGATACGTTTGAGCGAAACTCGGAAGCCCGGGCGGGGAAACGCCCCTCGTTCGCCCGCCGCAGAGCGAGCGCCGCCTCGCAGAGCTTCCGCATGTTCGCCATACAGCGCAGCGTCTCCGCCGTTCCACGAGCGCGCGGCCAGGCGTCCGGATCGGCGAGCGCCATCGCAAGGAAGCTTACCGTAAGGAACGAACCGGAACTGAGACTGTCGGCCGCGCCCGGAACGATCCGCCATTCGTTCCTCGTGCGCCGCAGATGCACGCGGTCGGGTACGGTGGTCGTTTTTCCAGTCGCGGGATTCTGATAAGTCAGCTCAAACGATGCGGAGGCGGACGTGCCGCC
>JBKJZI010000218.1:0-9484 GCA_046715155.1 Chthonomonadales bacterium | reverse complement strand
TCGTCTTCAAGATCGACCAGAAAACCGGCAAGCTGAAGCCGACCGGCCATTCAATTAACATCCCAATGCCGGTGTGCGTTAGATTCCTAAAGTTATGAGACTAGATCACACCACCGGGAGGGCGAGGCTCCTGCCGAGCCGTTGCCCACGGAATGGATTACGCGAATTAATGCGGCTCGGCAGAAGCCTCGCCCTCCCGGTGGCCCTCTTTGCCTTATCGTCTCCCGCAAACTCTGAACTCAAGGTTGGCGCAGCGGCCGTCAAGATCACTCCACCCAACGGGACTCCAATGGCAGGCTACTACAGCGCCCGCCTCTCCACGGGAGTGCATGATGACCTGTGGGCAAAAGCCATCGTGCTCGACGTGGACGGAACCAAGGCGGCGCTCGTCAGCCTTGACTTGATCACGACGTCGCGAGAAATCGTTGAAGCAGCGCGGAAAGAAGTCGAGAAGACGACCGGAATCCGCGGCGAAAACGTGATGATCGGGGCTACACACGCCCACACCGGCCCCGTGATCGTCTCGAACTCTACCCGCGACGGAGCGCTCGGCGGCTCGGCGGAAATAGCGCGCAAGTACAACCTGGAGCTACCCGGCAAAATCGCCCAGGCGGTGAAAGAAGCGGAATCGAAGCTGCAGCCTTCCCGCGCGCTCGCCGGAATCGGCCAGGAGACGCGACTGGCATTCAACCGCCGGTTCCACATGAAAGACGGCAGCGTCGGCTGGAATCCGGGCAAGCTCAACCCCAACATCGTGCGCCCGGCCGGCCCGATAGATCCGGACGTCGGCGTGCTCTATTTTGAATCCGCCGCGAAGAAGCCCCTCGCCACCTACGTCAACTTCGCCATGCACCTCGACACGGTCGGCGGCCTCGATTTCTCGGCGGATTATCCCTACACCCTGTCGCGGATTCTGGCCGATTCGAAGAGCGCGGACATGCTGACCCTCTTCGCGCTGGGATGCTGCGGCAATTTGAACCACATCGACGTAAAATGGGCGGACCCTCAAAAAGGGCATGCGGAGGCCGCACGCATCGGCGGAATCCTTGCCGGCGCCGTTCTAAAGACCTATCGTGACCTGCAGCCGGTCGATTCCGGCGCTCTGCGGGTCCGAAGCGAAACCGTAAAGCTGCCGCCGGCGCCCATCAGCGCCACCGAAATCGAGGAAGCGAAAAAGACTGCTGAGCGCTTCGGAACGAAAGAGCAAGCCCCGTTCCTGCAAACGGTCTTCGCCTTCAAAGCGCTGGATATCGCCGCCCGAAACGGAAAGCCGCTGGAAGTAGAAGTGCAGGTGATCGCGCTCGGGAACGAGGTGGCGTTCGTCAGCCTCCCGGGGGAGATATTCGTAGAGCTCGGCCTCGCCATCAAGAAAGCCTCCCCGTTCAAGTACACGTTCATCGCGGAGCTGGCGAACGGCTCCATCGGCTACATCCCCGATCGCGCCGCCTATCCCGAGGGAAACTACGAAGTAGTAAGCGCCCGCTGCGCCCAGGGTTCCGGCGAAATGCTGGTGGATTCCGCAGTCCGTCTACTGCGCGCCCTCTACGCCGCGAAGTGACAATTAGGTGGTCCACCAACGGAATCCGTGATACAACAGATGGACGGACGACATCTCACTTTCACGACATGTTCTACCCTCCTACTCGTGTTCTGTTAAGCAAGACCCTTGTGTTTGAAAGACCTGTCCGAAGGACATCGCTGAATTCCCTGCCGTCGGTTTTATACCGACGATTCTAGGCACTGGTGAGTGTAAGCTTCAGGTTAACTGAACACTAGGCTATGACCAGGCATTCTCACACCATTTCTCTTCTTGCTATAACGGCCGCTACCCTCGTGGTTGGCGTCGCATCGGCAATGCGCGAGCCGCAGGAGCGTGTAAGCTACAACCGCGACGTCCGTCCAATCGTCTCGGACAAGTGCTTCCGCTGCCACGGCACGGATGCCTCCGCGCGCCAGGCAAACCTGCGGCTGGACAACGAAAAGGATTCGCGCCGCGCGATCGTTCCCGGCAATGCACCTCAATCTCGCGTCTACCAGCGCATCACGGACCCAAATCCAGCGCGCCGAATGCCGCCCGCGGATTCTCACCTGACTCTGACAAAACCGCAAATCGATCTACTCCGCCGCTGGATTCTGCAAGGCGCGCGCTTCGAACAACACTGGTCCTTCATTCCACCAACGCGTCCGACGATTCCGAAAATCCGCAATCCCCAATCCGCAATCCGCAATCCAATCGATGCTTTCATTACGGCGCGCCTGGATAAGGAAGGTCTGTCACTTTCGCCTCAGGCGCCGAAGGAGAAGCTGCTCCGCCGGGTGACGATGGACATTACGGGGATTCCGCCGACGCTCGAGGAACTGGATGCGTTTCTTGCGGACCGGAGTCCGAATGCCTATGACAAGGTCGTTGACCGCCTGCTGACTTCTCCAAGATTCGGCGAACGATGGGCGTGGGAATGGCTCGAGGCAGCGCGCTATTCCGATACGAACGGCTACCAGGAAGACCGCACGCGAACCATGTGGCCGTGGCGAGACTGGGTTATCAACGCAATCAATTCCGACATGCCGTTCGATCAGTTCACTGTCGAGCAGCTCGCGGGAGACTTGCTTCCAAACGCAACCTTCAGTCAGAAGATCGCCACCGGATTCAACCGCAACCACATGCTGAATGGCGAAGGCGGCCGCATTGCGGAAGAGAGTCGGGTCGATTACGTCGTCGACCGCGTAGACACCACCGCCACCCTCTGGCAGGGCCTCACCCTCGGCTGCGCCCGCTGCCACGACCACAAATACGACCCCTTCTCCCAGCGCGAGTACTACCAGCTCTACGCCTATTTCAACAACGTCTCCGAATCCGGCTCCGTGGACGCCGCTCACAGCGCGAACCCGATTATTTCCCTCCCCAGTGATGAGCAGAAGCAGCGAATGGCAGAGCTCGAGGCGCAGAGCGGCTCGATCAAGCAGCAGCTCATCGACATTGACAAAAAGCTCAGAGCAGCGCAGCCGGACTGGGAGAAGCAAGTTGTTTCGGGTGCTAGTAAGCCGCCGGAAAAGATCTCGTCGATTCTGGCAATAACCTTGGACAAGCGAACCGACGAACAGAAAAAGGAGCTCGAAACCTACTATTTCTCACTTGACCCCGCCCGGTCAGAGCTTCGAAAGAAACAAGAGTCAGTGTTCGACGGGATCAACGCTGTGAAAAAAGAGATTCCGCTCGCGATGGTCATGGACGAGCGAAAGGAGCCGCGAGATTCCTTCATCCTCCTCCGCGGCGCCTATGACAAGTATGGGGAGAAAGTAACGAGCGCCGTTCCCGCAACGCTGAATCCGCTCCCGGAAGGCTTGCCCAACAACCGGCTCGCGCTCGCAAAGTGGCTGGTCGACCCCCGCAATCCGCTCACCGCCAGGGTGACCGTCAACCGCGTCTGGCAGCAGCTCTTCGGAACCGGATTGGTAAAGACCTCCGAAGACTTCGGAATCCAGGGCGAGCCGCCGTCTCATCCGGAGCTGCTGGATTGGCTGGCCGTAGAATTCATGAATCCAGGCGTTGAGAGCCCGAGACCCGAGACCCGAGACCCGAGACCCTGGTCAATTAAGCGTCTCATCAAACTCATCGTCACGTCCGCAACCTACCGCCAGGATTCACGGACGCCGCCAAAATTGCTTGAGAGGGACCCCGGCAACCGTTTGCTGGCGCGCGGGCCTAGATTCCGCTGGCCTTCGTTCGTGCTCCGTGACCAGGCGCTTGCGTTAAGCGGCCTACTCGTGGAGAAGGTGGGCGGCCCGTCGGTCAAACCGTATCAGCCGGACGGAGTCTGGGAGGATTTCAGCTACGGCAAGATCACCTACGCTCGCGACAGTGGTGAAGGTCTCTATCGCCGCAGCCTTTACACATTCTGGCGGCGGTCCGTTGCGCCGCCTACGATGTTCGACACCGCCGCCCGCCGCGTCTGCATCGTCCGCACCGAGCGCACCAATACCCCGCTCCAGGCGCTCAACCTAATGAACGACATCCAGTATGTAGAGGCCGCCAGTTTCCTGGCCGAGCGCGCAATGAAAGCCTCGAGCCACCCGAAGGCAGTGATCGCCTACGCATTCCGACAGGCGACCTCCCGCCGTCCAGCCTCTTCGGAGCTTGCCGTCCTGGAAAACGGATTCCGACGCAATCTGAACCGATTTCACAAGGACCCGGAATCCGCCCAGAAACTGCTGTCGGTCGGAGAGAAGAAGCGGAATCCGTCTCTCAATCCGTCCGAGCTCGCCGCTTACACAACCATCACAAGCACCATCCTGAATCTGGATGAAACCTTAAGCAAGGAGTAGTTCAAGTCCTCGAAGGAGGACTTCGTAATGTCAGCGCGGGATTACCAATCTCTGCGCCCTTGGAACGCGATCGAATAAATGATGGATCCTAGAACCAACAGTCAACTCCTCCTCACCCGCCGCCAGCTATTCGGCCAGTTCGGCGCCGGAGTAGGCGTCGCCGCCCTCGCCTCACTAATAGGCGAAGACGCAAACGCCCAACACCCAACACCCAACACCCAACACCTGCCCGCAAGGGCCAAGCGCATCATCTACCTCACCCAGTCCGGAGCGCCGTCGCAGGTCGACCTCTTCGACTACAAGCCGCTGGATAAGTTCCGCGGGCAACTGCTCCCGGATTCGGTGCGCATGGGCCAGCGTCTCACCACCATGACGGCGAGCCAGAAGCTCACCATTCAGCCCAGCAAGTTCAAGTTCAAGCAGCACGGGAAGAGCGGCGCCTGGCTAAGCGAGCTGCTCCCGAACACCGCCTCCATCGCGGACGACCTCTGTTTCGTCAAATCCATGCACACCGAGGCCATCAACCACGCGCCGGGAATGTGCCTGTTCCTGAGCGGCGCCGAGCAGCCCGGCCGTCCCAGCACCGGCGCCTGGGTGTCCTACGGCCTCGGGAGTCTAAACAAAGACCTGCCTGCGTTCGTAGTAATGATGTCCCGCGACCGCCACGGCACCTGCGGCCAGCTCCTCTTCGAATACTACTGGGGCAGCGGATTCCTCCCCTCGCGCTACCAGGGCGTCAAATTCCGCGCTGGCGGCGACCCCGTGCTCTATCTCACAAACCCCGACGGAATCTCCCCCGACGTCCGGCGCGGCCAGCTAGACGACCTGGCCCAGTTGAACGAGATGCGCGCCCGCGAAATGGGCGACCCCGAAATCCAGACCCGCATCGCGCAGTACGAAATGGCCTACCGCATGCAAACCAGCGTGCCGGAACTGGTCGACCTCTCGGACGAGCCCAAGCACATCCTGGACATGTACGGACCCGACGTGCACAAGCCGGGCAGCTACGCTCGGAACTGTCTCCTAGCGCGGCGATTGGCGGAGCGCGGAGTCCGCTTCATCCAGCTCTTCCACGTAGGCTGGGACACCCACCGGAATCTGGTCAAAGAAATCACCATGCAGTGCGAAGACACCGACCGCGGCTCTGCCGCCCTCGTGAAAGACCTCAAACAGCGCGGAATGCTGGACGATACTCTAGTCGTCTGGGCCGGCGAGTTCGGCCGGACGGTCTACTCCCAGGGCGACCTGGATGACATCACCTCCGGCCGCGACCACCACCCTCGCTGCTACACAATCTGGATGGCCGGCGGCGGAATCAAGCCCGGAATCACCTACGGCGAGACCGACGATTACTCGTACAACGTCGCGAAGGACCCGGTCCACATCCACGACCTCCAGGCCACCATCCTCCACCAGCTCGGAATCGACCACAAGCGCCTCATCTACAAATACCAGGGCCGCGACTTCCGCCTAACCGACATCGCCGGCAACATCGTCCACGGAATCCTCGCCTGACAACTAGTCGGGACGAAACGAGAATGATGGGAGTTGCAACGCTTACAATCTGCGAATGGCTCGGTGTGCATATGCACGACAAGGAAATCGTCTCGCCGTCGTGGCAGGATGTAGAAGCGGCCATTCGAGCAGCTGAACGGCGATAATCTCAACGATATTTATCTTCAACCAGACGCCGAGGATGAAGAAACATATCTATGTGTTGGCGGCGGCGAGGGTGAGTATGTCGTGACTGGTTCCATTCACAACGAGCGATTCCCGGTTTGGATCGATTTGTCACGGCCTGGTGAACCTCAGATCTTGGTAACAATTGGCGGACAGTCGGGATATTACCCAAACAACTGGGTGCTGGACCTTGACGCTGCCCTAACCGCCGTGTGTTCTTTTTACGATTCCGGCGGCTTCGCTGATGGTCGGTGGGTGGACGTATGATCAAGCACGCGGGCCGACGAGATTCCTCAGCCTTACGTGTCGTTTGAGAGCATGGGCTTATACGTTGGCGCTTCCCAAACAGCTTTTTGGTCGGCGGCTTGGTTGCCATGGGATTTGACGCTACTGGCACGTATTTGTTGACGGTTTCTCATTCGGGTCGCGGAGTCTTTTCAACGGAAACCTGGGAGCGAGTCGCTCGCGATTATCAGCTTGCATATCCAGAGGCTGGTCTGGCGCGGGGTATCGGCCCAATCGACGGCGTCTCTGTGCCAGTGAAAGAGATCGACTACGATACAGGGAAGCTGCAATTCTCCAGCCCAGATGGCACGTTAAGCTTTGAGTATGCAGATGGCACTCTCACTATCACCAACGCGGTATAACCATGCGCTGCAACCAACCCGACCATCACGCTTTGGCTGCTATCCAAGCGTCTCGCAGATTAGGGTCAATGAGCTTGGGTGTTATGCGTCACTCATCGGCGGGGCGGAATCCGGTGACGGAACTTCCGTGTCAGTGAAGACGGACACTCGGCCGACAGGCCACCCAGCGAGGAATTCATTCCGTTCGTTCTCTGCCATCACACAGAATGCTGCCACCCCTGCCGCAATAACCGGCTCCCACAACTAGAATTAGCAAACTGCGTTTCCCTCGTTGTAACTCGCCGTTAGTCCGGAGGACGCTTGGCCGAAGGCCCGCCAGTCGGGACGTTTACCGTCCCGTTTCACGGCGACGGAAACGCATTGCTGACATCGGATTTCCGCCGTCCTGTTTCCCAGGGACGGAATCGGGATTCTAACATTCGGATTTCCGTTCAAACAGAGTACTCGTTCGCTGTAAACCTGCCGACGCTTTGATGAAGCCGTCAGTCCGAAGGACATCGCTGAATGTGCTGCCGTCGGTTTCATACCGACGATTAAGTTTACTATTGACCGAACGCCCGTCTACTGTTAATATGGTAGACGGGCGTTTAATCTTGAATCGGTGGGTCGATCGGGAGGATGGGGCATGGGTAAGGACTTTTCGCGGCAATGGACGGCAGAGGAGCTGAGAAAAGACGGGTGGATTCCGCAGGATGAAGCTTCGGAGTGCCTCGGCCTGCCGAAGGGCGAGGCGATCTCCTGGGACTACATCGATTCGGAAACCTGGGGCGCCGACGGCCGGAACTGGGTAAAGCTCCTCCAGAAATACAGAACGCCGACGCGGAATCCCCGACTCCTAACTCCCGACCCCCGACCCCTGGCAACTTGGGTTACCGTAAACGAGGCGATTCAAATCCTCGGAGTCTGCCGCGAAACCGTCTACCGGCTCATCCATCAGGGTCGGTTCGACTGCTATTTATCAGGGCGAAAGTGGCTCCTGAAGCGCGAAGACGTGGAATCCAGACTCCAAGAAAACTGGTACGCCGAGCGAGACAATGTGGCCCGGATGCGTTACCGGCCGCGAATGCGGCCATATCGCAGAGACGGCGTTCCGCTGGTGAGCGATGAGGCGTTTTTACTCTGCGCGCCCTACGGTCACATGGCCGTTCAGGCAGAGCAAGAAAAGATCGAGGAGTGGCGTCAGCGCTTCCGGCGCGATAACTACGACCACGCCCTCCAAAAGGACTGGCTCCAGGACCTGATGGGTGAAAAGCGCGCACTGACCGTCCTGATGGCCGCCGAGATCCTGGAGATTTCAAAATACTCCGTCTACTGCCTGATAAGGCGCGGGACGCTGCAGTGCGTGCGGATAATGGACGGAAAACAACCGCGAATACTGCTCTCGTGTGAGCAGGTCGAGAATCTGGCCCGTAAACGGGAGATTCACCGCCGCCGCAACAGTAAGACCCCCGCTGAATGGGCCTATGACGGTATGCGCCCCCACATCCGGACCCGCCTCGAAGCCCCGCCCGACGACCGCCTGATCTCGCGCAATGAGGCCGCCGGAATCCTCGACGTCCGTCCGAGAAGGATCACCCACCTGGTCGGCGAGGGGCGCTTATTCGGCTGGCAGGAAAAGCCCGGAATCCCCGGCTCCCGCCTCATGTTGAGCTACAACCAGGTGCTTCGCTATGCCACGAGTTGGGACCACGTCCGCCGTCGCGCCTGGCGCGATGGTACCGCGATACCCGGAGTCCACAAGGAGGCGCCCATTCCGGGAGTGCCTACCAACCGCGAGGAATTCATGGAGTGGCGTCATCTGCCGGAGAAAGGCCAGGGGAGAATCGACCTGAACCACGGAGAGTACTTCTCCACCGCCCAGACCGCCCGCGAGCTCGGAATCCACCGGAACTGTGTCGCCGACCTGCGGAAGCGCGGCGTCCTGATGGGCTACCACCGCCGCTGGCGTCACAACGCCCGGAATTCAGGGGGCAGCCCCTGGTGGTTCTACCTCAAAGAAGACGTTTGGGCCCTCAAGCTCGACCCCGAATACACCGCCCGAAGCCGCCGAGCCCGCCCCAAACCTCCCGGAGCCTAGAATGTTGTGGTCATGGTCCTTAGCTCATACGACCTCGGTGTCTAGATGCCGGTCTGGAGAACTGCCCTTCGAACAAACGATTACGCCTACGTTCGTCCGGAGGACGATTCCCACAGCCGGGGCTTTGAATCCCCGGCTGTTCCTCGCTCGGTGCACGCAACTGGGCGGTCACGCAGGACCGCCCCTACATCCCGCGTCACGGAATCTTCTCTCAACAACCATGAACCGGTACACTTACATTCGCCCCGTGCGCTCTCAAAGCGAATCGGATACAATATCATATGCTCCGCATCTCGACAGTTCTTCAAGTATTGGCTCTCGTTTCCGCCATCTTCCTGGCCGCCGGCCCGCTCGTGATCGCCCAATCACCGGGCTCGCCCGCCGATTCCTCAAAAGCGGCCACCGAAGCAATCGAGATTCTGAAGCGCAACTGCCTCACATGCCATTCCGGTGAGCATCCGAAGGGCGGGCTGAATCTGGGTGATCGCGCCGGAATCCTCAAGGGCAGCGCGAACGGTGTGGTGGTCGACCTGAAGAATCCGGCAGAGAGCAAGATTCTGAGGGCCATCAACTATCTAGGCCCGCAAATGCCGCCGACCGGCCGGCTGCCGCAAAAGGAGATTGATCTCCTCACCCGATGGGTGAAGTCCGGCGCGCCGTGGCCGGAGAAGGTAAAGGTCGCTCCGCCCGCCGCGCACGGCCCGCCGAAGGTAACGCCCGAGGCCATGAACTTCTGGTCCTTCCGCGCCCTAAAGCG